>JABWBN010000056.1 GCA_013360485.1 Burkholderiaceae bacterium | reverse complement strand
ACGAAGCCGCCCGGCGCCGCGGCCGTCGCCTTCACGCGCTGCTTGTGCAGCGCCAGCAGCAGCGTGTCGGCGCGCTCGGCGAGCAGCTCGGTGTCGGTGACGGTGCCCGGCGTCACCACGCGCACCACCTTGCGCTCGACCGGCCCCTTCGCCGTGGCCACATCGCCCACCTGCTCGGCCACCGCGACCGCCTCGCCGAGCTTGATCAGCCGCGCGAGATAACTCTCGACCGAATGCACCGGCACGCCGGCCATCACCACCGGCTCGCCGGCGCTCTGCCCGCGCGTCGTCAGCGTGATGTCGAGCAGCCGATTGGCACGGCGCGCGTCGTCGAAGAACAGCTCGTAGAAGTCCCCCATCCGGTAGAAGACCAGCGTGTCCGGATGCTCGGCCTTGATGCGCAGGTACTGGCCCATCATGGGTGTATGGGCCGAGAAATCGCCCTGGAGCAGTTCGGCGGTGGTGATCGGGGCGGTCATGACGGGCGTGATGGTAGGTCACGCAGCGCTGGCGCCCTGGCTCCACCCACTGTGTCATCCAGTCTGCGCCAACCGCTGCAAAGCTGCCCTGGCGCCAGCGCAACCGATTCGGCTTCGCTCCATCTCCGGGACCTGCCGTCTCGGCTCCAGAGGTGCGGCTCCTGCTACACGTAGCAGGGCCCTTCGATGAGAGGGTGCCGCGCGATGAAATCCATATCCACCTCCAGCCCGTAGCCGATTCCCTCCAGGGGGCGCACACAGCCGTCCTCGTCGAGCGCATAGGGCGCAGCGCCGCCCAGGAGGTCCCGGAACGGGTTCAGCGTGGTCACGTCCGCCTCGAAGTAGCCCGGGTTGTCGACGGCGGCCAGGAAGTGGATCGACGCCGCCATGTTCAGCGCCGTGGCCGAGGTGTGGGGATGCACCGGGATCTTGTGGGCGCTGGCCATCGCCGCGATGCGCAGGGCTTCGGTGATCCCGCCGGTCTTCGACAGGTCGGGCTGGACGTGCGAGACGGCGCCGTCCTCGAGCAGGGTCGCAAACTCGAAGCGGGTGTAGTGGTTCTCTCCCGCAGCCAGCGCGACGCGGCCGAACCTCGAAGCCGTGCGATAGGCATGCCGATCGTTCGGCGCAAAGGGTTCCTCCAGCCAGGCCACGCGGGCCTCCTCGAAGGCGGGCATCACGCGGCGTGCGTCGTCCAGGGTATAGACGGTGTTGGCGTCGACCAGGATCTCGACATCGGCGCCCAGCGCGGCACGCACCGCGTGCACCCGCTCGACATCGCGGCCGGGCCGATCGCCGACGCGCAGCTTGAGGGCCCGGAATCCCTGGGACACCAGGCGCGTCGCTTCGTCGACCAGTTGGGCGGTCGGCTGCCAGCCGAGCGCGATGCCGCCCGCATAGGCCTTGACCGGCCGCGAGCCACCGCCGAGCAGGCGGTACAGCGGCCAGGCGCAGGCCTGCGCACGGATGTCCCACAACGCCATGTCGATCCCGCTGAGCGCCATCGCGGCGGCGGCGCCCATGCCATGGCTGGCCAGCTGCATCCGGTAGACCGTCTGCCACGCCCCCGTCACATCCAGGGCGTCCCGGCCGAGCAGCAATTCGCGCAGGGTCGTGTCCACCAGGCGTGCGATCGCGCCCGGTGCGCGCCCATGGTGCGCCTCGCCCCAGCCCACATGGCCGTCGTGGGTCTCGACCCGAACCAGAACCGCGTCTCGCTTGACGCTGCGGCCGATGCCGAGGCGCACAGAGTGTTCTGGGGGCACCGGAAACGACACCGGCACGGCGCGCACATCGCTGACTCGCATGGGACCCTCAATTTGATGTTCGCTACCATCATACCGGTGGCGCTGGATCACGCGGTGGATCTGCTGTGGAATCGGTCTGTGGTGCAGACGATGCCGACGACGGGCACCCGGGTAAACGAGAGATGGATGATCGTGATTGATGTGCGCTACCATCGTTGCCAACGAGAGGTGCCCGGCGCCGAGTGCGGAGGGCCCGTTGGCTGGTCATGCGCTGAAGCGCGAGGAGGTACCCGATGACGAAGCAGGCAATCCCTCTGCAGTCCCCGCACACCGACGACGCGTCGGGGGCTCCCGTCCACGCGCCGGTGAGAACACACAGCGAACAGGCCCCCGAGCCCGGTCGCCGGGCTCTGATCGTCGGCGGCGCGGCCATGGCCTCAGGCGCGCTGCTCGGCGCCCCTGCGGTGCTGGCGCAGGCCAAGCCCTTCAGCGGCGTGACGCTGAACGTCTCGTGCTGGAGCGCGCGGTATCCGACGCTGCTGGCCGAGTACGTCAACGAGTTTACCGAGGTGACCGGCGCGAAGGTCAACTACGACACCCCGGGCTTCCAGGTCTACAACCAGCGGGCCGACCTCGAGCTGTCCACCAAGGGCGCAGGCTACGACGTCCTGAACATCACCTTCATCTTCACCAACCGCTGGATCGGCAACGGCTGGCTGACGCCGCTGGATCCATACCTGAACGATCCCCGCAAGGCCGGCCCCGACTACGACTTCGCGGACTTCCTGCCCGGCGCCGTCGCCCCGCTCAAAGACGCCAAGGGCGTCGTCTACGGCGTGCCGTGGGTAACCGACTCCTCGATGATCATCGCCACGCGTTCCGACCTGCTGCAGGCGGCCGGGCTGGGCATGCCCGATACCTTCGACGAGCTCGAGCGGGCCGCCAGCCTGGTGCACAAGAAGGACGGTGTCGACGGATTCCTCACCGACAACCACTGGGGCTTCTGGTATCCGCCGATGCTGCACGCCTACGGCGGCGAAATCTTCCGCAACGCGCCCGACGACCTGATGCCGACGCTCAATACGCCCGAGGCCATCGCCGCGGCCGAGCAGCTGGCGCGCATCGTCGGCAAGTTCGGCCCGCCGGGTGCCGTGGGCATGGCCTACGGGCAGACGCAGGAGCTGCTTCGCGCCGGCAAGGCCAACCTGTCCATGGTCACGCACGTCGGCGGCATGAGCCATGCCGAGCCCGAGGCCAAGGTGGCCAAGACGCTCAGGTTCGCGATGACGCCGCGCGGCCCCAAGGGGCGCTTCCCTGGCATTGCGTCGCACGGCTGGGGCATTCCGGTCGGTTCGAAGAACAAGGAGGCGGCCTGGGAGTTCATCAAGTGGTCGACGTCCAAGCGACTGATCAACCGCATGGTGAAGGAGAAGTTCCTTGGGTCCGTAACGCGGCGCTCCATCTACGAGACGCCGGACTACCGCAAGCTCATCACCGTGAACGGCCAGGACACCGGGCAGATCGTGCTGGACACCATCAAGTTCGGCGAGCAGGGGCACATGAAGTACCGCACCGTGCCGGTCTATCCGCAGGTCAACGTGCAGATCAACCAGGCCATCAGCCGGATCGTCTCGGGCCAGATGAGCGCCAGGGAGTCGATGAACCAGGCGCAGACCTCGATCATCGCGGACTTCCGCAGGGCCGGGGTGAAGACCTGAGATGAGCGCAGTGATGAGTGCGGCCCAGGCGGGCCGGGGATGGAGCGACCGCCGCGACGCGTCGCTCTTTCTCGGCCTGCTCCCGGCCCTGATCGTGCTGGCGGCGTTGACCGCCGCGCCGGGGGTCTACCTGGTGCTCACCTCGCTGACGCCGCTGAATCTGACCAATCCCGACAGCGCGTGGGACTTCAGCCAGCCGCTGGGCAACTACATCGGCATGTTCGAGGACCCGCGCTTCATGCACTCCGTCGGTGTGCAGGCGAAGCTGTCGGTGTCGTCGGTGGTGCTGCAGTTGCTGGCCGGGCTGGGGGTGGCGCTGCTGCTGCACGCCAACACGCCCATCCGGTCGATGGCGCGATCGGCCCTCCTGATCCCGATGGTGCTGCCGCCCATCGTCGTCGGCATCACGTGGCTGGCCCTGTTCACCGTCGACATCAGCCCGCTTCACCGCTTCATGGCGGGGATCGGCCTGCCGGTGCCGCCCTTGCTGACGGATCCCGACACCGCGCTCTGGGCGATCGTATTTGCCGGAACCTGGCAGCACTTCCCGTTCGCGATGCTGATGGCACTGGCGGCCCTGCAGATGGTGCCCGACAGCCCGATCGAGGCTGCACGCATCGACGGCGCGAGCCGCTGGCAGATCTTCTGGCATGTGCGGCTGCCGTTCATCGCGCCGACGCTGGTCGTTGCCGGCCTCTTCATGCTGATCGACAGCGTGAAGGCCTTCCCGCTGATCTTCATCATGACCGACGGCGGCCCCGGCGAGGTGACCGAGGTGACGAACTTCTACGTCTACCGCCAGGCCTTCAGCTTCTCGCTGTGGGGGTACGCCAGCGCCATCGCGACGCTGATGCTCGTCGGTGTCTTCGTCGTCAGCTACTTCATCTACAAGATCACGAGTGCGAAGGACGAGCATGCCTCCTGAGACGGCTGTCATGCCCCGATCCCCATCCGCCGCGACGCCCGCCAGGCCAGGCTGGCGGCAGCGTCATCCGCTCTGGCTGGGGGACCTCGCCACGCTGGTGCTGGTGCTGCTGGTGCTGTTCCCGTTCTTCTGGCTGATCCAGGTCTCCCTGCGGCCGAAGGAGGACATGTTCAGCACCTCGCTGCTGTTCACGCCGACGCTGGAGAACTACCTGGCGCTGTGGAAGGGCAACTTCCCGTTCTCGTTCGTCAACAGCATGGTCAGCAGCACCGCTGCCACGGTGCTGGCCATGCTGCTGGGCGTGCCTGCGGCCTATGCGCTGTCGCGCGGCCGGTTCCGCTCCAAGGGGCAGATCGGGCTGTGGATCCTGATCACCCGCATGGCGCCGCCGGTGGCCTTCACGATCCCGCTGTTCATTTCGTTCCGCTGGCTGGAGCTCCACGACACGCGAATGGGGCTGGTCATCGTCTACCTGACCTTCAGCCTGGCGCTGGTGATCTGGATGATGAAGCCCTTCTTCGATGCCATCCCGCGCGAGCTGGAAGAGGCGGCGGCGATCGATGGCTGCACCACCTGGCAGACCTTCCGTACCGTCACGCTGCCGCTGGCGGGGCCGGGCCTGGCGGCCACCGCGGTGATCTGCTTCATCCAGTCCTGGAACGACTTCTTCTTCGCCCTCATCCTGACCCGCACGCAGGCGTCGACGGCACCGGTGGCCATCGTCGGCTTCATCCAGTACGCGGGGTGGGAATGGGGCCGCATGGCCGCGGCCGGCACGCTGGTGATGCTGCCCGTCGTGGTGTTCTCGATCTTCGTCCGCAAGTACCTCGTGCGGGGTCTCGCGGCAGGCAGCATCAAGGGCTGAGGCCCGGAGAATTCGATGTCCGTAGTCAGACTGGAGCACGTCTACAAGCGCTTCGGCGAGGTCGAAGTCGTTCGCGACGTCTCGTTGAGCCTCCCGCAGGGCGGCCTCACCGTGTTCCTCGGGCCTTCGGGGTGCGGGAAGACGACCACGCTGCGCATGATCGCGGGGCTGGAGTCGGTGACGGAGGGGCGCATCCTGATCGGCGACCAGGATGTCACCACGCTGGACCCGCGCGACCGCAACATCGCGATGGTCTTCCAGAACTACGCCCTGTACCCGCACAAGACGGTGGCGGAAAACATGGGCTTCGGCCTGAAGATCCGGGGCGTGAGCGGCCCCGAGGTCGAGCAGCGTGTCAAGACGGCGGCGCAGATGCTGGGCCTGACCGAGCTGCTGGCGCGGCGGCCCAAGCAGCTGTCGGGCGGCCAGATGCAGCGCGTGGCCCTCGGGCGGGCGATCGTGCGGGACGCGGAGGTCTTTCTCCTCGACGAGCCGCTGTCCAACCTCGATGCCAAGCTCCGCGTGCAGATGCGCGAGGAGATCTTCAAGCTGCAGCGCCGCATCCGCAAGAGCATGGTCTACGTGACCCACGATCAGACCGAGGCGATGACGCTGGCCGATCAGATCGTGATCATGCGCGATGGCCGCGTGCAGCAGGTCGGCGCGCCGCTGGAGATCTTCGACCGGCCGGCGAACCTGTACGTGGCCGGCTTCATCGGCTCGCCCGAGATGAACGTCCTGGAGATGCGGGTGCAGTCAGGGACCTTGCAGACCCCGGGCTTCTCGGCCGCGCTGAACGGCCATCGGCTGGACGAAGGGCAGCCGATCCACGTCGGCATCCGGCCCGACCACGTGACGGTGGCGAGCACCGAGACGGCCACCGGCATGCTCGACGTCGAGGTCTGCGAGCAGCTCGGCACGACGATGCTGCTGATCGGCACCTTCGCCGGGCAGCGGCTGCGGGTGCTGGCGCCGCGCGCCACGGTGCATGCCGGCGACCGGGTGCCGGTCCGCCTGCCGGCGGAGCAGTTTCACCTGTTCGACGGCACGTCGGGCGTCCGCCTCAACTGACCTGGACGCTGCGCCCGGCCAGGCCCCTGCGGCCTCAGCCGTGCGGCTTGCGCGTCGAGCCGCGCACGACGATCTCGAACCCCACGTCGACCACGCGCTGGGCGGGCTCGCGGCCCTGAAAGCGCTCGACCAGCAGCTTGGCCGCCGTGGTGCCGATCTCGTAGCGCTGCAGGCGCACCGTCGTCAGCGGCGGCAGGAACTCCTGGGCGAGCTCGATGTCGTCGTAGCCCGCGACCCCCAGGTCGCCCGGCACGGAGATGCCCCGGCGCTGGGCTTCGAGAATGCAGCCGATCGCCAGCAGGTCCGAGGTGCAGAACACGGCGTCCAGGTCCGGGTGGCGCCCGATCAGCTCGACGAAGGCCTTGGCGCCGCTGACGATGCCCACGTGGGTCTCGACCATCAGGCTCGGATCGCGGGCGAGGCCGAAATCCGCGGTGGCCTTCTGGTAGCCGGTTCGGCGGTCCTGCACGATCCGGTCGTTCAGCGTCGGCGTCGAGATCAGGCCCACCTTGCGGTACCCGCAGCGCGCGAGGTGCTGGACCATCGCATACGCGGCGTCCTCCCCGGAATAGCCCACGGCCATGTCGATCAGGCGGCCCGAGATGACCGGCACCTCGACGACCGGAATCCCGGAACGGGCCAGCAGGCTGTAGGTGCGCTCGGCGTGCACCGTTCCAGTCAGGATCAGGCCGGCGGCACGCTGGCCGAGGAACGACACGACGTGCTCGAGCTCCACCTCGGGCGAATACCCGCTGAGGCCGAGCAGCAGCGTGTAGCCCTGCGCGCGGATCACGTCGGTGACGCCCTTGACCCGCTCCGAGAACGCCACGTTGTCGATGTAGGGCAGCACCATCCCGACCGTGCGCGAAGTGTTGGAGGCCAGTCCTCCGGCCAGGCGGTTGGGGACGTAGCCGATCTCCTCGATGGCCTTCCACACCGCGGCCTTCGTCCGCTCCGACACGGCCTCGGGCTTGTTCAGCACGCGAGAGACCGTGATGGGCGACACGCCGGCGCGTTCGGCGACCTGTTCGATGCGAAGACCGCTGCTGGAGCGTGTGCGAGTCACGGCGGCCTTCTGGGGCTCTGCCTTGGCTCTGGCCATCGATGTCCTCCCCTGGACTGGGTGCCGGCATTGCCGGCACACCGGGCGCCGAGGGCGGTGCCCCCGCGGCCTGCGTCTGCGACGCGCGAATTTTCAGTGCAGATGGTAGCGGCGGTCAATTGTGTCGAGGGCGTGCCGTCATCGTCGTGTGGGCGAAATCAGACGCGGCAGAGGTGCGTCCGGACCGCGGACCACGTGGGCGCGGGGCGGCGGCGGAGCAGGTCGTTTGCGGTTCGTTTTGATAATCGCTACCATCAATCGACATCCGTCAACTCACACGCTCCCATATCAGTGCCAACGGTCAAGAACGTCATCCTCGTCATGTTCGACTCCCTCCGTCGTGACGCCCTCGGTTGCTATGGGTCGCCGGCGCCCTGGTCGCGCATCCGGACGCCCCACCTGGATGCCCTTGCGCGCGAGTCGGTGATGTTCACGCGCGCCTACCCGGAATCGCTGCCCACCCTCTGCGCCCGGCGCGCGATCTACACCGGCCAGCGCACCTTCCCGTTCCACAACGGCGACTTCAGCTTCATGAAGGGCGACTGGGTGGGCTACATCCCGGGCTGGGGGCCTATTCCCGAGGAGCAGCACACGCTGTCGGAGATCTTCTCGGCTCAGCAGTTCAGGACGGGGCTGATCTCGGACCTGTACCACCAGTTCAAGCCGGGCAAGAACTTCTGGCGCGGCTTCGACCAGTGGACATTCATCCGGGGACAGGAGACGGATCACCAGCGCAGCGGCCGCGCACCCACGCGCGAGGATATCGACCGCTGGATCCCGCCCGAGATCAGCGCGATCCACAACGGCGTGCTGAAGCAGGCGAAGGTTGACTCCAACTGGTTCGACAGCAAGGCGTTGCTGAACATGCGCGACCGTGTGCGCGAGGAACAGTGGTTCAACGCGCAGGTGATGCAGGAGGCGGCGCGCTGGGTGGAGCAGAACACCGATGCCGAGCGCCTGTTCCTGACCGTCGAGTGCTTCGATCCGCACGAGCCCTGGTTCGTGCCGGAGCACTACCGCAAGCGGCACGATCCGCACGACGGGCGCGAGCAGGTGCTGTCGCCCTATGCCGAGATCCCGGACCTTCCGGAGGACCTGCTCCGGCGCACGCGGGCCAACTACGCCGGGCTGGTCGAGATGTGCGACCGCTGGTTCGGGCACCTGATGGAGACGTTGCGGGTCAGCGGTCGCCTCGACGATTCGCTGGTCATCGTGACGGCCGATCACGGCCATTCGCTGTGGGACCGGCGCCACTACATCGGCAAGCGCCACTACCCCTCGGACCCGGAGACCTTCCACCTGCCGCTGCTGATCCGGCATCCGCAGGGCGTTGCGGCCGGCACGCGCTGCGATGCCCTGGTGCAGGCCCACGACCTCGCCCCCACGGTGCTGGAGGCGACCGGCGTCGCCCCGCCGGAGCCGATGCAGGGACGCTCGTTCTGGAACACCGCGTTTGCAGGCGGCGAGCCGATCCGCAGGCATGTCACGGTCGGCTGGGCGGGCAGCCTCACCGTGATCGACGACCAGTGGTGGTTCAACTGCAAGGTTGATGGGGCCGGGGCGCTGCTGTATCCGGTCGGTCGCGGTCCGGAAGACGCCAGCGTCGCGGAGCAGCAGCCGGAACTGGTCCGTGAACTGTTCCGCCAGGCCAAGGCGGACGCCGGGGGATCCTTCCCCGATTACCTGTTTGAGCGCGCGGCGGCGTTGCCCCATGTCCCGGGCAGCGCGTCGTTCAACGCCGACACCTGACGCCGATCCAGCCCCCGCCAGGGAGCGGGGTGCCGCCGCCGCCCGGCGGAGCATGACAGCGCAAGTCATTCTCGACCCGAGTCCTGTCGTGGCGATGGCTCGGGTGGCGGCGTGGACGATCTTGGCGCCCGTGCGAGATGGGCATAAACCCGGGGTGAAATTGTCGATCAGTGGGGTGCTGCCCGCTTGTCTTGCGAAATGCTATGCGCTACCATTTTGCATTCGAACAATGGACATGCTCCCCCATGCCTGACAAGCCCGCCACACCCATCAAGAACGTCGTCCTGGTCATCTTCGACTCGCTGAGGCTCGATGCGCTGGGCTGCTACGGCACGCCAACCCCCTGGGCCGACATCCAGACCCCGAACCTCGATGCCTTTGCCCGGGAGTCGGTGCGCTTCACGCGGGCCTACCCCGAGTCGCTGCCGACGCTCTGCGCGCGTCGCGCCATCTACACCGGCAAGCGGACCTTTCCCTTCCACAACGGCGACTACAGCCACATGAAGGGCGACTGGTGTGTCGGCTACTTCCCTGGCTGGGGGCCCATCCCCGAGGAGCAGCACACGCTGTCGGAGATCCTCTCCGCGCAGCAGTTCCGCACCGGCCTGGTCTCCGACCTCTATCACCAGTTCAAGCCCGGCAAGAACTTCTGGCGCGGCTTCGACCAGTGGTCCTTCATTCGCGGGCAGGAGACCGACCACCAGCGCAGCGGCCGGGTGCCGACGCAGGAGGAGATCGAGCGCTGGATACCGCGCGAGTTCAGCGAGATCCACGACCGGGTGATGAAGGCCGCCAACAAGGACTCCTTCTGGTTCGACAGCAAGGCGCTGCTCAACATGAGGGACCGGGTCCGCGAGGAGCAGTGGTTCAACGCGCAGGTGATGCAGGAGGCGGCGCGCTGGGTGGAGCAGAACGGCGATGCGGAGCGGGTCTTCCTGACCGTGGAATGCTTCGACCCCCACGAGCCCTGGTTCGTGCCGGAGCACTACCGCAAGCGTCACGATCCGCACGACGGCCGTGAGCAGGTGATCTCGCCGTACGCTGAGATCCCCGACATCCCGGAGGACCTGCTGCGCCGCACCCGGGCCAACTACGCCGGCCTGGTCGAGATGTGCGACCGCTGGTTCGGGCACCTGATCGAATCGCTGCGAGTCAATGGACGGCTGGACGACACGCTGATCGTCGTCACCGCCGACCACGGGCACTCCATCTGGGACCGGCGTGGCTTCATCGGCAAGCGCCACTACCCGTCCGACCCCGAGACGTTCCACCTGCCGCTGCTGATCCGGCACCCGCAGGGCATCGGTGCCGGAACGCAGTGCGACGCCTTCGTGCAGGCCCACGACATCGCGCCGACCGTGCTGGAGGCCGCCGGCATCACGCCGCCGGAGCCGATGGACGGACGCTCGTTCTGGAAGACCGCCTTCGAGGGCGGCGAACCGATCCGGCGCCACGTCACCGTGGGCTGGGGCGGCAGCCTGACCGTGATCGACGACCAGTGGTGGTTCAACTGCAAGGTGGATGGCACCGGGGCCCTGCTGTACCCCGTCCGCCGGGGGCTGTCGGACGCCAGCGTCGCACACGAGCAGCCGGAGCGGGTCCGCGAGTTCTTCCGCACCGGCAAGGCCGATGCGGGCGGCACCTTCCCGGACTACCTGCTCAAGCGGACCGCCGCGCTGGCGGACCATCCCGGCAGCGCACCGTTCAACGCCGACGCCTGAGTGTCACACCCTCCTTCCCGTCGATCGATCAAGGTCAGCCATGCCCACTCAAAACCGTGTCACCGCCGTCCAGACCCTGTCCTGCAGCGCGGGCTGGCGCAACTACTACTTCGTGAAGGTCACGACCGACGGCGGCGTCGTCGGCTGGAGCGAATTCGACGAGGGCTTCGGCTCGCCGGGTGTCGGGCACGTCATCGAGCAGCTCGGCGCGCGCGTCGTGGGTCAGTCGGTGATCCAGCACGAGCGCATCCGCGAGGACCTGCACTGCGTGACCCGGCCGGGGTCCGGTGGCGTCATCGGGCAGGCGCTGGGCGCCATCGAGAACGCGCTGCTGGACGCCAAGGCCAAGACGCTCGGCGTGCCGTGCTACGACCTGCTGGGCGGCAAGATCCGCGACCGCCTGCGCGTGTACTGGTCGCACTGCGTGACCTGGCGCGCTGCACGCCGGCCCTTCTACCAGCCCGAGATCACCGACGCCGACGGCGTGCGCGCCCTGGGCCGCGAGGTCCGCGAGCGGGGCTTCACCGGCCTCAAGACGAACATGTTCCGCTACGAGGACGGCAAGATCGCCGGCTGGGGCGCGGGCTTCGGCACGCCCTTCGTGCCCGAGCTGAACATCGACCGCAAGCTGATCAACGGCCTGCGCGATCACCTGCAGATCCTCCGTGAGTCGGCCGGCCCCGACATGGACATCCTGCTGGACCTGAACTTCAACGCCAAGACCGAGGGCTATCTGAAGATCCTCCGCGCGATCGAGGACTTCGACATGTTCTGGGTGGAGCTCGACACCCTCAATCCGCAGGCGCTGGCCTGGCTGCGTTCCCAGAGCCGCCATCCCATCGCCTCGTGCGAGACCCTCATCGGCGCGCAGCAGTTCATGCCCTTCCTGCGCGAGCAGGCCGTGGACGTGGCCATCGTCGACACGCCCTGGAACGGGGTCTGGCAGTCGATGAAGATCGCGGCGGCGGCACAGGCGCACGATGTCAACGTGGCCTGCCACAACTTCTACGGCCACCTGTGCACGATGATGAACGCGCACTTCTGCGCCGCGGTGCCCAACCTGCGCATCATGGAAGTCGACATCGACCGCATCGCGTGGGACGCCGAGCTCTTCACGCACGTGCCGGTCTACGAGAACGGCCACCTGGTGATGCCGGATCGTCCGGGCTGGGGCACGGAGCCGAACGAGGAGGCCCTGCGCGCGTACCCGCCGATCGCCAACCACGGCCTGATGGGCCGCAGCAAGCCCCAGGCCTGAGTGCAGGAGCCGACGATGGACGACAGTGTCGATGTCCTGATCATCGGCGCCGGGGCCTCGGGCGCCGCCGTGGCCTGGAGCCTGGCCGAGACGAGGATGCGCATCCTGTGCCTGGAGCAGGGCGACTGGGTCAAGTCGAGCGAGTACCCGAGCAATGGCCGCGACTGGGAGGAGCGCCAGTTCGGCGACTTCGCAACCAGCCCGAACCGGCGGCGTCGGGTGGGGGACTATCCGATCAACGACGATGACTCGCCGATCAAGATCGCCAACTTCAACGGCGTGGGCGGAGGCACCATCCTCTATGCCGGGCACTTCCCGCGCATGCACCCGTCGGACTTCCGCGTGCGCTCACTCGATGGCGTGGCCGACGACTGGCCGGTGGACTATGCGGCCCTCGAGCCCTATTTCGCACTCAACGACCGCATGATGGGCATCGCCAGCCTGGCTGGCGATCCCGCCTACCCCCCCAAGGAGGCCGTCCTGCCGCCGCTGCCCCTGGGCAAGACCGGCATGCGCATCGGCTCGGCGATGAACCGGCTGGGCTGGCACTGGTGGGCTGCCGACAGCGCGATCTCGACGCAGGACTACGAGGGCCGCGCCAAGTGCATCAACCTGGGCCACTGCATCGCGGGCTGCGCCCAGGGTGCCAAGGCCAGCACGGACCTTACCTACTGGCCCGAGGCCCTGCGCCAGCGCGTGGAGCTGCGGACGCGGGCCCGGGTGCGCGAGATCACGGTGGACGACCGCGGCATGGCCAGCGGCGTGATCTACATCGATGCCGAGGGCGTGGAGCACTTCCAGCGGGCGGAGGTCGTGATCCTCGCCAGCAACGGCATCGGGACGCCGCGCCTGCTGCTGAATTCCAGGTCTTCGGCCTTCCCCGACGGCCTGGCCAATTCCAGCGGCCTGGTCGGCAAGAACCTGATGTTCCACCCGTACGCGTCGGTGCGCGGCTACTTCGACGAACCGCTGGACGGCTACCGCGGTCCGCACATCGGCACCTGGAGCCAGCAGTTCTACGAGACCGACCGCACGCGCGGATTCGTTCGCGGGTACACCTACCAGTTCGTCCGCGGCCAGGGCCCGGTGGCCGCCGCGATGCTGGGCATGGCGGCCGGACGCGTGCCGTGGGGCGCCGACCACCACCGGGCGTTCCGCCAGGTGTTCGACCGCAGTGCCGGCATGGTTGCGATCTGCGAGGACCTTCCCGAGGAGCACAACACCGTCACGCTGGACCCCGAGCTCAAGGACGCCGACGGGATCCCGGCGCCGAGGATTCGCTACCGACTGAGCGAGAACAGCCAGCGCATGCTGGAGCACGCGATGGCGCGCGGCACCGAGATCCTCCAGACCGCTGGCGCGCGGGACGTCTTGGCCGAGGCGCCGCTGCCGAACGCCGGGTGGCACCTGATGGGCACGGCCCGCATGGGCACGGATCCGAAGCGCTCGGTCGTCAACGAATGGGGTCGCAGCCACGACGTGAAGAACCTCTTCATCGTCGACGGCAGCATCTTCGTGACCTCCGGGGGTGTCAACCCGACCGCGACCATCCAGGCGCTGGCGCTGTACGCCGCCGACAACATCAAGCAGCGGCTGAGCAACCTCTTCGACTGAGGCAGAGATGACCTTTCCCATCCCCGTAACGCGGGCTCAACCGCTGAGCGAATCCGAGTGTGCGGCGCTGCGCGTGGTCGTGGGCGCCATGATCCCTGCCAGCGCGGAGTACGGCGTCCCCGGCGCCGACGACGAGCGCATCTTTGCCGACATCGTGGCCTCGGTGGGACGAGACCTTCCGGCCGTGCGAACCGCCCTGGTGGAGCTGGACCGGCTTGCCGGCGGCAGTCTGGCCGCTGCGCGCGCCGACGTGCAGGCCGAGGCGATCACCCGCTTCCGGGATCGGCATCGGGCCCTGGTGCCGCCGCTGGTGGCCTTGACCACCCGCTGCTACTACCGCGACGACCGGGTCATGCGCGCGATCGGCATGGAGGTGCGGTCTCCGTACCCCCAGGGCTTCGAGGTGGAGCAGGGCGACTGGTCGTTGCTGGATCCGGTGCGCGAGCGCGGGCCGATCTGGCGCCCCGCGCCTTGAGCCTGCGCGTGCCGACCCCGATGGCGCCGCTCGAGCCGAACCCGACGCCGGCGGGCGCGCCGAACGTGGTGATGGTCGTTCTCGACGACGTGGGGTTCGCCCACCTCGGCTGCTACGGCTCGACCATCGAGACGCCTCACATCGATGCGCTGGCAGCGGCGGGCCGCCGCTACCGGAACTTCCACACGACGGCTATGTGCTCGCCGACCCGGGCCGCGCTGCTGACCGGACGACAGCACCACGCCGTAGGCATGGGCATGATCCCGGATTGGTGCACCGGTCATCCCGGCTACCAGGGCGAGATCAGCCACCGCGCGGCCACGCTGGCGGAAATGCTCGGCGGGGCCGGCTACCACTGCATGGCAGTCGGCAAGTGGCACCTGGCGCGCCTGCGGGACTGGACCTCGGCCGGGCCCTTCGACCAGTGGCCGCTGGGGCGCGGGTTTCACCGGTTCTACGGCTTCCTGGCGGCCCTGATGGACCACTGGCATCCGGAGCTTTTCCAGGACAACCACGCCATCGCGACGCCGAGCCGGCCGGGTTATCACCTCACGGAGGATCTGGTGGACCAGGCCATCGCGATGGTCCGCGACCATCAGGCCGTCGCACCGGGACGCCCGTTCTTCACCTACCTCGCGCTCGGCGCCTGCCATTCGCCGCACCATGCGCCGCGTGAGTTCATCGACCGCTATGCCGGCCGCTTCGACGAGGGGTGGGACCGGGTCCGTGAACAATGGTTCGAGCGCCAGCTCGCGCTCGGGGTCGTGCCTCCGGGCACGCGGCTGACGCCGCGGAACCCGGCCGTGCGGGACTGGGACAGCCTGAGCGCCGACGAGCAGCGCCTGTGCGCGAGGCACCAGGAAGTCTTCGCCGGCTTCCTGACGCACGCCGATGCCCAGATCGGCCGCCTGGTGGAGGCCCTGCGCGGAGACGGCCTGCTCGACGACACGCTGTTCATCGTGCTGTCGGACAACGGCGCCACCGAGGAGGGCGGCGACCTGGGCGACGTGAACATCCGCCGGCACTACCAGTTCCTGGAGGAGGGCGTCGCCGAGAAGCTGGCGGCCCTGGATCGCCTCGGCAGCGAGCACTGCTTCAGCAACTACCCGCGGGGCTGGGGCCATGCCGGCAATACGCCGCACCAGTGGTTCAAGATGCACACCCATGGCGGGGGCGTGCGGGATCCGCTCATCGTCCACTGGCCCGCGCGCGTGACGGCTCCCGGTGCGATCAGTCCACAGTTCTGCCATTGCGTCGACATCGTGCCGACCGTGCTCGAGTGCGTGGGCGTCGAGGCGCCGGCGGTCTTCGGGGGCGTCGAGCAGCTTCCGCTGCATGGCCACAGCCTTGCATCCACCTTCGTGGAACCCGACGCGCCGCCGCCGCGAAGGGTGCAGTATTTCGAGCTGCTGGGTCACCGCGGTCTCTGGGCCGACGGCTGGAAGGCCGTCACCCACCATGTCCGGGGCACCGACTTCGAGCACGACCGCTGGGAGCTCTACCACGTGGACCAGGACTTCTCCGAGTCCACGGACCTGGCCGATCGGCACCCCGAGAAGCTGGTCGAGCTGGTGGCCCTGTGGTGGGAGGAGGCCCGGGCGCACCAGGTGCTGCCGCTCGACGACCGCGACCGGGAGCGGATCCTCGAGACCTATCGGGTGCCGGCCCGCACCCGGTACGTCTACCGGCCCGGAACCGGACGCGTGTCCGTGCAGGCGGCGCCCCCGGTGGCGGGGCGCACCTGGCAACTGGCGGCCGAGGTCGTGGTCGGTCCCGGGGCGGAGGGCGTCATCCTCTCGGCCGGCAGCCGCTTCGGCGGCTACGTGCTCTTCATGCAGGAAGGGCGGGCGGTGTTCGAACTGGCCGGTTCTGCGGGTGCCAACGTGCTCGAGGGCCCCGCCCCGCTGTCGCCTGGCCTGCACCGGGTGGTCTTCCGCTGCGTGGCCCTGGGTCCCACGTCGGGCCGGGTCACGCTGAGCTGTGACGGCCACCTGCTGGACCAGGGCCGCTGGGACGATCTCTGGCCCCTCGGCGCGGCCGCCGGCGGGCTGCACTGCGGTCGCGACGACGGCTGCCCCGTCAGCGACCGCTACGCCTGCCCTTTCCCGTTCACCGGCCGCATCGAACAGGTCACGATCGACATCGAGCCCGGGCCCGGGCCGGACCCTGCCCTCGCCGCGATGGTCGCCTTGCAGGAGGACTGATCCCTGCCGGCCTCGCATCCACCGCACAGGAACCCCCACCCATGAACCAACCCACGCACCCAGCCTACGAGGATCCCTGCCTGTACATCGATGGCGAGTTCGTCGCCGCCGAGGGGCGGCGAACGCAGGCGATCGTCAACCCGGCCACCGGGCAGACGATCGGGCACCTGCCGCACGCGACACGCGAGGACCTCGACCGCGCGCTCGCGGCCGCCGAACGGGCGTTCGCGTCGTGGCGCCACAGCTCGCCGATGGAGCGGTCCCGCGTGCTGCGCCGCGTCGGCGAGCTCTCGCGCGAACGCGCCCAGGCGATCGGCCGCGGCATCACGCTGGAGATGGGCAAGCCCCTGGCCGAGGCCGTGGCCGAGGTGGTGAACTGTGCCGAGCACTGCGAGTGGCACGCCGAGGAGTGCCGGCGCATCTACGGCCGTGTCGTGCCGCCGCGGCTGCCGAATGTCCGCCAGATGGTGCTGCGCGAGCCGGTGGGCGTGTGCGCCGCCTTCACCCCCTGGAACTTCCCGTACAACCAGGCCATCCGCAAGATCGCCGCGGCCATCGGTGCCGGCTGCCCGGTGATCATCAAAGGCCCGGAGGACGCGCCCAGCGCCGTGCTGGCGATCGCGCGCATGTTCCGCGATGCGGGTCTGCCCAAGGGCGTGCTGAACGTCGTGTGGGGTGTGCCGGCCGAGGTGTCGGAGCACCTGATCCGGTCGCCCATCGTGCGCAAGATCTCGTTCACCGGCTCGGTGGCGGTCGGCCGGCACCTGGCGTCGCTGGCCGGCGCCCAGATGAAGCGCATGACGATGGAACTCGGCGGACACTCGCCGGTGCTGGTGTTCGCCGACGCCGACATAGACCGTGCGGCCGACATGCTGGCCACCTTCAAGTTCCGCAATGCCGGCCAGGTGTGCGTCTCGCCGACGCGCTTCTTCGTCCAGGAGCCCTGCTGGGATCGCTTCATGGAGCGCTTCATCGCGAAGACCCGGCAGATCAAGGTGGGCGACGGCCTGGCGCCGGACACGACCATGGGTCCGTTGGCCCACGCGCGTCGCGTGGAGGCCATGGGCCAGTTCGTGGAGGACGCGCGCAGCCGCGGGGCGCGCATCGAGACGGGCGGCGAGCGCCTGACGGAGGCGGGCTGCTTCTTCGCGCCCACGGTGATCAGCCACGCCCACGACGCGAGCATGGCGATGACGCAGGAGCCGTTCGGGCCGATCGCGGCCTGCGCCCCCTTCCGGGATCTCGACGAGGTGCTGAAGCGGGCCAACGCGCTGGCCTACGGCCTCTCGTCGTACGCCTTCACGACATCGACCCGGACCGCCCTGGCCGTCCAGAACGGGCTGGAGGCCGGCATGGTCAACATCAACCACTTCGGCCAGGCGCTGGCCGAGACCCCGTTCGGCGGCATCAAGGACAGCGGCATGGGCAGCGAAGGCGGGACCGAGACCTTCGACGGCTACCTGGTCACCAAGTTCGTGACCCAGATGGATTGAGCCCGGCGAGGTCCACCGGCCGCTCACCGCACCGCACCCTGACCTCACTGCCGACAAGATTCCCGATGAAGATCCTGGTCCCCGTCAAGCGACTGCTCGACTACATCGGAAACGAAAGGGAGTGACGGCCGAGCATCCGGCGCAGCCGGCCGGCATGGCAACGGGGGAGAACCCGGGGCAGAGCGAACGGATGAGACCCTAACGCCGAGTCTTGGGAGGCGGCGGTGCCTTGGTGGAGCCCGTCGCCGGCACCGCGGCGCGGCGCACGCGGATCGGCGCGCGCTTGGCTGGCGCCGGTGTTCCTTC
>JABWBN010000337.1 GCA_013360485.1 Burkholderiaceae bacterium | reverse complement strand
GGCGACCAGTTCCAGGCGCGGCGCGGCGTGGGAGGTCGTCATCGCCGTGCGCCGGTGCTGCGCGCCATCGCCCAAGGGGGTTCGGGCCCGGTCAGGCCTGGGCGCCCCAGCGCCGCATCTCGGGCATGACCTCGGCCGCGAACATGCGCAGCGAGCGCTCGACGCAGGCGTATTCCATGCCCGGGGCGCGGAACTGCAGGCAGATCTGGTTCAGCGGCTCCTCGCGGTAGCGGCCCAGGATGCGCACCACGTCCTGCGGCGTGCCCACGGCGAAGGGGATGCCGTAGATGCCGGCGTCTGGCGTGCGACGCAGTTCGCCCACCGGCGGCAGCGGGGCGGTCCAGCCGCGCCGGTTGTAGAAATCGACGCACCAATGCATGCCCTGCTCGGCCTCGTCCCAGGCCAGCTCACGCGTGGGTGCCAGGTGCACCAGCAGCGGGCCGGACATCACCCGGTGGTCGCTGCGCTTGCGACCGGCCGCCTCCAGCTGACCGGCGTAGGTTTTCCACAGCGGCGAGTGCAGCGCCGAGGCCAGGTGGTAGCCGCGCTGGGCGGCGCGCTGGATGCTCTGCGGACCCATGGCCGCCATCCAGATCGGCGGATGGGGCTGTTGCACCGACCGCGGGCGCATGCACACGTTCGGGTAGTGGTAGTACTTGCCCTCGTGGGTGAACGGGCCGTCTTCGCTGAAACAGCGCTGCATGAACTCCAGCGCCTCGTAGGTGCGGCCGAAAGCCTCGTTCTTGTCGATGCCGAACACCTTGCACTCGACCTCCATCGGACCCGCGCCAACGGCGATGTCCAGCCGGCCGTTGGAGATGAGGTCGATGCCGGTGAGGTCTTCGGCCACGCGCAGCGGATCGTGCAGCGCCAGCAGCAGCACATAGGTGCCCAGGCGCACGCGTTCGGTGCGAGCGGCCACAGCGGCCAGCATCGGCAGCGTGGCGCTGTTCCAGTTGTCCTCGGCGAAGTGGTGCTCCGACACCCACACGGCATCGAAGCCCAGCTGCTCGGCCAGTTCGGCCTCGGCGAGGAACTCGCGGTACAGCGAGGGCAGATGCTGAGGCTTGCCCGGCAGGTTGCGTACGGCGATGGCCAGTCCGATGTCCATGAAATCCCCTCGCGGCGTGATGTGGTGGTACCGGGCGCGGTACGGCCGTTGCTCGTGCTGGCAATGCCTGCACCCGCCCCATGGATCGGCAGGATAGGAAGCGGACACACATCTGTAAAATGGGTTGTTCCGATCCTTCGCATCGATAGCACCGATGCATCGCGCGCCATGCGATTCAACGGCCTCGATCTCAACCTGCTGGTGGCACTGGACGCACTGCTGGCCGAAGGCAGCATCACCCGTGCCGCGCACCGCGTGCACCTGACGCAATCGGCCATGAGCGGCGCGCTGGCGCGGCTGCGCGAGCACTTCGACGATCCGCTGTTCGTGCAGGTGGGCCGCAAGATGGTGCGCACGCCGCTGGCCGATGGCCTGGAGGCCGCGGTGCGCGACATCCTGCTGCGCATCGACTCGGCGTTGGACATCCGTCCGCAGTTCGAGCCTGCCGAGTCCAAGCGGCGATTCGTGATCGCCGCCTCCGACTACATCATGGCCGTGCTGCTCGACCGCGTGCTCGCCCGCGCCTGCACCGAGGCGCCCGGCGTGACCTTCGCGCTCGAACCGCTGGACAAGGGCCCGGCCCTGCTCGACCAGGGCGAAATCGATCTGCTGATCATTCCGCCGCGCTTCGGCGCCGAGTCACACCCCTCTGAAGTGGCCATCCGCGACACCTACACCTGCGTCGTCTGGAACGGCAACACCCACGTCGGGCGCCGCCTGACCATGGCGCAGTACCTGGAAGCCGGGCACGTGAGCACCTGGCTCGGCCCCGAGCGCGCGCCCACTTTCGAAGACTGGTTCATGAAGCGCTACGGCATCGAGCGCCGCATCGAGGTGCTCACCTACAACCTCACCTCGCCCATGCGCCTGGTGGTGGGCACCCAGCGCATCGCCACCGTGCACACCCGCCTGGCGCAGTTGCTCGAACATGCCATGCCGGTGCGCCTGGTGCGCCCGCCCGTAGAGTTTCCCGGCTTCGAGTGCGTGATGCAGTGGCACCGCTACAAGTCACACGACCCCGGGCTGGTGTGGTTGCGGCGGCTGGTGCACGAGGTGGTGGCGGCTGCGCCCTGACCCGCGGCCGCGCGCGCGCCTAGCGCCAGCCGCGATGCCAGCCGTGGCGGTGGTGTCGCCACCCCCAACCGAACGTCGCGTGGTACGACCACACAAAGCCGGTGCCTGGTTGCGCGTAGGTGGGTGCCACGTACACCACCCCGGCCGGCGCCCCGTGATGCCCGCCCACCGGCGCGACGACACATGCACCCAAGATCAGCGGCAGTGCCGCGATGAGCGTGATCCGGATCGATTTCATGACAGCCCTCTCGCATCGAGTGAAGTCGCATCGCTTCATGGCTGCCCAACGGGTGCGCCGGCGCTCGCGTTGACCGCCCGATGTGAAGGCTGGGTAAAGGCGCCGAAGCGGCCCGGAAACGACGAAGCCCGCCAGGCTCAAACCTTCAGCGGGCTTCGCAAGTGCTTGCCAGCACTCGAATGCTTTGGTTGCGGGGGCAAGATTTGAACTTGCGACCTTTGGGTTATGAGCCCAACGAGCTACCAGACTGCTCCACCCCGCGACTGAAGCTGGCAGTATAGCATGCCCGCTGGTCTGCTTTGGCCTGCGGCCGTGCTCGGTGACGCCGGGCCCGCAGGCGCACTAAGATGCGCGCTTCGCAGGCACGACCGGTGACGCCATGCCCGAGACCCGCAAGATCCTCCTCGTCGACGACCACGAGCTCGTGCGCTTCGGCGTGAAGTCGATGTACGCCGAGCTGATGGGCTACCCGATCCAGTGGCTGGAAGCCGGCACGCTGCAGGAGGCGATCGACACTTACGCGGCGCAGGCGCCGGTGGATGCCGTGCTGCTCGACCTCAACCTGGCCGACTGCAAGGGCCTGCAGGGGTTGCGGCAGTTCCTGCAGGCGCACCCGAAGGCACGGGTGGCCGTGTTCAGCGGCACCCAGGACGAGTTCGTGGTGCGCCAGGCGCGCGCGCTGGGCGCGGTCGGCTACGTGGGCAAGAGCACCGACCTGGGCCAGATGCGCGAAACGCTGGCGGCGCTGCTGTTCCCCAACGGCAACCCCGAGCAGCGCGGGCCCGCGGCACCGGCCAGCGCCCTGTTCCCGCGCTTTCCCTCGTCGGCGATGTACGACCGGGTGGCCGAGCTCGGGCCGCGCCACCTCGAGATCCTGGAGCTGGTGCTGTCGGGCTGCACCAATCAGGAGATCAGCAACTCCACCCATCTGTCGCTGGGCACGGTGAAGAACTACGTCTCGTCGCTGCTGCTGGCGCTGGACGTGCGGTCGCGTTCGCACTTGATCAGCCTGTTCCGCTGATCGCTTCGGGCCGCTCGCGTGGCAAGCCAAGAGGCCGATGCGGCCGCCGGCGCAACGGGGCTGGGGCCGTTGACGCCATCGGCGCCGGACGAGACGCCGGTCCGGGACCTGCCCTTCGCGCCATCGGCATCCTCAGCCACGGCCGGCTGGTATTGGAAGGCGCGCTGGCCGAAGAAGTCGCGCGACTGGACCCAGAAGTG
>JABWBN010000336.1 GCA_013360485.1 Burkholderiaceae bacterium | reverse complement strand
CGGCCGAGCAGACCAGCGCGCTCGCACAGGCGGCCAGCGCCG
The DNA here is from genome assembly GCA_013360485.1 of Burkholderiaceae bacterium. Lineage (GTDB taxonomy): Bacteria > Pseudomonadota > Gammaproteobacteria > Burkholderiales > Burkholderiaceae_C > Pseudaquabacterium. Next base: position 3,609 of record JABWBN010000336.1, on the reverse strand, counting down.
GGGCGTGCAGCCACCGCACGCGCATGGTGGGCCGCCGACCGTGCGCTGTGCCCATCGCCAGGGCGAGGCCCCTCACTTGCTCAGCAGGCGCATCGCCCCTTCCAGCCCGGCCAGGGTGAGCGGGAACATGCGATGGCTGGTCAGCTGCTGGATGATGGAGATGCTCTGCCGGTATTGCCACACGCCCTGCGGTTCGGGGTTGATCCAGGCGAAGTGCGGGAAGGCATGCGTCAGGCGCTGCAGCCACTCCGCGCCGGGCTCTTCGTTGTTGTACTCGACGCTGCCGCCGGGCTGGAGGATCTCGTAGGGGCTCATGGTGGCATCGCCTACGAACACCAGCTTGTAGTCCTTGTTGTACTTGCGGATGATGTCCCAGGTAGCGGTCTTCTCGCTGTAGCGGCGCCGGTTGTTCTTCCACATGAAGTCGTATACGCAGTTGTGGAAGTAATAGAACTCCAGGTGCTTGAACTCGCTCTTGCAGGCCGAGAACAGCTCCTCCACCCGATGGATGTGCTCGTCCATCGTGCCGCCCACGTCCATCAGCAGCAGCACCTTCACCTTGTTGTGCCGCTCGGGAATCATCTTGATGTCCAGCAGCCCGGCATTGGCTGCGGTGCAGTGGATGGTGTCGTCCAGGTCGAGCTCGAGTTCGCTGCCTTCGCGCGCGAAGCGGCGCAGCCGGCGCAGCGCCACCTTGATGTTGCGCGTGCCCAGCTCCAGCGTGTCGTCGTAGTCGCGGTAGGCGCGCTGGTCCCAGACCTTTACTGCGCTGCGGTTGCGCCCCTTGTCCTGGCCCATGCGGATGCCCTGAGGATTGGCGCCGTAGGCACCGAAAGGGCTGGTGCCGCCGGTGCCGATCCACTTGCTGCCGCCCTCGTGGCGCTCTTTCTGTTCCTCGAAGCGCTGCTTGAGCTTTTGCATCAGCTCGTCCCAGCCCATCTTCTCGATGGCGGCCAGTTCCTCGGGGCTGAGCTGGCGCTCGAGGTTCTTGCGCAGCCAGTCCAGCGGGATCTCGCGGGTGAAATCGGTGAGCAGCTCGACGCCCTTGAAGTAGGCGCCGAAGGCCCGGTCGAACTTGTCGAAGTGGGCCTCGTCCTTGACGAGCGAGGTGCGTGCCAGGTAGTAGAACTCGTCGACCGACGGCCCGATCACGCCGGCCTTCATGGCCTCGAGCAGGGTGAGGTACTCCTTCACCGACACCGGCAGCCGCGCGGCACGCAGCGTGTAGAAGAACTGGATCAGCATGGGCGAGCCCGGTCGGCGGGCCGGTTCGAGATGGTTCAGGCGCAAGCATAGCGCCGCGACCGCCCATGGCGTGAGGACTTCACAGCGCCCCGGCGCGCGGCAGGCTAATCTTCCAGGGGTGAAACAAAATGTCTCAAGTCGGGCGGTTGGGAGGCCGAAGTGGCGACGATGCTGGGAAACGTCGCCCTGACGCTGCTGACGGTGCTGCTGCTGCAATTGATGCTGGCAGTGGCCTGGCGTGTCTCGTCGCGGTTGCTGGGTCTGTCGCGGCGGGCGTCCAGGCACTGGATCATCTCGACGCTGCTGTGCGCATTGAGCGTGGCGCTGGTGCTCGCCCGTGGCTGGGTGCCCGATGTGCTGGGCGTCGTGCTCTCCAGCGTGCTGGCCGTCACCGCAGTTCTGGCCATCCGGCGCGGTGCGCTTGCCTTCCTGAAGCAGTCGGCCTACGACGGCGAGGCCATCCTGGTGCTGGTGGCGGTGGGTGGCGCCGGGCTGGGCTGCCTGGCGTGGTCGTCGCCCATGGCGGCGGCCACCCAGGTCTTGATCAATTCGACGGGCATGGCCTGGGTGCTGGGGCGCACCGCGTGGCAGATCTACGGCCCGCTGCGCACCGAATTCGGCGATGGCACGGCCTACATGCTGGTGGCCACGTTCGTGGCCGGCGTGGCGCTGTTCGCGGCGCGGGCGGTGGCGGGCCTCGTGCCGGGCGCTCCGCCGCTGACCCCCTTTCCCACCGACAGCCCCGCGAACATCGCCGCTGCGGTGCTGATGCTGCTGTTGACGCTCTCGCTGCACGGCAGCCTGGTGCTGATGGTCATGAACCGGCTGGTGCGGCGGCTGCGGCACTTGTCGCAGCGCGACCCGCTGACGGGGCTCTTCAACCGCGCCGAATGGACCCGCCAGCTCGAGGCGCATCATCGCTGGCTGGGGCGGTATGGCGATGCCTTCGGCGTGCTGATGGTCGACATCGACCACTTCAAGAAGATCAACGACACCATGGGTCATGCCGCCGGCGACGCCGTGCTCATCACCGTGGCCCAGGTGCTCACCGCCTCGTCGCGCGATGTCGATGTGATCGGCCGCCTCGGCGGCGAGGAGTTCGGCGTGCTGCTGCCGCGCGCCGATGCGATCACCATGCGCCGCACCGGCGAGCGCCTGCGGCAGTTGCTCAGCGATGCCCAGACGACCTGGCGCGAGCAGCCGATCCGTGTCACCGTATCCGTGGGGGCGGCCCTGTGCGCCGATCCCGATGAAACCCCTTCGATGCTGTACGAGCGCGCCGATCGCGCGCTGTACCAGGCCAAGCACACCGGGCGCAATCGCACGGTGCTGTCACGCCTGGCTGGTTGAGTGAAACGACATGGACATGGAACTCCTGCACGGGCCGCGGGGTGTATGGGTGGCAATCGCGGTGCAACTGGTGTTGTACGGCGCGGGTTGGGCGGTGGCCGGGCGCCTGATACCGGGGCTGCGCGCCAGCGCGCAGTACTGGATGGCGTTCTCCGTGGTGGGGGCGCTGACCACGCTGCTGCTGGGCCAGCACGGCCAGATCGGCAACTGGCTCAGCGCCGAGGTCGGTGCGGTGCTGCTGGTGCTTACGCTGACCTGCGCGACCCGGGCTGCCGAGTTGTTCTTCCAGCAGCCCCCCCGCACGCGGGAGCACCTGGGTGCACTGGCGGCGGTCATCGCCGTGGTGGCCTGGGTGCGAGTCGCGCCCGATCCTGACCTGGCGCGCGCGATCGCGGTGCCGTTGCTGCTGGCGCTGCAGATCGCGCGGGGGGTGACGGCGGTGCATGCAGATCTTCGGCGCGAGTTCGGGCCGAGGTTGGCCTGGAGCCTGCATGTGCCGCTGGGCGGGCTGGGCCTGGCCATGCTGGCCACCGCCATTCAGGCCTGGATGGACCGCGGCGTGGCGCCCGTGCCGGTTCCGATCGCACCGGTCCACCCCTGGCTGCTGCTGACCATGCTGGTGATGGCCGGCGTGCTGCACTTCGCCTACGCGGGCATGGCGGTGTCGCGCCTGGCGCGGCGGCTGCGCCAGCTGTCGCACCGCGACCCGTTGACCGGCCTGCTCAACCGGCGCGCGATGGACGAGTTGCTGCAGCAGGAGTGGCAGCGCCACCAGCGCTACGGCGAACCGTTCGCCGTGGTGCTCGCCGATATCGATCACTTCAAGCGTGTCAATGAGACCTTGGGTCATGGCGCCGGCGACGACGTACTGGCGCTGGTGGCCGGGCGGCTGCAATCGGCGTTGCGCCCGACCGACCGACTGGCGCGCTACGGTGGCGAGCAGTTCCTCGTGCTGATGCCGGCGACCGATCACGCCCAGGCGCTGGCGGCGGCCGAGCGCCTGCGGGTGCGCGT
>JABWBN010000335.1 GCA_013360485.1 Burkholderiaceae bacterium | reverse complement strand
CGCGCTGAGCGCGCGGCGTTCCGTCGGCCTCGTGTGCGGGCTCAGCCGGGCTCGTCCGCAGGCGGCTGGGGCACCGCCGCGCGCACCACCGTCACGCTGCAATCGGATTCGGCGACCACCTGCGACGACACGCTGCCCAGGTAGCGACGCAACCCGGAGGCGCCGCGCGCGCCCATCACGATGTGGTCGACCTGGTTGCGCCGTGCGAACTCGACGATGGCTGCGGCGACATCGGGCGCTTCCAGCACGTGAAAGGTCAGCCGCCCTTCGTCGAGGTTGAGCCCCTTGCTGATCGGCCGCGCCCAGTGCTTCAGGCCGACCAGTTGCTGCACATGGCGGCTGCGGCCATCCTCGTCGACGAGGTCGTCCATGCCGATGCGGGCGATCTTCATCACGCTTGCGCAGGCCAGGCGGGCACCGGGCTCGGCCATCACGATGCGGCGCACGCTCTCGCGCAGCTTGTCCAGCAGCTCCGGGGCGGCGTTGTCGACGTCGATCGCGGCCAGAATGATGGGGCTGCGGTCGAGTTGCTCGCTGGCCTTGGTGTGGGCCGGCGCCGGCTGCGCGCCCAGTGCGAAGAACCAGCGCTTGAAGCGACGCAGCGTGCTGCTGCGCTGCAGGCGCTCGGCGCGCCGGGTGAGCGCCACCTGGGTCGGGTTCTGCAGGTCGAGCGCGAGTTGCGCCGCGCTCTGGTAGCGGCGCTCGGGCCTGACCTCCAGGCACTTGAGGATCACCTCTTGCAGCCAGGGCGGGCAATCGGCGCGCAGCGCACGCGGTGGCACCGGGTCCAGCCACAGCCGCCGGCGCAGGCCGCGCACACTGTCGGGCGAACCGAAGGGGCGTTCACCCGTGGTGAAGTGGTAGAGCATCACGCCCAGCGCGAACAGGTCGCTGCGCGGGTCGTGGCGCACGAACTGCACTTGCTCGGGCGACATGTACGGGCCGGTGCCCATGGGCAGCGAGAACTCCTCCTCCAGCAGGTCGGGCAGGTGATCGTGGCGCGACAGGCCGAAGTCGACCAGCACCGCCGTGCCGTCGGGGCGGAACATGATGTTGCTGGGCTTGATGTCCAGATGCACCAGGTGCTGCCGGTGCAGGTCGTGCAGCGCAGTGGCCACGCGCGACCCGATCTCGATCACCTCGTCCAGCGCCAGCGGCGCATGCTCCAGCCGCGGGCGCAGCGAGGCACCCTCGATGCGTTCCATCACGATATAGGGCTGCCGCGTGAAGTCCCCTTTGGCAATGAACTTCGGAACGTGCGCGCCGCCGAGCATCGGCATGATCATCTGTTCGACCTCGAAGCCGACGATGGTGGCCGGGTCCTCGCCGCCCTTGATGCGGGGCACCTTCATGATCAGCGGCAGGCGCGAATCGCCGGCGTGATTGACCTCGCTGACCCGCCACAGGTGCGCCATGCCGCCCATGTGCAGCTTCTCCTCGAGCCGGAAGCGGTCGATCACCTGGCCTGGCTGCAGCGCGCCTGCCTCGTGATCGTGCGCAGAGGCGGTGGCGGCGGCACCTGCCGTGGGCATCGCGGATGGCACCCTACTGTCCCTCTTCCAGCCGGTAGGCCAGGCGCTGCGGCAGCGCCGCGGCGAGCATCTTGTCGCGTGCCGTGTCGTGGTCGTAGGGTACGCGGTGATAGGTGACGCTGGCGTCGGCATCGTCGAACATGGCATAGCACGCCGCCGGGTTGCCATCGCGCGGCTGTCCGGCCGAGCCCGGAATGACCAGCCACTGCCGGTGCGGCGGTACGGGGATGGCCACGCCCGGCGTGGGCGTGAAGTCGCCTGCCTTGCCTGCGGCCGAAAGGTGATACAGGCGCGGCTCGTGCATGTGCCCGCAGAAGGTGTAGCGGCACCGGGTGGCCTGCAGGCTGCGCACGGCCTCGAGCCGGCCCTGGATGTAGTCCCAACCGGCCGGGTCCCAAGCGTTGGCATGCACGTACAGGTGGTCGCCACTGACCTGCGACATCGGCAGCGAGGCCAGGAAGTCGATCTGCGCCGCGCTGAGCTGTGCGCGGGTCCAGTCGATCACGAAGCGCGGCTCGGGGCGCATGTGGGGCGAGGCGCCACGCACCACCGCGAGGTCGTGGTTGCCCTGTACCGCGATCGCCCCGTCGCGTACCAACTCGCGCACGGCATCGACCACCCAGGCCGGGTCGGCGCCATAGCCGACGAAGTCACCGAGCAGCACCCATCGATCGGCGCCTGCGGCTCGGGCGTGTTCGACCACGGCCTGCACGGCTTCGCGGTTGGCATGCAGGTCCGACAGCAGGGCGGTTTTCATGGCACCGATGGCGAACGCCCGGGCTGACGCGGATCCGATCGAGCGTGCCAGCGTTCAGCCGATGCGGCCGAGCAGCAGGTATTCCATCAGCGCCTTCTGCACGTGCATGCGGTTCTCGGCCTCGTCCCACACCACCGATTGCGCACCGTCGATCACCTCGGCGGCGACTTCCTCGCCGCGGTGCGCGGGCAGGCAGTGCATGAACAGCGCATCGGGCGCGGCGGCTGCCATCATCCGCGAGTCGACGCACCAGCGCGCGAACGCCTTCACGCGCGCTTCGTTCTCGGCCTCGTAGCCCATGCTGGTCCAGACGTCGGTGGTCACCAGTGCCGCGCCGCGGCAGGCCTGCAGCGGATCGGCGAATACCTTGAAACAGCTGCGATCGCCGATACCGGCGACCTGCGGGTCGACCTCGTACCCGCCAGGTGTGCTGACGTGCACGGTGAATCCCAGGACCTCGGCGGCCTGCAGCCAGGTGTTGGCCATGTTGTTGCCGTCGCCCACCCAGGCCACCACCTTGCCGCGGATGTCGCCGCGGTGCTCGATGTAGGTATAGAGGTCGGCCAGGATCTGGCACGGGTGGAACTCGTTGGTCAAGCCGTTGATTACCGGCACGCGCGAGTGCGCCGCGAAGCGCTCGATCTTGGTCTGCTCGTAGGTGCGGATCATCACCAGGTCGACCATGCGGCTGATGACGCGGGCCGAGTCTTCCACCGGCTCGGCGCGGCCGAGCTGGCTGTCCCCTGTGGTCAGGTGCACCACCGAACCGCCCATTTGGTACATGCCGGCCTCGAAGCTCACGCGCGTGCGGGTGCTGGCCTTCTCGAAGATCATGGCCAGCGTGCGGTCCACCAGCGGCTGGTACTTCTCGTAGTTCTTGAATCGCGTCTTGATGATGCGGGTGCGCTCGAACAGGTAGGCGTATTCCTCGGCGCGCAGGTCCTTGAACTGCAGGTAGTGCTTCATCAGGCTGTATCCGGGTTTCATGGCAACGGGGCTAGGCGGTGGGCTCGGCCAGGAAGTCGCGCACCAGCGGCACCAGCCGGGCCACGAGCTCGTCGACTTCGGCCGGCGTGATCACCAGCGCCGGCAGCAGTCGGATGACGCTGTCGGCCGTGACGCTCAGCAGCAGCCCGGCGTCGGCGGCACGCTGCAGCAGCGCGCCGCAGGGGCGATCGAGCTGCACGCCCAGCATCAGGCCTTGGCCGCGCACTTCCACGAAGCCAGGTGCCTGGCCCAGGCCCTCCTGCAGGCCCGCCTTCAGTCGCTCGCCCATGGCCCGCGCGTGCTCGAGCAGGCCGTCTTCTTCCATGATGCGCAGCGTCTCGATGCCCGCGCGCATGGCCAGCGGGTTGCCGCCGAAGGTGGTGCCGTGGTTGCC
>JABWBN010000334.1 GCA_013360485.1 Burkholderiaceae bacterium | reverse complement strand
CGTGATCGCCGCCGTCAGCGTCGTCTTGCCATGGTCCACGTGACCAATCGTGCCCACGTTCACGTGCGGCTTGGTACGTTCGAACTTGCCTTTTGCCATGTTGCGAGCTCCTCGCGATCAAACAGGGAAGGTTGAGACAGAAAAAGTCGATGGTGGTGCCCATGGCGCGGATCGAACGCGCGACCTCTCCCTTACCAAGGGAGTGCTCTACCACTGAGCCACATGGGCATCGACACAGGATTGGGTTCCGGCCCGTTCGGAGCCCAAACCTGTATCGACCGGAACACTGGAGCGGGAGACGGGAATCGAACCCGCGTCATTAGCTTGGAAGGCTAAGGTTCTACCATTGAACTACTCCCGCCTTGCCAACCCCCGCCATCGGGCCCGATTCGGCCCAGCCAGGGATCCTGCCGATCAAAGAACGGTTCGCTGTGGTGGAGGAGGCTGGATTCGAACCAGCGTAGGCGTAAGCCAACAGATTTACAGTCTGCCCCCTTTAGCCACTCGGGCACCCCTCCGCAGCGAACTTGGAACTATAGCAGCTTTCGCCGCAGGCTACAACGCAGACCGGCACCCACGGGCGCGAGGTCCACTCCCGGCTGAACCCGGCTGCGCCCACCCCAGGGCGGCGTCGCAGCCCCAGCATCAAGCCCACCAGTCGATGGCACTCGCGTCGCCACCCTGCACACGCAGGAAGGCGTTCGCCGCCGCGAAGTGCCCGCAGCCGATGAAGGGCTGTGGCGGGCGGCGCGCGGACAACGGCGAGGGATGATTGGCGGTGAGAACCGCATGGCGGCCCGCGCCAGCGGCCTCGATCAGCCCCGCCTTGGCCTGCGCATGCACCCCCCAAAGCATGAAGACACGGCGCCCCGGGTCTGCCGCCACGGCCTGCACGAGCATGTCAGTAAGCGCTTCCCAACCTTTTCCGGCGTGCGATCCGGGCCGCCCCTCTTCGACGGTGAGCGATGTGTTGAGCAACAGCACCCCCTGACGAGCCCAGCCCCCCAGATGCCCGCTGCCCGCCGCGCAGGACCCGACCACACGGCACAGGCCAGTGGGCACCTGTCGGACGCCGGTCCTGTCGGGCGTCACTCCGTCTGGAACTGCCGAGTCCGCCAGCAGGGGCCGCGCAGCCGCATCACGGTCGCGCTCGGCCAGGATGTTGCGCAGGCTGGGGGGCGGTCGCACACCCGGCGGAACCGAGAACGCCAGCCCCTCGGCCTGCCCGGCACCGTGGTACGGGTCCTGGCCCAGGATGACCACCCGCACCGACGCACGCGGCGTAGCCTCCAGCGCGTACAGCACCCGGCGCGGGTAGATCACGGCGGCGGCTGCCTGGCGCGCGTGGACATGCGCCAGCAGCACTTGACCTGCGGCGCTGGCGCGCCATTCGCGCACCAGCGGTGCCCAGTCGGCCGGTGCACGGTCGAGCACCGCGGCCAGCGGTTCGTCAAGCACGTTGGCCCTGCCCGGCATCGGACCAGCGGGTCAGCGGTCGCGCGACCCGAACAACCCAGCCAGCGCAGCGCCGGGATCATCGGCGCGCATGAAGGCCTCGCCCACCAGGAAGGCATGAACACCGGCGGCGCGCATGCGCTGCACATCGTCGCTCGCCAGGATGCCGGACTCGGTGACCAGCAGCCGGTCGGCCGGCACGCGTGCTCGCAGGGCCAACGTGGTCTCCAGGCTCACCTCGAAACTGCGCAAGTTGCGGTTGTTGATGCCCACCAGCGGCGTGCGCAGCGCCAGCGCGCGGTCCAGTTCGGCGCCGTCATGCACCTCGACCAGGACGTCCATGCCCAGTTCCATGGCGCACGCTTCGAAGTCGGACATCTGCGCGTCGTCCAGGCAGGCGGCGATCAGCAGAATCGCGTCCGCCTGCATCGCGCGGGCCTCGTGGATCTGGTACTCGTCGATGATGAAGTCCTTGCGCAGCACCGGCAGTGCACAGGCTGCCCGTGCCTGCTCGAGATACGCAGGCGAGCCCTGGAAGTAGGGCCCATCGGTCAGCACGCTCAGGCAGGTGGCGCCATGCAGGGCGTAGCTGCGGGCGATGTCGGCCGGCGCAAACTGCGCACGGATGACACCCTTGCTCGGGCTTGCCTTCTTGATCTCGGCGATCACGGCTGGCCGTCCGGCTGCCACGGCTTGCATCAAGGCCGGGGCGAACCCGCGCACGGCGGGCCGCGCCAGCGCCTGCTCGCGCACCGTGGCCAACGGCAGCCGCCCGCGTGCCTGCGCCACCTCATCATGCTTGGTGGCCACGATGCGCTGAAGGATGTCACTCATCGCAGCTCGTCTCCTGGTTGGCGCTCAAGCCACCGGCCGCAGGCGTTGCGTGGTTTCGACGAACTGCTGCAGGCGCTCGCGCGCGGCGCCGGAAGCCACCGCCTCACGCGCACGCTTGACACCCTCGGCGATCGATCCGGCCACACCGGCGGCATAGAGCGCCGCCCCGGCGTTGAGCACCACCACGTCACGCACGGGGCCGTCTTCGTTGGCGAGCGCGCGGTGCACGAAGCGCACCGACTCTTCCCGGTCTGCCACACGCAGCGCCCGAGAGTCGTACACCGGCAGACCGAAGTCGCTGGGGTGTACGGTGTACTCGCGCACCTCGCCGTCCTTGAGCTCACCCACCAGCGTTTCGCCCGACAGCGAGATCTCGTCCATGCCGTTCATGCCGTAGACGACCAGCACGTGTTCGGAGCCCAGCCGCTGCAGCACACGCACCTGGATGCCCACGAGGTCGGGGTGGAACACGCCCATGAGCTGGTTCGGGGCGCCGGCCGGGTTGGTCAAGGGCCCCAGGATGTTGAAGATGGTGCGCACGCCCAGTTCCTTGCGCACCGGTGCCGCATGCTTCATCGACGCATGGTGGTTGGGCGCGAACATGAAACCGATGCCGGTCTCGGCCAGGCACTCGGCCACCTGCTGCGGCGCCAGGGTGATGCATGCGCCCAGTGCCTCCAGCACATCGGCCGAGCCGGAGGTGGACGAGACGCTGCGCCCGCCGTGCTTGGCCACGCGCGCGCCAGCGGCAGCGGCCACGAACATCGCGGTGGTGGAAATGTTGAAGGTGTGCGAGCCGTCGCCGCCGGTGCCGACGATGTCCACCAGATGGCGTCGATCGGCCACCGCCACCGGCGTGGCGAACTCGCGCATCACCTGTGCGGCGGCGGCAATCTCGCCGATGGTTTCCTTCTTGACGCGCAGGCCGATGGCGAATGCCGCGATCATCACGGGCGACATCTCGCCGCTCATGATGCGGCGCATCAACGCCAGCATCTCGTCGTGGAAGATCTCGCGGTGCTCGATGACGCGGGTCAGGGCTTCGGTGTTCGTGATGGGCATGACAGGCCTCGGGCTCAGAGGATCTCGCGCAGAACGCGCACTGCATGGTCAACGTCGTCGCGGCTCACGTCGAGATGGGTGACCAGGCGCAGCCGGTACAGGCCGGTGCAGCGCACGCCGCGCTCGGCCGCTGCTTGAACGATGGCACGACCGTCCTTGCCGGGCGCGAGGTCGACGAAGACGATGTTGGTGTCGGGCGGCACGACGGTGATACCGTCCAGGCCGGCCAGCCCATCGGCCAGCCGGCGGGCGTGGGCGTGGTCATCGGCCAGCCGCTCGATGTGATGGTCCAGCGCGTACGCGGCCGCGGCAGCCAGCAGGCCGGACTGGCGCATGGC
>JABWBN010000333.1 GCA_013360485.1 Burkholderiaceae bacterium | reverse complement strand
GCCGAGGTCGGACAGCCGGCAGCGGTCGTGCCGGATGCGCAGCAGCCACTCCACCGCGCCCATCAGCGGGCTGCTCGCGCGCGCCGACAGGTCGGCAATGTCGAAGGGGATGTGGCGCGGGTCGTGGCGGCCGTACTGGCCGAAGACCGCGCGGATCGCCGGCGCGAAGTCGTCGATCGAGGGCACCATCACGACGATGTCGCGCGGGCGCAGCGGCTTGTCCCCGGGGGGCCGGGCGAGCAGGGCGAGGAGCTGGTCGTGGAGGATCTCGAGCTCGCGCACCGGGCTGTGGGCGAGGTGGAAGACGATGGAGCGGTCCTCCGCCGGCACGGGCGGGTGCGGATGCTCGGCGAGCGGGGTGAGGTCGCGGATGTGGCGCTGGACCTGGACGAGCAGGGTGGGCTGGGCAACGTCGTGGGTGTCCTGGTCGTCGTCGAAGAGGTCGATGCGGGCGAGCGGGAAGCGCGCGCGCGTCTGCTCGGCGTCGTCGAAGGCGTCGAGCTGGCGCACGAAGTCGCGCGCCTGGCGACCCCAGGCGGCCAGCAACGGATGGCCATGGGCATGCATGGCCTGCAGCGGCAGCTGCGCCAGATCGAACCCGCCGCGCAGTGGCTGGCGCCGCGTCGCCTGGGCCAGCAGTTCGCGGCCGTCCAGCGTATCGGCCCAGTGGTAGCGACAGGGGTTGGGCACGGCGAGCAGCACCTGGATGTGGGCCGACAGCGCCAGCAGCGCGTGCATCGTCTGGTGTGGCAGGTGCGGTGTGCCGAACAGCACCACGCGTTGCGGCAACTGTGGCCACGGCGGGTCGCGCCGACGCTGTAGCGCCTGGATGAAGCGCTGGTGCAGCGCCGGTCGCACCGCCTGCTGCAGCGGGCCTTCGAGCTCCTGCAACAACTCACGCCACAGCGCCGGCTGCCAGAGCTGGTCGGCCGGTACTTCGCGGGCGGCACGTGGCCCGACCACCGGGTGCGTCAGTCGGTCGCGCCCGGCGGCCCAGTCGTCCAGCCAATCGGCGCGGTAGACCTGGTATTGGTCGTAGAGGTCGGCCAGGCGCTGGGCCAGGCGCAGCCGCCGCAGCGGGGCACCGGCGACGTCAGCTGCAGACTCGGCGGCCGATTGCGCGGCACTGACCCAGGCGGTGTGCAACGGCTCCCAGATGGCACCATGCAGCGCGGGCAGCAGGCGCACCAGGCGCCAGGTGAGTGCGGCCTTGTCCAGCGGCGACGCCGCTGGCACTGCATCGCGCCCCAACACGGCGCGCATCGCCCGCCACACAAAGCGCGCCGGCAGCTCCATGCGTGCCGCGGCGCAGATGCCGCCATCGTGGGCCAGCGCCATCTTCAGCCACTCGGCCATGCCGTGGCTTTGCACCAGGAACACCTCGTGCACCAGCGGCGGCAGGGGGTCGCGGTGCAGCCATTGCGCCACCACGGCGGCGAGCTGCTCCAGGCGGTTGCCCTGCAGCACCACGAGACCGGGGCGGCGTTCGTTCGACATGGCGCCGCAGCTTACGGCATCGCGCGCCGGCGCCTCGCGGAGCCTGCGTGCCCGCCCCGCGCAGAACGGTTCAGTGCATCACGGCATCGCGGGCCCGCAGCAGCCGCCCGCGCGCCTCGTCGGCCACGGCGCGCATTTCGGGGTGGTCGAACATCTGCACCATCACGCCCGGGTCGATGAAGCCGGCGGTCACCGAGCCATCAGCCTCCTGGCGCACGACCACGTTGCACGGCAGCAGCAATCCGATATCGGGCACAGCTTCGAGCGCGCGGTGCGCCAGCGGCGGATTGCAGGCGCCCAGGATGCGGTGCGCCCGCACATCGATGCCGAGCTTGGCCTTCATGGTGGCCTGCACGTCGATGTCGGTGAGCACGCCGAAGCCCTCCACCTTCAGTGCGTCGATGACCCTCTGCACCGCGGCGTCGAACGGCATCTGGAGCGTGGCATGGAATCCGATCATGGTGACCTCCGGTCAGGTGTGGATGACGTATACCCCGTAGGGTACCACGCGCGGGCCGCAGACGCATGCCCCCACAGGCTGCAGGCCCTCGCCCGAGCGCGCCGGGCGGCGTCCAGCCGCATCGCCATTCAGTACTGTATGGATCGGGCTGCCCGAGCGGCCTGGCACCTACCGCGGTGGCGACTGCGTGAGCAGTTCCTCGATCAGCCGCAGCCGTTCGGCGCCCTGCGCGGCACTCCCCTGCTCGGGCATCAAGGCCTGGCCCTGGTTGTAGGCATACAGCAGGAATGCGCGGGCGCGCGCCTGGGCTATGCCCCAGCCCAGCGCGGTGTACACCTGCGCGATGTAGCCCATGCGGCTGGCGTCGGCGGCCTCCACGGCCAGGCGTGCCATATCGTCGCGCCGGGCCCACTCGCGGATCGCCATTTCGATGCGGGCCAGCCTGCGCGCCGCCGAACCGCGTTGCGGTAGCGACATCAGGTCTCGCAGCTGCGTGCGCGGGTCGCGGCTGGCGCCCTCCAGACGCAGGGTCAGGCTGTCGGTGGTCTGCTCACGCCAGGCCTGCAGCACAGCGCGAAGCAGATCCTCGCGATCGCGGAAGTGCCAGTAGAAGCTGCCCCGGGTAACGCCCAGGCGCGTGGCCAGCACCTCCACCCGCACGCGGTCGATGGCGTCGTCGACCAGCATCTCCATGGCCTCCCGCACCCAGGCCTCGGGCGTGAGGCGCGGGCGTGGCGCTTCAGCAGCGGATGTACGGTGGGGACGGGTCACACGGGCTCGACAGTGGGTGGTCCGGCGCCAGGGCGTCGACTGCATCTGGCGGGCGCGATGATGACATGACCGGGGCGGCATGGCCACGGAGAGCCGACGCACAAGCGCTGCCCGAACACCCGCTTCCCGGCCTGCTCGATATTCCGTACACTTGTGTATGGTTCGGTCACGTCGACGGCCGACAGGAGTGCTTCGCCATGCCTACACCCGGCCTGTATCAGTCCTTCGCTGACACCTACTTGCTCGACGGCCTGCGCACGCCGATGGTCGACTACCAGGGCGCGTTCGCCGACGCCAACCCGATCGACCTCGGCATCAAGGCCGCGCGTGCGCTGTTCGATCGCACCGGCATCGACGCCCAGCGCGTCGATTCGGTGCTGGCCGGCAACATGGCGCCAGGCGGCTTCGACCAGTTCTACGTCGGCCGCCACATCGGCCTGTATGCCGGCGTGCCGTTGCAGGTGCCGGCGCTGCAGTGCCAGCGCATCTGCGGCACCGGCTTCGAGCTGTTCCGCCAGGCCGGCGAACAGATCGCCACCGGGGCAGCAACGCTGGCGCTGCTGGTGGGCACCGAGTCGATGACGCGCAACCCCATCGCCGCGTTCGACCACCGCGGCGGCTTCCGCCTGGGCGCACCGCTGGGCTTCAAGGACTACATGTGGGAAGCCCTCACCGACCCCGCTACCGGTGTGTCGATGATCCAGACCGCGGAGAACCTGGCCCGCCAGTACGGCATCCAGCGCGAGGCAGTCGACGCCTTTGCCGCGCAATCGTTCGAGCGTGCGCTCGCGGCGCAGGCCTCGGGTTGGCTGGCCGGCGAGATCGTGCCGGTCGCCAACGAAACCTTCGAGCTGCCCGGCTATCGCCCGCGCCGCCTCAAGCTGGCCGGCAAGGCCACGAGCGTCGAACAGGACACGCACCCGCGGCCCACTCCGCTGGACGTGCTGGCGCGCCTGCGCACGGTGTTCGACGGCGGCGTGCAGACC
>JABWBN010000332.1 GCA_013360485.1 Burkholderiaceae bacterium | reverse complement strand
GGGCGCCCCGTCGACGCTGGGTCTCTTGCAGCTGGCTGCGGCGGTGGTCGGCGAAGCTCGAGGGCGCGCGGCCCTGATGCGCGGGCACGCACGGGCCCGAGGCCCGGGCCCGGAGATGGCTTCGAGCTACATCGGCCGGAACAGGTGCCCGAAGGCGCGGCTCACCTTCAGCGGCCGCTGCAGGCCGCGCACGGCCAGGCTGTAGTGCCCGTTCTCGTCCCGAGTCGCGCTCAGGATGGCGCTCGAGTTCACCATCACGCTGCGGTGCACCTGGATGAAGTCGTTCGAGTCGATGCGGGTCATCAGCTCGCGCAGGCTCAGGCGCACGAGCGCTTCGCCGCTCGGCGTGACGACGTTGACGTACTTCTCCGTGGCCTCGAAGCACACCACCTCGGCCACCGGGATCATGCGCACGGTGTTGCCCACGCCGGCGCGGATGACCTTGATGCGCTCACCGGTCCCGGCCGCGGTGGCCGGCAGTGCGATGGACTGCACGCGCTGGATCAGCGCGGCGCGCTCCCCCGCCTCCGGGGGCGCGGTGCGGGCGGCGAGCCTGGCCTTCAGCCGCAACACCGTCTGCTGCAGGCGCTCGACGGTGGCGGGCTTGAGCAGATAGTCCACCGCGGCGCGCTCGAAGGCCGAGACCGCGAACTCGTCGAAGGCCGTGACGAACACGAAGAGCGGCTCGGGACGCTCGTCGGGCCAGTCGTCAGCCACGGCCTCGGCCACCTCGATGCCGTTGCGCCCGGGCATCTTGATGTCGAGGAACACGACGTCGGGCGCCTCGGCCAGTGCCAGCTCGGTGGCACGCAACCCGTCGTCGGCGACGCCCGCGATGCGCAGCTCGGGCCAGGCCTGCTCGAGCAGTCGGGCGAGCGTGCGCGCGAGCACCGGCTCGTCCTCGGCGATCACGGCGGTCGGGCGGCGGTCGTCGGTCATGCGGGATCTTTCTCTGCGCGGGCGCGCTCAGGTGGGCAGGAAGACGACGGAGCGCACACCGCCGGGCTGAAGCGGCTCGAGATCGAGCCGCGCCGCCGCGCCGAACATCGCCTGCAGCCGCTCGCGCACGTGCCGCAGGCCGTAGCCCGAGCTTTCGGCGCGTGCCGAGCCGTCGTCCTTCGACTCCACCTGATCGCGCACGGGCAGGCCGAGGCCGTTGTCGTCGACGCGGATCTCGATGCCGGTGTCGGTGGCACGCGCGATCACCTCGATGTGGCCTGGCCCGACCTTGGGCTCGAGCCCGTGCTTGATGGCGTTCTCTACCAACGGCTGCAGCAGCATCGGTGGCACCGGTGTGGCCTCCAGCGCGGCGGGCAGGTCTAGCCGCCAAGTCAGGCGCGGCCCCATGCGCAGCGCCATGATCTCCAGGTACGCGCGCAGCTGGGTGAACTCGCGCCCCAGCGGCACCGCTTCGGTCTGCGACGCGGCCAGCGTGCCGCGCAGGTAGACGATGAGCCGGTCGGTCATCGTCTCGGCGCGGTCGGCGTCCTCGCGCACCAGCCCGCGCAGGTTGGCCAGGGTATTGAAGAGCATGTGCGGCTCGAGCTGTGTGCGCAGCAGGCGCAACTGCGCCTCGAGCGCCAAGCGCTGGGCCTCGGCGCGAGCGGCAGCCTCCTTCGCCAGCTGTTCGCGCGTGGCGAAGTGCCGCAGCCCCAGGCCGCCCACCAGCACCGTGAACAGCAGCGGGCCGACGCTGACATGGTGGAAGCCCACCATGCGCATTGGTTCGCCCAGCAACAGGAAGGCGATTTGGTGACCGAGCAGGTAGCCGATGGGAATGGCGATCACGCCGGTGAGCAGCCAGCGCGTCCCGGCAGGCAGGCGTTCCAGGCGGCGCTGGCGCTGAAGCAGCAGCACGCAGGCGACCATCGTCAGGCCCACGCATTCGGAGAACACGAGCAGCCGGGGAAGGGTCTCGAGGCCGGGCGCCAGGATGTACAGCAGTGTCCCGGCAAAGGCCCACGCCACGGCGGAGGCAGCGACGAGCTGAACGGTGCCGCCCGGGCTGCGCGACCAAGGCCCGGTGCGGGGAATCGAGGACAGGTACATGGGTGCGGCGTCGTCGCTCGAGGGCTCGCGGTCCGACTGACTGTAGGGTCGGCGACTGAACGTGCCAAGCAGTCGATGACGGCAGGCGCGAGCGCGCCGTTTGTGGCCTGCTGCTAGTGGCCGGAGCCCAGCGCCATGACGGCACCGACGCCGAGCCCATAAGGCAGGTGCGACACCATGCTGGCGAGAAGGGCGTTGGCACCCCTGGGCCCGCGCCGCCCGAACCAGCCCCAGCCGAAGGCCGGCAGCAGCAGCAGCCAGGGCAGCAGCGAGGTGACCGCGCCGAAGGCCAGGCCGCCCCAGAGGCGCTGCGTGGGCAGCATCCAGCCGGCGGCTTGCAGCCATCCAGCGTAGAGCAAGGCCACGCCGCCGCCGCCGACGAGGAAGTGGAAGGCCCAGCCCATGTGCACCTCGCCCGGCCGGGCCGGCGAGCGGGCAATGTCGGTGTGTGTCCATTGCCCGCGCAGCAGGCCCAGCGCCCAGCGGCCTACCAGCACAACGCTGACGCCGCTGGTGAGACCGGCCCGGGCCACGAGCGCCTCGGTGATGTCCATGAGCATGGCGCCGACGATGCCGCCGAGGTAGGCCAGGACGTAGGTGTTCACGGGCCGCTTCCTGGGGCCGTCAGGCTTGGGCGCAGTTGGCGCCGGCGCCACACCGGCACGAGGTGTCGCACTGGCACTGCGGGCCGCAGGCGCATTGCGCGCCGCAGACGCCCTGGGCGGCCGTTTGCGCGGCGGCTTGCTGGCAGCCGCAGAGGCAGCCGGTGCCAGGACAGGCGGCGCAGCTGCACGGAGTTTGCTGGTTGGCGTTCATGTGGGTTCCTTGGGGTTGTGTCGACGACGGGATGTCTTCGATGGCCCGCACTGTCGGCGCCGGCGGGAAGCGTGGACAGGCCGATGAGACGAACGGTTGTCCCAAGGGCGGGAGGGGGCCGGCCGATCGACCGAGCGGTGACGCTGATCGACCGGCCCCGGCGATCGACCGACCCCAGCCGTGCCACCGCATCGGGCCGGGCCGTCTTCGTGCACAACGTGGAGCCGGTTCCCCGGCCTCCGCGGTTCGATCGCCCGTCTCTCGCCCGTTCGATCGCCTGCCAGGACACTTGCCGGACGGATCTCAACCGCTGGGCGCTCGCCGCTGTCGCCGACCGCTTCGAGCACCGAAAGTGCACCCAGGCGAAAGCAGCCCGCGTTCGAGGCGGCCATCGCGGCCGTCTTCATCGTCGGAGCGGTAGCCGGCTTCAAGCGCAGCGCTTGGATCGCGGTCGTCGCGCTGGGCGGGCATGGCGTGATGGACACCGTCCACCACCACCTCGTGCACAACAGTGGCGTGCCCGGGGCGTGGCCGGGCTTCTGTGCCAGCTTCGACGTCACCGCAGCCGCGCTTGTGGCGCTCATCACGCTGGCCCGCGCCCGCAGCGACCGGGTAGACGGTCTCGGCCCCGACCTTCCGGGCGAGCCGACATGAATGCAACCGCGCTGGCCGCCCTGGGTTGGCCGGGAATCGGTGCGAATCCGTACCCGCAGGGTGGGCGCACGCGGCGGCACTAGCATGCACGGCATGAGCACGCCGTTCGAAACCACCGAGCCCACCCGCGCCGACATCGAAGCCCGCCGCGGCCCGCTGCTGCTGGAGTTCGGCAGCCCGATGTGCGGCTTCTGCCGGCGCGCGCAGCCGCACGTCGAGG
>JABWBN010000055.1 GCA_013360485.1 Burkholderiaceae bacterium | reverse complement strand
CCGTCGGCGGTGTGGCCTCGCTCTGCGCGATGGCGGCTTCGACCGCGCCGAGGGCCGCGGCCAGGGCCAGCGGTTCGATGATGCCCTGGGCCGCCGGGGCCATGCCCATGGCCGTCAGCACCGAATCGCCGTCGGCCCCCCGCATGAGCACGTCACCTGCGGCCTTGGACTGGAAGCGGTAGATCATGGGGATTGCTCCATCCGCAAAGGCGGTGGGCTGATTGAAGCACGGAGGGCCCCCGCGATCCAGGCGCGCGCGCCGGATCGCTGACTGCGCTCAATGGCGGTGCGGCTTTCGAAGCGCAAGTTCGGCCGGCGCACTTGGTGCGCTTCCGAACAGACGCCGTGCGGAGGCCTCGCGCAGCATGTGCTTCCGCTGAACGACAGCATGCAGGAGAAGACGATGACCACGACGAAGCGCAGGCGCGGCAACAAGGAAGCCAAGAAGTCGAAGAAGACGACCGTTGCCTTGCTGCCGGCCGCCGCACCCGTGGCTGCGCCCACGGCACCCACCCCGCCACGGCAGCGCGGCAGGTGACATGCGACCGGATTCGACGCAGCAGAGCCGGACCGGGCAGGATCCGTCGGAGCATCCGAACATGATGCGCTATCGGATCGTCGATCTCAGCCTCGACGGTCGCCGGGCCCTGATGATGGACGCCGACCGGCAGGCCCACGTGGTCAGCCTTCCGCGCCGTGGGCTTGAACGCGGCACCAGGCTGGACGGGCGCCCGGCCAAGCCGGGTGCCCATGTGCTGGTCGTCCGGGGCGACGGCGAGGCACTGCACGGCAGGTTCGAGTCCGTGGGCTGCAGCCAGCAGGTGGCGCTGGCCCTGATGCATCCCGTGGACACCGGGACGCCCGGCGTTCCGGCGGGCCCTTCGAAGCACGACACAGGAGCGATGCATGAACTCGCATAGCACGCAGGAGGAGCTTTCCGTCGAGGGCCTGACCGATGCCGAACGGTCGGAGATGAAGGAACACGACATCTCGTTCGACGGCAGGCACTTCTACTTCAGCGGGTACCGGTACTCCAAGCTCGGAGACGCGCTGAACTACGCCAGGCTCGTGCGCGAACGCCCTGAACTGCCCAGCCGCGGCCACGCGGTGGCCGCGGACCGGACGGCCAGCGTCCCCAGCCAGGCTGCGCGCGAACGCATGGACAGCCTGGGCATTGCCCTGGTGGCGGGCACGTACCGGCTGGGGGAGTTTCGCTACGACCGGCTCGAGGATGCGCTGGCCTACGCGGAACAGGTCGCCCGGCGTCACGGCCGGCCCCGAGAGACCCCGTGACGGCATGACCCGGGCGGCGAGGGTCTGCGCATCGACCCGGCCATGGACCTGGCCTCGAGACATCCAGCCACCACCCGGAGAACCACCATGAGCCAACCACCGGCGCCGCTGACCCCGCAGCACACCCTGCACACCTTTGCGCTGGCCAGCGGTCGGGTCGGTCGCCTTCATGCCCTGCACGCGCTGCCTGGCCTGGGGATGGGCGACGTCTCCCGGCTGCCGGTTTCGCTGCGCATCCTTCTGGAGTCGATGCTGCGGCACGTAGGCGGCGAGCGCGTGACCGAGGAACAGGTCCGCGCGCTGTGCCGTTGGCAGCCCCATGAACCGAGGACGACGGAACTGCCCGTCCTTGTCGCCCGCATCCTGCTGCAGGACTTCACCGGTGTGCCCTTGTTGTGTGACCTGGCGGCACTTCGTGACACCGCCCAGCGTCTGGGACGCTTGCCCAGCCTCGTCGAGCCACAGGTTCCGGTGGATCTCGTCATCGATCATTCGGTGCAGGTGGATCATCACCGCGAGGTCGACGCGCTCGCCCTCAACATGTCACTCGAGTTCGAGCGCAACGGCGAGCGCTACCGTTTCCTGAAGTGGGGCAGTCAGGCCTTCGCGCGTCTGCGCATCGTGCCGCCGGGCGTGGGCATCGTGCACCAGGTCAACCTCGAGCACCTGGCGCCAGGGGTGCATTGGGAGGGTGATCTTTGTTTCCCGGACACCCTGGTCGGGACGGACTCCCATACCACCATGATCAACGCCTTGGGTGTTGTCGGCTGGGGTGTCGGCGGCATCGAGGCCGAAGCCGCCATGCTGGGGTTGCCAGTGACGCTGTTGACGCCCGACGTGACCGGCGTGCAGTTGGTGGGGCGGCTGCCGTCCGGCGCCACGGCCACCGACCTGGTGTTGACGCTGACCGAGCGGCTGCGCGAAGTCGGTGTCGTCGGGCAGTTCGTCGAGTTCTTCGGTGACGGCGCAGCGTCACTGTCCCTGCCCGACCGCGCGACGGTGGCCAACATGGCGCCCGAGTACGGGGCCACGGTGGGCTTCTTCCCCCCTGACGAAGTGGCCGCGACCTACCTGGCGGCCACCGGGCGCAGTGCGGCGCAGGTGGATGGTTTCCGAAGCTACTTCACGGCACAGCAGATGTTCGGCATGCCGCGCGCGGGCGACATCGACTACAGCCGCATCATCACGCTCGACCTTGATGGCGTCGTGCCCTGCGTCGCCGGCCCGGGGCGGCCCCAGGATCGCATGGCGCTCCCGGAGCTTGGTCGTCGCTTCCGCGCGCAGCTGGCCCTCCCGATCACCGAGGGCGGCTTCGGTCGCAATCGACCTGCCGAGCAGCGCCAGGCGGAGTTGCCTGGCACCAGCCGCCTGACGCATGGCGACGTGGTGCTGGCCGCCATCACCTCGTGCACCAACACATCGAACCCGCAGCTCATGCTGATGGCCGGTCTGCTGGCGCGTGCCGCTGTGGCTCGAGGCCTGCGGGTGGCCGATCATGTCAAGACCTCGCTCGCGCCGGGGTCGCGGGTGGTGGCCGACTACCTCGACCGCGCCGGCTTGCTGGTGTCGCTGTCGCAGCTGGGGTTCCGCGTCGTGGCCTACGGCTGCACCACTTGCATCGGCAATTCCGGGCCGCTGGCGCCCTATGTGGAAGCGGCCATCGACGAGGACGACCTGATCTGCGCCGCGGTTCTTTCCGGCAATCGCAACTTCGAGGCGCGCATCCATCCGCGCGTCCGTGCGAACTACCTGATGAGCCCGGCGATGGTGGTCGCTTTCGCGCTGGCCGGCCGGGTGGACATCGACCTGGCCAACGAGCCGCTGGGCACCGATGCGCTGGGGCGCCCGGTCCACCTGCGAGAACTCTGGCCGGCGCAGGACGAGGTGGACCGCCTGCAAGCCGCGGTCTGCGGGCCTGACGGGTACCGAAGCCGCTACGCCGATCTGGCGCGGGGCCACCCCCTGTGGGCGATGCTGCCCGCTGCGACCGGCGCGCTCGCCGTGTGGGGGCCGTCGACCTACATCGCGCGGCCACCGTGGCTGGATGACTTCGAGTGGCAGGTGCCGCCGTGGCGGCCCGTCCGCGGAGCCCGGGTGCTGGCGATCCTGGGCGATTCGGTTACCACCGACCACATCAGCCCGGCTGGTTCCATCGACCGAAACAGCCCGGCCGGCACCTTCCTGCTGCAGTCGGGCGTGCCGGCGTCCGATTTCAACAGCTACGGATCGCGCCGCGGGCACCACGAGGTGATGGTGCGAGGAACCTTCGCCAATGTGCGTCTGCGCAACCTGATGCTTGCGCCCGACGCCCAGGGGCGTCCCCAGGAAGGGGGCAGGACGCTGCTTCAACCAGGGGGGCGCCCCTGCACGATCTACGAGGCCGCCATGGCCTATGAACGGTCCGGAACGCCCTCGGTCGTCGTTGCCGGGCTGGACTATGGCAGCGGCTCCAGCCGCGACTGGGCGGCCAAGGGTACGCGGCTGCTGGGGGTTCGCGCGGTACTGGCGCGCAGCTTCGAGCGCATCCATCGCGCCAACCTCATCGGCATGGGTGTCCTGCCGCTGCAGTTCGCTCAGGGCGACAGCGCCGTCGGTCTGGGTCTGCGGGGCGACGAGACCCTGGACCTGCTGGGCCTGGACGACTGGCCCCGGCGCGCTCAGCCGGTGACGGTGCGCATCACCCGTGCCGACGGCAGCCGGCGCGAGGTCGGGCTTGTGCTGCGCATCGACACGCCAGCGGAAGAGGCGATCTTCGCGGGCGGCGGCCTGCTGCCTCATGTGATGCGCCAGCTGCTGCGGTCGGCGCCGGATGGGGCGGTGTCATCTTGAGCACCCAAGCCACACGGACCGAGCACGACAGCCTCGGCGCCATCGAGGTGCCGGCCGACGCCCTGTGGGGCGCCGAGACGCAGCGATGCCTGGAGCACTTTGCCATCGGCAGCCAGACGATGCCGCTGTCCATGGTTCATGCGATGGCACGCATCAAGCGTGCCGCAGCCAGGGTCAATGCCGAGTTGGGGTTGCTGGACCTGGCCAAGGCGCATGCGGTCGCCGAGGCGGCCACACAGGTGGTCGCCGGTCGGCATGACCGGCACTTCCCACTGTCCTTGTGGCAGACGGGCTCCGGTACGCAAAGTCACATGAACCTGAACGAGGTGCTGGCCAACCTGGCCTCGCTGGCGCTCGGCGGTGGTCTGGGGGCGGCCCGCGTGGTCGATCCACACGACCATGTCAACCGGGGCCAGAGTTCCAACGACGTGTTTCCCACCGCGATGCACATGGCAGCCGCGGCCCGGCTGGCACCGTTGCTGTCTGCACTGGCGGACCTGCGCGCGACGCTGCGGGCAAAGGCTGTGGCCTTCGATGACGTCGTGAAGGTTGGTCGGACCCACTTGCAGGACGCCACGCCGGTCACGATGGGCCAGGAGTTCACCGCTTACGACGCGCAACTGGCGCTGGCGGACACGGCCCTGCAGCAGGCACGGCAGCCTCTGCTGGCCTTGCCGCTCGGTGGCACGGCGGTGGGCAACGGCATGAACACGCATGCCGAGTTCGGTGCGCGCGTGATCCGCCAACTGGCTCTGGAGCTCCAGACCCCCTTCACGGCAACCGCCAACCGGCTGGCGGGCACCGCCGGGCACGAGGCGCTGGTGATCCTGCACGGCGCCTTGCGCCTGCTGGCGGTCGTGCTGATCAAGTTCGGCAATGACCTGAGGCTGATGGCCAGCGGGCCGCGCGCCGGTCTCGGCGAGATCGAGCTGCCCGCCAACGAGCCGGGCAGTTCGATCATGCCGGGCAAGGTGAACCCGACCCAGGTGGAGGCGATGCTGATGGTGTGCCAGCAGGTCATGGGGCACGACGTGGCGATCGGCATCGCGGCCAGCCAGGGCCAGTTCGAGCTCAACGCCTGCAAGCCGCTGATCGCGTTCGACCTGCTCGAAAGCCTGCAACTGCTGACCGATGCGATGACCAGCTTTTCCCGGTTCTGCCTGCAGGGTATCACCGTGCGGGCAGCGACTCTGGCAGGCCAGATCGACCGCTCATTGATGTTGGCAGCGGCACTTGCGCCGCACATCGGCCATGCGCGCGCAGCGGCGCTGGCCACGCGGGCCCACGAGCAGGGCCAGACCTTGCGCGAGGTGGCGGTCGCGACCGGTGAGGTCAGTGCGGCTGACTTCGATGCCTGGGTCAGCGTTCGTGAGATGCTGGGGCCACGGTCGCAGACCCATGCCCCGCCTTGAGCCATGAATCCGCGGAGACGTTGCACGAAGGTGGGCGATGTCCGATCGCCAGCGATCTCACGGCGGCGACCGTGCCGTGGTCCGGGTCAGCGTCATGAGCACGTCGGCATACCAGGCGCAGTTCAGTCCCAAGGACTCGTCCACGGCCAGGTCGCGATCGCTCATGTCCATGCGGCTCGAGTGCACGCCGAGCAGTCGCCAACGATGCTGGCCCTCGGGCCCGGGCGCTCGCAAAAGGACCGGTGCGCCACTGCTGCCCCGATGGGTGCGACCGTCAGTCAGGAACAAGCCCTTGCCTTGAAACCGGACGCCGTACGCGGAGGCGATCGCTGCCGTCCGAACGACCGGCAGGTGGTGCACCGTGTCATGGAAGCCCAAGGGAAAGCAGGGGATTGCCAGCGCGTCGCCGACGTCCATGGCCGGTTTCGACCCGGGCAGGTCATCCGGCCCGAAGGCCTGCATGGCGTGCGGCTGCGGCACCTTGTCACGCGGAATCTCGAGCACGGCGACGTCGATGTCGCCGCCACTGTCCTGTGCCTGCTGCCACGCGGCGAGGCCATCGACGTACAACGGCAGCGTTGCAGACTGGATTCTTGTCAGGTCCCTGCCGTCGGTGTGGCAGGTGATGGCGACATGGTCTGGTGCGTGGCCGGTCGGTCCGTCGAACAACACGTGACGGCTCGTGACCAGGAACAGCCTGCCATTGCGGCAGAAGTAGAAGCCCGAGGCAGTCGTCAACGAGCGTGATTGAAACAGCGTCTGCACGCGGGTCAACGCCAGCAGCATGCCTGGCGTGCCGTCGTGCGCGGGCATGCTCATGCGGCGGACGAGCAGACCTTGGCGCCTTCGGGCGTCAGCCGCAGCCGCGCGCCTTCCGCGTCCCAGCGCAGCCAGCCAAGTCGCAGGTAGTCGTCTAGATGCTCGCCTGGCGCATCGTGCGGTTGCCCTCGCAAGAGCCGGCCCGCCACGGCAACCAGGTTGTACGCGAGCATCTGGCATCGATACAGGCTGATGCCGGCACGCCCCGCCGGGGTGGTGGACGCGAGCGGTGTGGGCTCGACAGGGGTCGTCGTCTTCGTCACGTTGGTATCCTTGCAGTGGAGTCCGCCTCGGGCGAGCGGCGACTCCCGTTGATGGAGAGCATCGAGCGGCGGGGGATGGAACAGGCTGCATCGTCCGCCAACCGCTGACCACCATCTGTGCGCGGGCGCACATTGCGAGGTTGCGGCGTGGTGGTACGCGGCGGCAGTCGTCGGCTCGGCCTTTCCATCAAGCCCAAGGCTGTGCGTCAGTTGCCGTACTGGCGCATCAGGGGACGCGCCGTCAGTCCGTGGACGACGATCGAGGCCGTCACCGTCCACAGGGTCAGCGACGTGAGTGTGGCACCTGCGAGCGCATCGATGCCGCTGTGCAGGATCAACGCGAGGTAGTACACGGACCCGATGCCCCGGATGCCGAACCACGCCATGAGCCCGCCTTGCGCCAGCTTCAGGCGCTGGCCGAAGAGCACCGGCAGCACGGACACGGGTCTGATGATCAGCAAGGCCGCCGGAATGAACCACCACAGCGAAGCGATCACCGCGGTTCGCGCCAGCATGGCGCCGACTGTCACCACGAGCATCAGTTCGGCGAGCTT
Source organism: Burkholderiaceae bacterium (assembly GCA_013360485.1). Classification (GTDB taxonomy): domain Bacteria; phylum Pseudomonadota; class Gammaproteobacteria; order Burkholderiales; family Burkholderiaceae_C; genus Pseudaquabacterium. The sequence goes on along the minus strand of JABWBN010000055.1, from coordinate 11,539 downwards.
TTCGATCTGCCCGTTGAAGATTTGGACCGAGTGCCGCATGGTGGCGCTGGCATGTTCGGGATGCGTGGCCAGCGACACATACCCGTGGCCGGCCGCGGAGGTGGCGAGGCCCAGAGGGCGTGTTTGGTTCGAGGGCATCTCGGCGACGCGGCGAAGGGCCAGACCCGTGGCAAGGACTGCGAGGAATGTCGAGGCACTCGCCAGGCGCGCGAGTCCGTAGGACAGGGCGATCAAGCCCAGGCCAAGGAACATGTCGAGCCCGACCGCCTGGCGGTGGCGCGACCGAAGGTAGACGATGAGGCGGCCCGTCGCCGCACCGAGGACACTGCCGATCACCACACCGGCGATCGGGGACCAGGCGAGATCGGCCCAGACCCAGCGAGCCCATGCGACCTGGCCTCCCGGGTACTCGAGCAGGGTCAGGCCCAGCATGACGAATGGATACGCCATGCCGTCATTGAGCCCACCTTCGCCCGCCAGTGCGAATCCGACCTTGTCTGGCTGACCTCCGGGATGGGCATGGAGGCCGGAGGCCAGCACCGGATCGGTTGGCGCCAGGATCGCGCCGAGCAGAACGGCTGCCCCGAGCGGCAACTCGAGCCAGAGATACCCGACCGCAGTGATCATCGCGATCGTGCAGGCCATCGACACCACCGCCAGCAGGGCGGGCAGCGACCAGCGCCGGTCCATCATCGGGACGCCGAGGTCAAGCCCTACGGAGAACAGCGAGATCAAGAGGGCCACCTCGCACGCGACTTCCAGCAGCGCGGCATCGTGCACCGGGTCGGGCGCCAGCATGCCCAGCGCGCCCGGTCCCAGGAGCACGCCGCAGATCAAGTAGATCATCGCGCTGCTGAGAGGAAGCCGGCCTCTCCAGGTGCCGCTCAGGACCAGGGACAGCAGCAAGACACCGACGACGAGAGCCCAGGCGGTCATGGAATTTGGGTGAGGGGAGGTCGCCGGGCCGGTCGACCGGGCTGCGGAGCCACCATCCTCGCGGCTCATGCCTGTGCCGTCCGTCGGTCAGCGCACGGACGGGGATCGTCTTGTGCCGCATCGTCGGTGCGATGTGTGCGGTGTCGTACCGACAAAGGCTGGAGCCCCGGTGAGGATGTTCATGATCAATACCACTGCCCCGATGCATCGTGAGGTTCCATGAGCGCGCAAGTCGACCCCCCCAAGGATGGCCGCTCCGCCTCGCCTGGCATGGACGCTGCCCAGGAGGAGGACCGGCTGCTGAGAGATCTGGCGGCTCAGCTTCGGTTTGAACGGGAGCAACGTCCCGCATTGCTGCGCCGCATCGACCGGCAACGCCGACTGTTGTCGAAAAGACATGATGTCGTGGCGCAACTGCGCCGGGAACTCGCGCAGGCCCATTGCGCGCAAGGCAGCGACCCCCTGACCGGGCTGCCCAACCGCCGCGGATTTGAGTTGCCCGGGCGCAACCTGCTGGCGCAGCACTTGGGCGGGCCCGACAAGCTTGCGCTGCTCTTCGTGGATCTCGATGGCTTCAAGGCGATCAACGACCGGTTCGGCCACGCCATGGGCGACGACTTGCTGCAGGTCGTCGCGGCCCGTCTCAGTGCAGGCATGCGCCGCGGCGATCTTGTCTGCCGGTACGGTGGTGACGAGTTCGTGTGCCTGCTGCCGAACCTCGACAGCGAAGCTCGAGCAAGCTCACTCGCCGCCGAATTGCTGCACGCCATCACGCGGCCATTCGCTCTGGCCGGTCACAAGGTGATGGTCGGTGCGAGCATTGGCGTAGCGGTCTTTCCGCGCGACGGTGTAGACCTGCCGTCGCTGCTTCGCCGCGCCGACATCGCGATGTACGAGGCCAAAGCGCAGCGCTGTGGTCTGGCACATGCGACGTCGGACGCGGGGTCGGGTTGACTCGGCGAGGGATCGTGCATCGTGTCAAGGGACCAGAACGCCCTCCTGGCGCGCCTGCCGCGGACTGACCGCGCGAGACTCCTGTCAGGCTGCGAAGGGGTTCATCTGTCGCTGTCCCAGGTGCTGTGGGATGCCGGCGACCGCCAGGCATCGGTACTGTTCCCTGTGGATGGATTCGTCTCGCAGGTCGTCCAACTCCCAGGGCACGTGGGCACAGTCGAGGTCGGGATGGTGGGGCGCGAGGGGCTGGTCGGGGCGGCGCTTGCGCTGGGGGTGCCGATCGCCCCGGTTGGCGCGGTCGTGCAGGGCGCTGGATTGGCGTGGCGCCTCGATGCCCATCGATTCGAGCTCGAGCTGCAGGCCAGCGAGGCACTGCGCGGCCTGGTGCAGCGGTATCTCTATGTCACCCTGGTGCAGTGGGGCACGGCTTCGGCGTGCCGTTCCTTCCATTCCCTGCAGGAGCGGCTCGCCCGCTGGCTGCTCATGAGCCAGGACCGGGCGCATGCGGACGAGTTCCGCGTGACGCACGAGTTCATGGGGCTGATGCTGGGCGTGCGTCGAGAGGGCGTCACGGTGGCTGCCGGCGAGTTGCAGTCGGCCGGTGTGATCCGCTACCACCGCGGTGTCGTTCGGGTGTGTGACCGCCTGGCCCTCGAGTCCAGGGCCTGTGCCTGTTTCGCCGCTGACGGCGAGGTGTACCGGGCGTCCCTGGGCCCCGGGCGTGAACGCCGACCGAGGTCAAAGGGCGGTCTTCGCCGGTAGAAGCCGGTCGTACTCCCTCTTCACGACGGCGTAGCACTCGCAGGTTCGAGCCTCCAAACCGGAGCGGTCAAAGACCTGGATGCGACCGCGCGCGTAGCGTATGAGACCGTCCCGCTGCAACCGCAGTGCGGCTTCGGTGACGCCTTCCCGGCGCACCCCCAGCATGTTGGCGATCAGTTCCTGCGTCATCAGCAGTTCATTGCCCTCCAGGCGGTCGAGGCTGAGGAGGAGCCATCGGCACAGTTGCTGGTCGAGTGCGTGATGACGGTTGCAGACGGCGGTCTGCGCCATCTGCGTGATCAAGGCCTGGGTGTATCGCAGCATCAGGTGCATCACCGGATGACTTCGGTTGAAGGCTTCCTGCATCGCCGCGGCTCGCAGGCGCCAGCCCTGGCCTGCGCTCTGGACAACGGCGCGACTGGGTGTGGAGCCTCCGCCCATGAAAAGAGCGATCCCCACCACGCCTTCGCTGCCGACGACGGCGATCTCCGCCGAGGCGCCGCTTTCCGTGACGTACAACAGCGAAACGATGGCGTCGATCGGGAAGTAGACGTGGCTCATCGTCACGCCGGACTCGTAGAGCACCTCGCCGAGCCGCAAGTCCACCCGCTCAAGCAGCGGCATCCACCGCTGCCACTCGTCCGTTGGCAGTGCCGCCAACAGGTGGTTGCGCTTGGGGTCGTCGTCGGGCTGCATGTTCACCCCTGCTAGCGTTGCGGGAAGGGACATCTCCCAGGCGGAGTATGTGCGCGATCGCACATGGGTCAGCGTCACGCCCGACCGCGGCGCCAGGCCTTGCCTTGCATCTGCCGGCGGGCGGGGTAGAGTGCGCCTCGCGTTGATCCTGACGTCCCGCAGGGGACAGGGGAACAGACGGGGGAACGGCGGGGGCCGCTCTCGATCAATCCTCAGAGGAATCAACGACTTGGGTCGCCGTTTCGTATCCCATCAGCCACCCCATCCGCCATCCCGAAAAACTGCAGCGAAATCAATAGCTTGCACGTCGGACCCCAGTCCCTGGGATAAATCAGCAGCGCATATCGAGAGCGGTGCCAAGGCAACATGCCTCGGCCTCCCTCTGCAGTCAGCGTTGCACAGCCCGCCGGCGGTGCCGGCTCTGGGATAAATCCGGGGATGAATCGCGTCGAAGCGACGCTTCCAGCCGGCCCATCTCCATCGCGTTGTGCTCCCCGTCCAGCCAGCGGGCGTAGGTGCTCAGCAGCATGCCAACGGAGTGCCCCAGTTGTGCCGCGCAGAACGCCGGTGTCATGCCGGACATCAGCATCATCGTCGCGTAGCTGTGGCGGGTGTTGTAGGGCCGCCGGTAGCGCAGCCCCAGCGCTTTCAAGGTCGGTGCCCAGTAGCTGCGCCTGAAGGCGCTCTCTTCCGTCCACGGTTTGCCGTAACGTGGGTCGAGGAAGACGAAGTCGCCCGCCAATTGCGTCAGCGCGCGCTGCCGGAGCAATGCAGCGCGTGCGCGGCTGTTTAGCAGCACGTGGCGTGCCGTGCTGGTCTTGGTGGTGCTCTTCTCGAGCCCACGAACGATGGCGCGGTGAACATGAACCCTGTCTCGCTCCAGATCCACATCGGCCCAGCGCAGCGCCGTAGTCTCCGATGGGCGCAGGCCGCTGAAGAACTTGAACTCCACGTAGTTCGCGACATCGGCGGGGTATCGCTCGGTCATGTATTCGATGATGGCCTCGACCTCGTCGCGGGCGAAGGGATCGGGAAACGGTGTCTGCTGCCGCTGATAGCGAACGTGCCTGACCAGGTTGTCTTCGAGAGCATGGTCCGCGACGGCCATGTCCATGGCGCGGCGAAGAACGGTCACGTAGTTGTTGACGGTCTTCGCGTTGAGGCCGGGGCGAAAGGTCAGAGCACGCATGACGTGACTGGCCTTCAGTCGGTGCAAGGCACGCTCCCCGAGCAGTGAACCCTTGTCGTCGCAAGGCGCGGACTTCCAAAAGCGAACGGCGGACGCGTAGGCCGCGGCGGTGGACGGTTCAATGCGCTGGACTACCAGCCATGCGTCGAGGTGTTCGCCGACGGTCAGCGGCTTTCCGTCCTTGCGGGTCGCGGGGAAGTATTCGGAGTGGCAAAAGGTGCCGGCGGCGATTCGGCTACGGATCTCGGCAGCGAGTCGTTTGGCCTCGCCGAAGTTCTCTTCGGACGGTGGGACCGGTGTGCCGTCACGCCTGAGCGTTCGGTGCACGACTTCACCGTTCAGGCTGAACTGAATGCGGATGGCGTTGCCGCGAACTTCGACGCCGGTGCCTTTCCTGCCCATATGTTGCTCCTTCGCTGTGCTGATGTCGGTTCGATTGAAGCTGGTGGCCTGAGGCACGGCAAGCGCGTCCCGCTCGACAAAGTGCCGTGGCGAATGATTCAGGTGCCTCCGACCATCGGATGCGGCAGCGCCGACCGGGAGCGAATCGCGCGACAACGGGCACACTGTCGGACTTGAGGAAACGATCATGGATTCGATCAACGCCGCGCTCGCGGCCGTCCTGCAAACCGTGCAGACGCCGGGCGACTTCTTTGCCGCCGGCGAGTGCGCCTTGCATTTGCCGCTGGTCGAGGTCGACAGCGTCGGTCCGATCGCCCTGCCGGTGCTGCCTGCGCAGGCCGCCCAGCTCATTGCGGTGGCCGAGCGTGCCCCCTACGGCCGCGGGGAGGACACGCTGGTCGACACCGCCGTGCGCCGCACCTGGCAGATCGGCGCCGATCGCGTCCACATCAAGGGCAGACACTGGAACGCCATGCTGGAGGGCGTCGTCGAACGCGCGTCCACGGGTCTCGGTGCCGGCGCCGGGGTGGAGGCCGAGTTGTACAAGCTGCTGGTCTATGACGAGGGCAGCTTCTTCGTCGAACATCGCGACATCGAGAAGTCGCCCGGCATGTTCGCCACGCTGATCGTCGCACTGCCATCGCTGCACACGGGCGGCGAACTGGTGATCCGTCATCGCGAGCGCGAAGCGCGACTCGATTTGCGCTGCACTGATGTTTCCGAGCTGGCCTGGGCCGCGTTCTATGCCGACTGCGTGCACGAGGTGCTGCCCATCACCTCGGGGTACCGGCTGGTGCTCGTTTACAACCTGCGCCGCAAGGGCCGCGGGCGTTTGCCCCGTCCGCCGTCATACGACAAGGAAAAGGTTGCGCTGGAACGCTTGCTGCGCGTGTGGTGCAACGAAACAGCCAAGCCCGATGAAGACCAGCCGCTCAAGCTGGTCTACCCGTTGGCGCATGCCTACACGCCGGCCGAGCTGTCGTTTGCTGCGCTCAAGGGCGCAGATGCTGCGGCTGCCACCGTGCTGACCGCGGCCGCGGGCGATGCCGCCTGCGATCTGCACCTGGCACTGCTGCGCATCGAAGAGAGTGGTGCGGCGGAGTACAACGGCCACTCCGGCCGTCGGTGGCGCAGCCGCTACCACGACGATGACGAAGGAGATGACGATGACGGCAGCGATGACGCGTTCAGGGTCGCCGAGATCTTCGATCGCGCGTTGACCCTGTCGGATTGGAGGGGCCCCGACGGCGGCGTGGTGTCCTTGGGCACCTTGCCATTCAACGATGGCGAAGTCTGCCCGCCGGATGCACTGGCCGACATGGAGCCGGACGAACAGCATTTTCACGAGGCCACCGGCAACGAAGGCGCCTCGTTCGAGCGCAGCTACCAGCGAGCGGCCCTGGTGTTGTGGCCGCAGGTGCAGAGGCTGCGGTTGATCGCGCGGGCTGGTCTTGCGGCCTCGTTGCCCGCGCTGGGCGGGATCGTCGGGGCTTGGATCGACGGAGGAGCCGAACCGGGTCATGCGCACTGGCACGACGCCCACGCCTTGGCCGCAGAGATGTTGGCCTGCTGGCCCGTGCAAACTGCTCGTCGGGCGAACGATAGCCCGAGCACCGGGAGCGCGATGCTGTTGCAACTGGTGCGGCTGCAGGATCGCGAGCTCATCGACTCGATGGTGACAAACGTCGTCGCGGCCGGTGCCTATGCAGCCGGCGACAACGCGGCCCTGACGCAGGCGCTGAAGCTGCTGCCTGCCTCGCGCGTCGGCGCGCTGTTGCTGGCCGTCGTGCAAGGCAATGCCGACCTCCACATCGGCGGCTGCGCTGACCTGCTGGCAAGTGCTGTTGCCGTTTCAGCCTGGCGGGGACAACTGCTGGGCGCAGCCCAGGCGCTGCTCGATGCCATGCCGGGCGATCCGGCGCGGCCCCAGTCGCCGGCCGACGCGTGGCGCCGCGAGGGCGCCGATGCAGGCGTGGTACACGACACGCTGCGCGCCTTGGCCCCCGCGGGTCATGCGGGCCTGTCCGCATTGGCCGACCAGGCCGTGACGCACTGGCTGGCCTGGCCCAAGACCTTTGGCATGGATGCCGTCATCGTTCCGGCCTTGCGCCGCTTGGCGGAGCGGCCCGCGCTGCTGAACCGGCCAGCCGTTCAGCGGCTGCGCTCAGCAGCGCTTGACCACCTGCGTGCACGCACCTCGCAGGATCTCGCGCCGCCCGCTGACTGGCGGCGCGAGGCCCGCCTGAGCTGCCGCTGCGAGCACTGCCTGGCTTTGGGCCGCTTCCTGCAAAGTGCCGATCAGGAGGCCTGGCGCTTCAAGGCTCGCGAAGCTGAGCGACGCCACGTCGAGGACTCGATCCGTCAGGGGCGGTGCGACGTCGACTGCAGCACGGAGCGCAAGGGCAGTCCGCATGTGCTGGTGTGCACCAAGAACCTGGCGAGCTACGAGCGCAGGGTCGCGCAGCGACGGGCGGACCTCGACGACCTGACACGGCTCAAGGCGTAGGCCTGTTCGGCCGGTCGGCCCACCGGGGCGAGATGTCATGCTCTTCGCACCACCGTCGTGCGATCGCCTCCATCGCCTGTCGCTCGAAGGCGAACCAGATCTCGCGTTGCGCCGGGTGCGCGGCCAGCACGTCCTTGAAGCGACGGAAGGGCTTGCGCTGTTGCAGCGCCTGCCCGAGCGCCCGGGCGAGGCGGTCATCGCCGCACTGATCGACGAAGTCCTCCATGACGCGGAAGGCCTCTGACGACTCGATGGGTTCGATGAACAGCCAGCGGTCGTCGTCGCGCGGGTCTTCGTCGGCCTCGTCGAAGCCATCGGGTCCGACCAGGGACTGGATCATCCCGGACTCGATGTTCAGCAAGTGGTTGCTCTCCCCGAGCGGATCGCGCGAGTTCAAGGCCCAGATCAACTCGTCAAGGTCGATGGTCAACACCCGTGCCGCATCGACGCGACGACCGGGCGGCGTGTCGTCCAGGCTCATCTCACGATCCCCAATGCATCCCACAAGAACTGGTAGGACACGGCGGGCCGCCTTTGGGCGGCGGACTGCTGCCGTTCGCCTTCTTCGTACTCGCGCAGCAGGCCCTTCACGCGCTCCAAGCCCGCCGGGGTCGTGATGGCCTGGCGTGGCGTGCGTCCGCCCAGAGCGGGAATCGTCTCGTCAGCCCAGCTGGCGTAGTGGCGATGGAGCACTTGCTCGATGGCCTGCGCGATGACCTCGGGCGGCAGGTCCGGCGTGCTTGCGGAGGCGGATCGCGGCGTGCGGCCCGTGTTGTTGCCACCCTGGACGCCGCCCGCTCGCGCGAGATGCCCTGCCGGATCGGTGATCTCGCGCGTCAGGTGCTGCACGGCCGCTCCGGCCACGCCTTCGAACCAGTTGCGGCCATCATCCGCCAGCCGTTGGGTGCGGTGGAAAAGTTCGACGCGGTCGGTGCTGCGTCCTGGGTTGATGGTCGACAGGATGCGCTGCGCGCCGTCAGCGCCTGTTGTCATGCGATTCCATCCCTGCTGCGCATCACCGCTGACATCGGGCTGCGACGCCAAGGAAGCGGAGAGCGCCGCTGCATCGAGCACGCGGTAATGGTCGGTCACCAGGAGCAGGGGATCGCCGGTCGACGCATCCTGGATCTTCGGCAGCGGTGCGGGCGCGAACCACTGGTCGAGCCAGGCGTGGGCGATCGCGAGCTCGAACGCATCGCGTTGGTTGTCGCTGTGGAGGCCCAGTCCGGCAGAGCCGGCCAGCACCTGCCGGGCCTGCGCCAGCACGGCCGACTCGGCCAGCTTGGAGAAGGGATAGATGGCCCCCGAGAGCTCCAGGTGCCCGTCGATGCCTGCGCCGGCAGCGACCTCCATGATGCGCGCGCCCATCAGCATGCCCGGCGTCGCGGTGCGGCTGCCGCTGATCTCGCGCACCCGCTGCGGGTCGGCCTGCGCGTCGAACTCGTCGACCAAGGTCATGCCGGTGCCGGGCTGCACGTCGGTGACCCGGTACAGGCGCAGTGGCCGTGCGCGCAGTTGAGCGATCCACTCGCGCTGGCCGGGTGTGAGAAACGGGCCCTCCTGCCCCAGCAGGTAGGCGTTGATCTCGCGCGGGCCACCCCGGGCATGGATCTCCCCGCGGGCGATCAACCACTCGCCGACGTTGATCGACACCATGGTCATGCCGTCTTCGTCCAGCTGCCAGCCGTCACGTGGGCCTTCGGGCCGCCACAGGTCCAGCAGGGCCTCGAATGCGTTGCGCCAGCCTTTGCGATGACGCTCGGCCAGCCACGAGATGGCCACGCGGGCCGCGTCTTCGTGATCGCGCGGGCGCAGTGGGTGGACGGTCATGTACGAACTCGGGCGTGGCGGGTGTCGCCAGACGATCGATGGCTGCATGTCTCTCGACGCGCACCTGGTGGCCGCCGAGCAATCAATACTGGCTTAGGGCGGCTCATGAGACCAGCCCGGTCCACGGGTTGATCAGCGAAACCTTGCAGTTCAGGAAGTCGGCGGTGTTCCTGGTGGCCAGTCGGGCGCCAGCCCGCCTCGCGATGGCCGCGATCTGTGCATCGAACTGAGCGATGGGCCGACCTTGCGTGCGTCTATCACCGACGATCTCGACGTAGGCATCGACCGATGCCGAATCGAAGGGCAGGATCCTGCCGGCGAAGTCCTCCGCGAACATCGCCACGAGCGCCATCTCCAAGGTCTTGCGCCGCTTGCCCACTGGCAGCAGTCGGGCGCCGAGCATCATCTCCGCCTGGGTGACGGCGCTGACAAACAGGCTTTCGGGCGGTTGCTCAGCGAACCATGCCAGCACGGCAGGCGCTGGTGGGCTTCTGAGAAGTTCGGACAGCACGTTGGTGTCCAGAAGCGTGCTCATCGACGTCCCATTCCGGGCTTGCGGAGTTTGGTGCGTGGCGCGCGTGGGGAGCCATCGAACAGTGGAGGATCGTTGGGCGGCTCACGGGGCTCGAGGGCAAGTTGAATGTCGCCCAACGCCGCGAAGCGGGCGCGGATCCTGCTGCCCAGATCCTCTGCCGGTGCTGCGGTCTCCTGCAGCGCGGCGCGCAGAATCTGGCGTGCCTCCTCTTCCATGGATCGATTTCGGGCCGCCGCGCGCAATCTCAGGCGGCTCTTGAGCGGATCCTCCAGCTTGCGGATGGTCAGCGTTCCCACGTGGATCTCCATGGCTGGCGTAGACTGCAATGATAGCAATGACAGCGTTCAAGCTGTTGGGGGTGCAGATCCGAGGCGGTCGGTTGCGGGTCGAGTTGAGGCGGCCCATGAGGTCGCCGGCTCGAGGCACGCCGCGCCCGCTGGCGAGCGTGTGGTGGGGTCGGTCCGGCGGTGTTGGAACTTTCAGATCATCTGACATTTGTTCGAGCCAAGCTGTGAACCTCTGCAACCTGGGCAGCATCTGCCGGCGATCGAGGCAGGTATGCCGAAGTTTTCGAACGCTCGCTGACCCTCTCGCATTTGAGCCGGCCCGTCGATGCGGCCTTGTCGCTGGGCACGATGCCCTTCACAGACGGCGAAGTCTGCCCGGGCGATGCGCTGGCCGGCGCCGCGTTCGCCGTGTCGTTGCCCATGCTGGGCTGCCTGCTTCCTGGCCAGTGCCGACGAAGAGGTCTGACGGTTCAAGGCACGCGAGGCCGACCGCCGCCATGTCGAGGACTCGATCCGCCATGGCCGCCACGATCTCGACTGCACTACCGAGCGCAAGGGCAGCCCGCATGTGCTGGTGTGCAGCAAGAACCAAGCAAGCTACGAGCGCAGGGTCGTGCAAAGGCAGAAGGATCTCGACAATCTTCAGCGGCTCGGGCGCTGACGGGCTGCTCTCCCCGCGATGGGGCGACGTATCACCGGCCGAACTTTGGCCGGGAAAGTCGACGCCTGTAGGCCAGCGGGTTGGCCTCGGCGAGTGCGGTCCGTAAATGTACGCCAATGGCGTACAATCGATCTTGATGGATTTCATCGAGATCGCCGACGTTCACCCGACAAGTCCAGGAACTATTGTCTGACGAGGGGTACCGCGGGCTGCAGAACATGTTGGTCGACGATCCGGAGTGCGGCGACCTCATCAAGGGCGGTGGCGGCATCCGCAAGGTTTGACACGCGGCGCAAGGCAAAGGCGAGAGCGGCGGCGTTCGTGCCATCTACTACTGGATCAAGGACCGGCATCAGATCGTCATGCTGGTGGTCTATCCGAAGTCCAAGAAGGACGACCTGACCGACAAAGAGACGGCCATCCTGCGCGATCTGGTCAAGGAGCTGTGAACATGGACAAGACGCTGTTCGACGACCTGGTGGGCAGCCTCAAGGAGGCGAAGGCCATTGCCAAGGGCCGCGCCAAGCCGTCCAGGCGGTTCGAGCTCATTGCGCCGGACGCCAAGGCTGTCAGGGAGCAGACGGGGTTGTCGCAGAGCGAATTTGCCAAGCTGATGCGGGTGAGCGTGAAGACACTGCAGAACTGGGAGCAGCGCCGTCGCAATCCGACAGGGCCGGCCGCTGGGCGATGTCCCGGAGTCTGTTGAACTCGTGAGCTGAAGGTGGCGGTTCCTTTCGCCCGCATGGGAGCATGCGGGTGCCTAGCAAGCAAAGAAAGGAAC
>JABWBN010000331.1 GCA_013360485.1 Burkholderiaceae bacterium | reverse complement strand
CCCGCTGTGGATGGTGGGCTTCCTGCTCCTCACCGCGGTCAGTTTCAGCCTGCTCGGCTTCATCCTCGGCATCTGGGCGGACAACTTCGAGAAGCTGCAGTTGGTGCCGTTGCTGATCATCACCCCGCTGACCTTCCTCGGCGGCAGCTTCTACTCGATCGACATGCTGCCCGCCGCCTGGCGCGCGGTGTCGCTGTTGAACCCGGTGGTGTATCTGGTAAGCGGCTTTCGTTGGAGCTTCTACGGCACCGCCGACGTGGGGGTGGGGGTGAGCCTGGCGATGACGCTGCTGTTTCTCGCGGTGTTCGCGGGGATCGCGCGCTGGATGCTGCGCACGGGGTATCGGCTGAAGCCGTGAGGCGGTGGACGCGATGACCCCGCTGGAGCGCTTCAACAGCTTCAGCCACCTGCTGGGCGCGCTGGCGGCGGTGGCCGGCACGGCGTGGCTGCTGAGGGTGACGCCCGCGGGCGATCCCTGGCGGCTGAGCAGCTTCAGCATCTATGGGGCCTCGCTGATCCTGCTCTACGCCATCTCGTCCCTGTCGCATGGCTACGAGGGCGGCCGCCGCGGCATCCTCACCCGGCTGGACCACTGCACCATCTACCTGCTCATCGCCGGCACCTACACCCCCTTCACCCTGGTGACCCTGCGCGGCCCCTGGGGCTGGTCGCTGTTCGGCGTGGTGTGGAGCCTGGCCGTGATCGGCATCCTCGTCGACCTGCTGTGGAAGCAGGACCGCCGCATCGTGCCGGTGCTCATCTACCTGATCATGGGCTGGCTGGTGGTGTTCGCCATCGACCCCCTGCGCGCAGCGCTGGACCCGATGGGCTTCGGCCTGCTGGTGGCGGGGGGCGTCGCCTACACCCTGGGGGTGCCGTTTTTCGCCCTGGGGCGCTACTGGCCCATGCTCCACGGCATCTGGCACGTGCTGGTGCTGGCCGGCAGCCTGCTGCACTACCTGGCGATTCTCTGGTACGTGGCGCCGGGATAGGTGCGCTCAGGTTCCGGATGGAAGGCGCGACGAATCGGCTGGCGCGAATGGCGGAGAAGCAATCAGGAATCGATCGCGCGGCGCTGTTGGTGGTCGGACAGTCGGGCGAGTCGTCGGCCAGCGCCGTCGTTCGATGGCGCTCGGCTGCATGCGAAGGACATGACCGCTTAGCCGAATTGCCAATTCACAGTGACGATTCCGACCTGACGGTGGCTGAAGAAAAGGCTGGGGGGCTTCTTCCCGGGCGAACCCGCCGTTCGGGAGCTACTTTGCCACCGCAGGCAGATAAGGCCTGCCGCGGCACTCAACCGCGCCGGGCGGCTTCGATGGCAGCGACGTCGATTTTCACCATCGTCATCATCGCCTCGAAGGCACGCCTGGCCTCCTGGCCCCCCGCGGCCAGTGCCTCGGTCAGCACGCGCGGGGTGATCTGCCACGAAACACCCCACCGGTCCTGGCACCAGCCGCAGGCGTTCGCGGCCCCGCCGTTGCCGATGATGGCATTCCAGTAGCGGTCGGTCTCTTCCTGATCCTCGGTCGCGATTTGGAACGAAAAGGCCGCAGTATGCGGGTATGCCGGGCCGCCGTTGAGGCCGAGGCATGGGATGCCCGCGACCGTGAACTCCACGGTCAGCACCTCGCCGGCCTTGCCGGAGGGGTAGTCGGCGGGCGCTCGATGGATCGCCTTCACCCGGCTGTCGGGGAAGGTTGAAGCGTAGAAGCCGGCGGCCGCCTCGGCGTCCTTGTCGAACCAGAGGCAAATCGTGTTCTTGTGCATGGTCCTTTCCTTCGTATGGATGCATCTAAGCCGGGCGGCCGGTCACGCCTGCGCGGCGGGCTGCAGCACCGCCCACTTGAGGCCGAAGGGGTCTTCCAGCAGTCCCCAGTCGTCGCCCCAGTACTGGCGCTCGTAAGGCGCGAGCACCTTGCAGCCGGCGGCCACCGCACGATCCCACCAAGCATGGCCATCTGCCACAACCAGTCAGTGCTCCTTCGGGTGGGTGAAACGATTGCGGGTACTTGCCAGTCGATCATCGCGTGGCGAAATCGACGGCTCACACCCAGCCTTCGATCTTGAGACCGGATGCCATCTCGGCCTCTTCGCGCGTCACTGCCTTCACGGTTTGCGCGAAGGTCCAAATGTGCCCTTCTGGATCGCGCGCGCGATGGGTCCGGTCGCCGTAGAACTGCGTCTGGGGGGCCTGCATGATGATGGCGCCCGCCGCCTTCGCTCGCGCGCAGTGCTGGTCGACGTCCTGGGACAAGTGGATGTGAACGGTCTGCGTGTTCTTGCCCCCGATCGAGGTTGGGCTCTTGTAGTCGGCCGTCCACTCGTTTGCGACCAGGATGATGCCGTCACCGAAGCGCATCTCCGAATGCTCGAGATTGCCCTCGGCGTCCGTGATGACCGTGACGGTTTCGAACCCGAACGCGGCTTCGAGCCATTTCAACGCCGACTTCGGATCGCGCTAGCAGAGGGCAGACGGCAGCGTCGGGCGCGATGCGCTCATGGCCTTGGACCTTTCGTTGCTGCGTGAGAAACCTTGCACGGGGTAGCGCTCATGGTGTTCTCCTCGGGCTGGAAGGCTTTAGGGTTCCAGCCACAGCGCCTTGTCGTCCTGTGGGTCGAACGGGGCGGAGAAGTGCTCGTGCGCGATCCTCCATTTGCCGTGCTGCTTTCGGAAGCAGGCGGTCATGCGCATCCAGCCGACCATCTCCTTGCCGTCCGGTCCGGTGCCGCCGCAGCGGTTGAGGCCGTGGACGAAGGCGAGATCGTCGTTCGCGGTGATCTGCAGCTCGTGGAGCTCGAAGATCATCGGTCCGGTGCACATCGTCATGCAGGTTTCCCAGTGCTTGCGATAGGCGTCAGCGCCCTTGAACTGCAGTTGCGCGATGGCGTCGAAGGCGACGATGTCTGGCGCGTAGTGGGCGAAGATGCGGTCGACGTCCTTGGCGCGAACCGCGCGCGCCCAGTCTTCAAGTTGGCTGCGCAGCTCGGTTTCAGTGCGTGCGAGGGTGGATGGGGTGTCCATGATGGGTCTCCTTGGTGTGGGTGAAACGGGTGCGTGTACCTGCTAGTCGATTGGCGGGTGGCCAGATCGACACCGGTTTGCCGGTTCAGGGCGCGGACTCCGGCGCGACGAGACCTAGCGCCTGCAGCGTCTGCAAGTCCTCGGCGACTGGCCGCACCTCGACGCAGCCGAACTTCGCCCCCGGAATGCGGGACGCGACCTGTATCGCCTCGTTCAGGTCCCGGGCCTCGATCAGGTAGTAGCCACCGAGCTGCTCCTTGCTCTCGATCCAGGGCCCATCGGTGACCGAAACCCGGCCGTTGCGCACCCGGACGGTGCTCGCCGCAGCGGGCGGCAGCAGCCGGTTGCAGCTGACGTAATGGCCGCTTTGCCGGATGGCGTCGGTAAACTCGCGGTACTCCTCGAAGTGCTTGTCCGCATCGGCACGGGGCATCTGCTCCATCACCATCTCGGCACAGATCAGGCACAGGTATTTCATCGCTTTGCTCCTTCGGGGGTCGTGTTCGGTTGCGGTTTCCGTACCCCTAGTCGAACAGCGCGCAACGAGATCGACATCGGGGCGGGACATCACGCCGGCAATTCCGCGAGGCGCCGCTCAAGGAAGCGCCGCTCGGGTGCCTGGCGTACCAGTTCGAGCGCGCGTCGGTAGGCCGCCCGCGCCTCCTCGGCTCGGCCCAGGCGCCGGCACAGGTCGGCGCGCACGGCGTGGGCGAGGTGGTAATCGGCGAGCTCG
>JABWBN010000330.1 GCA_013360485.1 Burkholderiaceae bacterium | reverse complement strand
GGCGCGTGGTGAAGAACGGCTCGAAGATCTGGGCGCGCAGCTCGGCCGGGATGCCCGGCCCGTCGTCGGCGAGTTCGAGGATCACCGCGTCGCCCATGTATCCGGCGCGCGCCGACAGCCGGGACGATGCCCACGACGACAGCCGCGACCCCGTGCGGCAGCGCCGCAGGCTGGCCGGCTGGGCCGCGTTGGGCGGGGGCCTGTTCGTGTTCTCCGACGCCATGCTGGCCACCAACAAGTTCATGGCACCGTTGCCAGCCGCCACGCTATGGGTGTTGCCGGCCTACTGGGCTGCGCAGTGGCTGATCGCGTCGTCGCTGAACCCGCGGCGCTGAGCGCGGGCCGCTTCGGTCTGCGCGTCACATGCCCTTGAACAGCTGTGTGTAGCTGCGGCTCACCTCGAGCTTCTCGGGGTGACCCTTGACCGACACGATCTGGCGGCCCCGGAAATCGCGCGTGATGCCGGCGATGGCCTTCACGTTCACCAGGGTCGAGCGATGGATCTGCCAGAACTGGTGCGGATCGAGCTCGTCGATCAGTTCCTTGATCGGCTTGCGGATCAGCGCCTCCACGGCGGCGGTCTGCACCCGGGTGTACTTTTCGTCGCTGATGAAGAACAACACCTCGGCCACCGGGATCATCTGGATGGCCTGGCCCACGGTGGCCTGGATCCACTCGAGGTAGCGCGGTGCGCTGGAGGGGCTGACCTGCGCCGCCAGCTTGTGCAGCAACTGCTGCAGAGGTGGCAGGCTCTCGGCCTGTGGGGTGCCGCGCGTGGCCAGCCGCTGGCGGATGCGCGCGACGGTGCGTTGCAGCCGCTCGGTCTCGGCCGGCTTGAGCACGTAGTCGCACACACCCTGCTCGAAGGCCTCCACCGCATACTGGTCGTAGGCGGTGATGAAGACGATTTCGGGCAGCGCCTCGTCGTCGGCCACCTCCATTTGTGCGATCTGGCGCGCGGCGTCGACGCCGGTGAGACCGGGCATGCGGATGTCGAGGAACACCAGATCGGGGCGGTGCTGCTGCACCATTTCCACTGCCTCCAGGCCGTTGCGCGCCTCAGCCACGATCTGCAACTCGGGCCAGACCTCGGCCAGCCGCGCACGCAACTGCTCGCGCATGAGGCGTTCGTCGTCTGCGATCACCGCGCGCACCGGCGCGGCGGCCTCGGGGGCAGGGGTGGGCGTGTTCATCGGGGCACTGTAGCCCAGGCGCGGCGGCGTCCACGCACCAGCCGCACGAGCAACCACACCGCCACCAGCACAGGTGACAGCAGAACCAAGGTCACCGCAGTGGCCACCAGCAGCGGCACGCCCAGCACCGCCAGCAGCACCCCCGCCACGACCACGCCGGCCACCAGCAGCGCGAACATCACGGCCAGCGGCACGATGATGGCCGCCGCGAGCAATGCCAGCACCGCGCAGGCCAGTCCGAAGACGGCTTCCAGCCCCGAAAGGCCGTTCAAGTCGGCGCGCACGGCGTCCGTGACGTCCTCGCCATCGATCACCAGGCTGAACGGAAGGTCGGCCAGGTGCCCGACGCCCTCTGCCAGTGCCAGCGCGCAGCCTAGCAGCAAGGCGGAAAGCAATGCCACGGCCAGCCAAGCGGCCATGCGCCGTGGCGGGGTAGCGGCCTGGGCAGGCGTGTAGGTCGCGGTGGTCATGCCGAGGCTCCTTCCACGGGTTTATAGGGCACGGTGATCACGGCGCGCGTGCCGCCGCCGGGGTTTTCGCTGATCGTGAGCGCCGCCTTCGGGCCATACAGCAACTGCAGCCGCTCGCGGATGTTGGCCAGGCCGACGCCGGTACCGGCGGTGGCGGCACGTCCGAATCCCAGACCCGTGTCGCTGACGGTGACCGCGAGCTTGCCGTGCACGATCTCGGCCCTCACCATCAGGTGCCCGCCCTCGGGCTTGGGCTCCAAGCCGTGCTTGATGGCGTTCTCCACCAGCGTCTGCACCATCATGGGCGGGAACTCGGCCGACATCAACCCTTCGGGCACGTCGATCTCGGTGGTCAGCCGCTCTTCCATGCGGACTTTCAGGATCTCGAGATAGGGTCGGATCACCGACAGCTCGCGGCCCAGGTCGCGCACGCCGCCGTCGTTCGTCTCGCGCATGGTCGGCATGCTCGCGCGCAGCAATGCGATCAGGTTGCGCTGCATCTGGCTGGCGCGCTGCGGATCGGTCTGTATCAGGTGCTCGATCGAGGCCAGCGTGTTGAACAGGAAGTGCGGCTCCACCTGCGCCTGCATGGCGGCCATGCGGGCCTCGACCACCTGGCGCTTGAGTGCCTCGGCCTCGGCGGTCTCGACGGCCTGCGCGGCCTGCGCCTCGGCCTGGATCTGGCGCTTGTAGGTGAACTTGATCACGCCCGAGCCCAGTATCCACAGGAATGCCAGCTCCATCAGCGAGTCGCCCAGCCGCACCACCCGAACGCGCTCTTGCGGCTCATACACGACGCGTTGTCGACGGGCCGCACGGGCATCGCCCGCGGCTTCCTCGGCGGCGGCTGCAGCCTCGCGGGCGGCCTCCTCGGCAGACTCGCGGGCCTCGTTGGCGGCTTCGCGGATCGATTCCTCGGCAACACGGCGGGCCTCGGCCACGATTTCCCGCACGTTTTCGCTGTGCTCGCCCGGCGGCAGTCGGATGTCGATCACCGGCTTGTCGCTGTCCACCCCTGCAGTTCCCGGGCTGGTCGCGGACGCTGCAGCGCCGGCGGCACCACTGGCACCCGGTGCGGGTGTGCTGGCGGCCTCGCGGCGCTTGGGCGTGATGCGCACGCCGGACTCGTCGATGGAGATGTCCACGCCCTCAGTGGTTCCCGAGCCTTTGGGCTTTTCAATCGTGACACCGGGCGACTTGGGCGGGCGCGCCGGGCGCTTGGGCGGCTCGGGCTCTTCGGGGTCGGTCACCACCCGCGGCACGGTCACGCGCTCGGTGTACGACCACCGAAACGGCGGCAGGTCCTGCACGATGGCAGTGGCCACCAGCAGCGCCAGTGACAGCAGTGCGAATCGCCGCCAGGAGATGCTCACCAGCCAGTTGGCGTAGGTATGGAAGCCTCGGACGCTGGCCGAGCGGAAGCGCTGCCAGCGGTCGGACCCGGGCGGCTGGGGTGGGGTGGACGGCATCGGCGGCATGGACGGCACTGTACGCAATGCCCACCCGGGCCGCAGGCTGATGCGATGTGCTGCGCAGCAGCCGGTACAGGGTGCATGCGCAGCCGATCGACCGGGGCGCGCCGGCGCCGGGCAGGTGCCTGTGCAGCACCGTTGCCCCAGGGCCGCCGAGTCAGCGCGGCGGTGTCAGCAGGGCGAGCAGGGCCAGCAGGGACAGCGCGAAAGCCAGCACGGCCACCAGCCGCAGCAGCCGTTGGTCGCGGCGGTCGTCGCGATGGTAGACCTGCAGCAGGCGTTCGGTCTCGGTGGCGTTCATCGGGTCCTCCTGGGGCATGGCTCTCGGGCTGTCGGTGCACGCTCGCGCAGTGGAGCGGGAAGTGCCTGCGCGCGCGGCCCATGCCGCCTGGCGTGGGGCGCACCGTGTGCACTGGCGCGGTTGTACGGCGACCAGCGTTACGCGCGCGTTACCGGCCGGTGTCGGACGAATCAGCCTGCGCGAGATGGCGCAGTGCCGCGTTCACCGGATGGGCCTGCCAGAACGTATCGCGCCAGGGCGCGACCACATGCGCCTGGCCCACCCGGCGCGCCCAGGCCCAGCCCTGCGCAGCCAGTGCCCGGGCTTCCTGCACTTCACCCAGGCGCGCATGCGCGCGCGCTGGCG
>JABWBN010000329.1 GCA_013360485.1 Burkholderiaceae bacterium | reverse complement strand
GCTCGCCAGCGTGCTGGAGAAGGCCCTGCTGCTGCAGCGCACGCTGCTCACCGGCCGCAAGGAGCCCAACGTGGCCGCCAACGAACTGGCCCAGAAGGCGGTCACCCACGAGAGCGACATCCTCGACCGCGAGATCCACAACCTCAAGACGGAGCTGGAACTGCGGCGCGAGCTGGCGAACAACTCGCCGATGTCGATCATCCAGCGCCACGGCACGCGCGCGGCCGGTTCGCGTGGCGTCTACGAGGGTGACACGGTGCGCAACCGGCTCGACCAACTGAATCGGCCGCCGTCCGGCGGGAGCAACCCTTGAGCGCGGGATGGTGGCGCCTGCGCTGGCTGTTCAACCGGCGCGTGGGCCTGACGCTGCTGTGGACGGCGCTGCTGCTGATCGCGGCCGTTGCCGTCAATGTGGTCGGCATCCAGATCGCCGGCGGCATCGAGGGCTGGCAGCGCTGGATGGACGCACACACCGGAGCCTTCCTGGCTTGGCGGCTGCTGCTCTATGCCGGCACCGTGTGGTGCTGGCTGTGGATGCGCCGGCGCCTGCGCACACGGGAACCCGAAAGAGCCGCCGCCCAGCGGCTGCTGCGCGTGGAAATCGCGGCCATTGTCGCCGTGTTCGCGCTGGAAGCGAGCCTGCTCACGCAGGTGGGGTGACCCGGGGTTTGTCATGACGCTCATCACGACCGATTACCTTGAGTACTACCTGACGCTGGTCTCGTGGATCGTCCACAACGGTGTCTGGGCGGTGCTGGTCGCCAGCGGCGTGTTCGCCATCCCGTTCCTCGCCATCATGATCCAGGAGTGGCTGAGGGCCCGCGCGGAAGGCGCGGACGAAGGCAACAAGGGCGTCCTGTCGTCGGCCCGCATCGAGAACCGCGTGTTCGTCGCCATCGTGGTCATCATGTTCGCCGGCATTCCGTTCATCGACGTCGATTTCAACACGATCCGCTACGACCGCTCGCGCTCGGCGCAGTGCCAGGTGAATGTGCCGGAGCCGACCGACACGGGCTGGTCTCAGTCCTTCAGCACGATCAACAACCAGTCGGCCAAGGTACCGGTGTGGTGGTTCGCGATGCACGCGCTCTCGCGCGCGATCACCGGCGCCTCGGTGGCGGCGATCCCGTGCGGCACGGACCTGCGGCAGATCCGCATGGACATCGACGCCACCCGCATCGACGACCCGGTGCTGGCCCAGGAGGTGAGTGATTTCACCCGCGATTGCTACGGGCCGGCGCGTGCGAGGCTGTTCATGACCCGGCCCAACCTGAGCGAGAAGCAGATGCACGACGTGACCTGGATCGGCTCGAACTACTTCGTCGGCACCCCGGGTTTCTACGACAGCTACCGCTCCAGGACGCCGCGCGATGCCTGGCCCTACGACGCCACCCGCGATGCCGGGCTGGCCCAGGTGCCCAGCGGGGGCGGCTATCCGACTTGCGAGCAGTGGTGGTCCGATGGGGACAACGGGTTGCGGGCGCGGCTGCTCGCCCAGGTCGATCCGGGCCTGCTGACCCGGCTGGCCGGCTGGGCGGGCTTCCTGAGCCAGGCCGAGGTGAACGACTCGGTGATCCGCGCGATCGCCTCGCCGCGCCAGCAAAAGCTCAACCGTGGCGCGATCTATTCGGACTACGGCGGGCAGGTCGACATGACCCTGTCCAACGTCGTCACGCGCGCCGCCGGCGACGTCGGCCTGACCGTCGGGTCCCTGGGCTACTTCCCGGCGATGGACGTGGTGCGCCAGGCCCTGCCCATGGTGCTGGCCCTGCTCAAGATGGCGCTGGTGATCTGCATCCCGATGGTGCTGCTGATCGGCACCTACGACCTTAAGACCGTGGTCACCGTGAGCGTGGTGCAGTTCGCCCTGTTCTTCGTGGACTTCTGGTTCCAGCTCGCGCGCTGGATCGACGCGACGATCCTCGACGCGCTCTACGGCTCGGGATTCGGCTGGAACCGGCCGCACGCCAACTTCGATCCATTGATCGGGCTCGACAACGCCTTCGGGGATATGCTGCTCAACTTCGTGATGGCGGCGATGTTTATCGTGCTGCCAGCGTTCTGGATTGGTGCCCTTACATGGGCTGGAATCCGCGCAGGAACCATCGCAAACAGCTTCTCGGAAGCCACCAAGGGAGCAAGCAACGCCGGCGGAAAAGGCTCTGGAGCGGTCTCGAGCAAACTGAAGTAGGGTGGCCCTGGGCCTTAATCCTCCTCGTACATCTCGTGCGATGTGTCGTTGTAGAGGTTCGGGTCATACCCAGGTTTCTTCCTGAGTGCCTCCAGCGTCGTGAACGAATGCTCGTCCTCGCGATCTGTGGAGGTTTGCCCAGCCGTCCAAGCGGCAGCTACGACAAACACCAGCAGCAGCGCGATCCAGAACGCGACGTACAGCAGTGCTCCAAGCACGGCCAGCTTGACGATCCACAGCAGCGCCATGGCGCCGACCGCAGGCACCCCTTGTGCGACAAACCAACCGGCGGCCTGCCGTTCACGACGCACGTAACCACGCCACGACTGGCCCAACCAGCGACCAAAGCGCTCTGCGTTACCGAGACGGGCTTTCGTGTTCATGGGTCTCACCTGCTACATGCGTGATCCGGTTACTCCGTTCTGCTCTAGTCCTGCTGGCTGGCAGCCATCAGCGCGTTCCAATCGTCGGGTGGATTGCCCCGCCCCAGCATCTTCTCGAAGACCGCATACGGATCGGACTTGCTGCCCGCCGACCGCAAGGTCTGCTCGTCGTTGACCCAGGCGTAGACGATCACCTTCGCCTTGGAGTCATAGCGGAAGAACAGGCGGAACCGCCGTCCGATCTTCGCGCGTCGCCAATGCCGGTATGCAGGTCCCAGGGTGTTGCCCTGACGGAACTCGTCGCGTGCCGGATCGCTCGGCACACCGTCCATGATCAACTGGCTCAGCGCGCGGAACAACTTGACGTTGGCGTTGCCTGCGAACCCCCGTGGGTCATTCCGCTCCGCCCGCTGCGCCGCCGCGTGCAGTTTGCGCAACTGCTCGACCACACCCTCGTGGAACAGCAGCGTCCAGCCGTGACACTCCATCAGAGCGCCACTTCCCCATCGATCTCTTCATCGAGGTTCACGGCGTGGCCGGCATTCGCCAACATCGCGCGGGCGAGATCGTCCGGCAAGGACTGCAGGTGCCTTCCGGCGCGGATGTCGGCTTCCAGCAGCCCCAGGAATGCACCGATCGCCGGATCTTCGTGTTCGAACTCGGCGCGCGTGACGACGACTTCGCCGCCGCGCAGCTCGAATGCCACCTTGCCGCCGGTATCGACGCCCAGCGCCTGCCGGATCGACTTGGGTAGGGTGATCTGTCCCTTTGACGTAAGTGTGGCGAGTTCGTGGATGCTGGACATGGCCAAGCTCCTGCTCTCAGTAGCGACACCTTCAATGTAAGGATAATTCCTTACCACGTCAACCGGCGCACGTCCGGACATATCCTGTTTCAGCGCGTCGAGCATGATGTCGGGCCTGCAGTGAGAAAGGTCTCATCGTAGGCGCGGCACAGCCAGCCTTCCGCCCTCAATCCGGAAAGGGCCAACACCGCATTGGCTGTAGTTGGACGAGCGTGGCTGTCATATACCCAAACGGTTCCGGTAGGGGTGGAAAGGCTGGGAAGGGGCAATGGAAGGGGAGCAAGGGGAAAGGCCCTACCCGAAAAGGCCAAAAGACCCTCCTTCCCGCCACGACCACAGGGATCGCCACCATGCTCACGCTGTTCCAGCGCAAAAAGACGCCACCATCGACTGGTACCTCGTCGTCCG
>JABWBN010000328.1 GCA_013360485.1 Burkholderiaceae bacterium | reverse complement strand
TCATGGGGCCTGAGTCCCGAACTCGTCGCCTGGCTGGGCGCCGGCATGGCCCTGCTGGCCCTGCCCCGTGAGGGCGAAGCGGCGCTGCGCCGAGGCGTCGACGTCGAGGCCGCGCTGTTCCTGCTCGCGCTGTTCCTGATGGTGGGCGCCGTTCGCGAGACCGGGCTGTTCGCCGACGCCGCACGGGCGCTCACCGAAGTTCCGCTGCCCCCGGTGGGACAGGTGGTGCTGTTCCTGGTGGTCGCAGCCGTGCTCACCGGCTTGTTCTCGGCGGGCCCCAGCATGGCGGCACTGCTCGAAGTGGCCGAGACCCTGGCACGCCAGCACCCGCCGTCCACCATCTACGTCGGCCTGGCGCTGGCCGTGTGTGCCGGCTCCAGCCTGTTCCTCACCGCCGCCACGGCCGGCCCGCTGGCCCAGACCCTGGTCGAGCGCGCGCAACTCCGCGACACCAGTGGCTCCGCCCTGCGCTTCGGCTTCGCCGACTTCCTGCCCGTCGGCCTGCTGGGCTTCGCCGTCATCCTCGCCGTGGCCATTGGCCGCACGGTTTGGATGCTCGTTTAGCCGCCGCGCGCGCTTCACCCCCCGCAAACAAGGGGGTGGTGGAACTGACGTAGCGCAAAGAGAGGAGAGCAGCACCCACAGAACTATGGATGAAACGCGCCCGTTGGCCTTGCGCGGACGCACGCCATCCCTAATATCGCGGAGGCCTGTCCGGCGGAGGACGGGGAGGAACACAACAATGATCAAGAAAGCCATCTTTCCGGTGGCCGGGTTGGGAACGCGTTTTCTGCCGGCCACCAAGGCGCAGCCCAAGGAAATGCTGCCCGTCGTCGACAAGCCCCTCATCCAGTACGCGGTGGAGGAGGCCTACGCGGCCGGCGTGCGCGAAATGATCTTCGTGACCGGGCGCCACAAGCGGCCCATCGAAGACCACTTCGACCTCACGCTCGAGCTCGAAGTCGCGCTCGAAGAAGCGCACAAGACCGACCTGCTGGCCGTGGTGCGCAGCGTCAAGCCCGACGACATGGAGTGCATCTACGTGCGCCAGCCGCGTGCGCTGGGCCTGGGCCATGCCGTGCTGTGCGGGCAGCGCCTGGTGGGCAACGAGCCCTTCGCCGTGCTGCTGGCCGATGACCTGATGATCGGCACCGAGCCCGTGCTCAAGCAGATGGTCAACCAGTTCCGCGACTGGCGTGCCTCCATCCTGGCCGTGCAGGAAGTGCCGGCCGAGCACACCCGCCGCTATGGCATCGTTGCCGGCAACCCGGTCAACTCGCACATGGTCGACGTGCAGCGCATCGTCGAGAAGCCCGCCCCCGAGCAGGCACCCTCGCGCCTGGGCGTGGCGGGTCGCTACATCCTCACGCCCGGCGTGTTCCATGAAATCGCCAACCAGCCGCGCGGCGTGGGTGGCGAGATCCAGCTCACCGACGGCATTGCCTCGCTGCTGCGCCGCGAGAAGGTGTTTGCCTACCGCTACGAAGGCAAGCGCTACGACTGCGGCAGCCGCGAGGGCTTCCTGCAGGCCAATGTGGAACTGGCGCTGCAGCACCCAGAACTCGGCCCGGGCTTCCGGCAGTTCCTGTCGGGCCTGTGCGAGTCGACCCTGCACCCGCAGCACAACGACGCCTGACGCGTCCGCTGCCGATTTTCAAGTCGTACTTGGCCCGGGCAGCGCAGCGGCGCGCCTGCCCGGCGCCACCAGCAGTGGAGTACCCATCCATGCAGTCCATCGCCAGCGCGGTGCCGCAAGACCACATCGTGGGCAGCCTGTATCGCGCAGCTGCCGGCGAATTGCCCTGGGGCGAGAGCCTCGACCTGGTGCGCCAGGATGTGAACGGCTGGGGCGTGCACCTGCACGGCATCCGCCTGTCCGATGGTGCCGTCACCTTCAGCTACGAGGTGGGCTCGCTGTCGGCCGAAGGCGCACTGGCCTACATCACCCAATACCACCAGATCGATCCGCGCGTCGGCATGCTGGCGCGGCTGAACCTGCTCGAGTGGGTGAACTGCCACGAGCACTTCAACGAGCACTTCGTCGCCAACAACCGTTTCTATCAGGAGTTCCTGCTGCCGCACGGCGGGCGCTGGGCCAGCGGCACCAAGGTCTTCCACGACGACGAGCTCATCGCCATCTTCGGCGTGCATCGCGGCCTGGGCATGCAACCGCTCAGTCCCCAGGAGGCCGCACTCAGTCAGCGTTATGCCCGTCACATCCACGAGGCGCTGAGCCTGTGGCGGCGCCAGCAGCGTCTGCTCAAGTCGGCGCTGGTGGGCAACGCGCTCATCGAGCGCCTGGGCCATCCGGTGATTCTGGTCGACGAGCAACTGCAGCTGGTGCATGCCAACGCCAAGGCCATGGCGGTGCTCGAACGCGACGACCGCTTGCGCCAGCGCGACGGCATGCTCACCCTGCCCGTGCGCCACCAGGGCGATGCCGCCCTGCGTGCCGTGCGCCGCCTGCGCCTGGGTGGCGCCGCCTCCTACCGCGAAGCCGACCCGGCCGTCGAGCGTGCGGTGGTGCGCCTGGAAAGCCCGGACCGCCCGCCGCTGCTGATGATCTTCTCGCCGCTGCGCCCCGAGGAGACCATGGGCGCCTTCGGTACCCGCCCGCTGGCACTGGTGCTGCTGCACGACCTGGGCCAGGCCCGCGAGCCCGACCCGTTCCTGCTGTCGAGTGCCTTCGGCCTCACCCCGGCCGAAGGCCGCGTCGCCGCCCGCCTGGCTGCAGGTGATTCCGCGCAGGAGGTGGCCGAGCAAAACGGCGTGGCGCTGTCCACCGTGCGCACCCAGGTGCGCAACATCTACGAGAAGATGGGCGTGGCCCGCCAGGGCGAGCTGGTGGCCGCGCTGGCCACGCTTCCGACGCTGGAGTAAGGGCACGACAGCGCCACTGCTCGCCTGTCACACCGGGCGGGTGTGACACCTGTCGCAGGGTGACAGTGGCCGCGCCGCGGGCAAACCCGCACCGTGATGGCCCGCGCCCCTGTGGGCGCTCGTCCCTGGTGGCGTGTTGGCACGGCGCTTGCGCTCATGCCGAGCGTGAACCCGCTGCCGTCACCCGTCACCCTCGGCGTCATCGCCAATCCGGTCTCCGCGCGCGACATACGGCGCGTGGTGGCGCACGCCGGCAACCTGCAGGTCACCGAGCGCGTCAACATCGTGCTGCGCCTGCTGCAGGGTGCGCGCGCTGCGGGCGTCACCCACGCCCTGCTGATGCCCGACCGCGGCGGCATCCGCGCCCTGCTCGAGCGCCACCTCGGCCGCCAACATGCCCATCGGCACGAAGGCGCCGATGATCAGCGGCTGCCGGCCATCGAGTTCCTCGACTTCGATCCCACTTCCACGGTCGACGACACCTATGCCGCCACGCGCCTGATGCTGCAGCGCGGCATCGGCGCCATCGTGGTGCTGGGCGGCGATGGCACCCACCGCGCTGTCGTGCGCGAGCTGGTGGCGGCCGGTTCGCGCGTGCCGCTGGCCGGGCTTTCGACCGGCACCAACAACGCATTCCCGGAAATGCGCGAGCCCACCATCACCGGGATGGCCGCCGCGCTCGTGGCTGCTGGCCGCGTGGACGCCGCCCTGGCGCTGGCGCCCAACAAGCTGGTCGAGGTCAACATCACCAGTGCCCGTGGCCGGCAGTGCCGCGACATCGCCATCGTCGACGCCGTGGTCACCCACGACCGCACCGTCGGCGCGCGCGCCCTGTGGAAGCCGCAGTCGCTGGCCGCGGCTTATCTGGCCTATGCCGAACCGGGGGCGATCGGCCTGTCGTCCATCGGCGGGCTGCTGCAGCCGGTGGGCCGGCACGAGCG
>JABWBN010000054.1 GCA_013360485.1 Burkholderiaceae bacterium | reverse complement strand
CGCGCCGTAGGTCAGCGTGGCACCGGGGCCGTCGTCCTCGTGCAGGCGCACCGCCACCGCCTGCGGCGTGGCCTGGGCCCAGCGGCTGCAGCAGGCCTGCGCAATGTTGAAGCGCGCCGGCACCTGCCAGTGGAACCCGCGGTGCAGGATGTCGTAGGGATCGGCGGTCAAGGCCGTGTGGCTGGCAGACCCGGTGCGGTGCGTGGACATCGCGCGAGCTTACGCCCGCGACCCCGCCAGCGCACTGCGGGCCAGCCCCGGGGGTGAGCGCTCTTCACGGGCGGTGGAGCTGCCCCCCCCTGCCGAGGGTTGCCGTACAACAGGTGAACTCACGCCGGCTGGGCCTCTTGCGCCGATTCGTGCGACTTTGCTGCGGCCGCGCCGCCATCGCAGGCCACCGGTTTCAGGCGGGCCGTGAAGTGGCGCAGCACCGTCGGTTCCCACTCGAAGTCGTAACACGGAAGTGTAGCGGCCATGCGCCGCAGGTCGCCGAACACATCGGCCACGTAGTCCATGTGGCTGTGGGTGTAGGTGCGCCGCGGAATCGTCAGGCGCAGCAGTTCCATGGGCGCAGGCTCCTGTTCCCCGGTGAGCGGGTTGCGGCCCAGCAGCAGCGAGCCGATCTCCACCGCGCGCACGCCGCCCTCGAGGTACAGCGCCACCGCCAGCGAATGCGCCGGGAAACGGTGCGCCGGGATGTGCGGCAACATGCGCCGCGCATCGACGAACACCGCATGGCCGCCGGTGGGCGTCTGGATCGGGATGCCCTGCTGCTGCAGGCGCTCGCCCAGGTAGGCCACCTGGCCGATGCGGTAGTCCAGGTACTCCTGCTGCAGCGATTCGCGCAGGCCCACGGCCAGCGCCTCCATGTCGCGCCCGGCCAGGCCACCGTAGGTAACGAAGCCCTCCATCGGCACGCAACGCGCCTGCACCGCGCGGAACAGGTCTTCATCGTCGCGGAAGCAGCACAGGCCGCCGATGTTGACCAGGCCATCCTTCTTGGCCGACATGGTGAACATGTCGCCCAGGTCGAACATGGCACGCACGATCTCGGCAATGCTGGCGCCCGCCCACGCCGGGTCGCGCTCGCGAATGAACCAGGCGTTCTCGGCATAGCGGGCCACATCCAGCACCACCGGTATGCCGTGGCGGGTGGCAATCTCGCGCACCGCGGCCAGGTTGTCCATCGACACCGGCTGGCCGCCGGCGCTGTTGCAGGTGAGCGTGGCCACGATGCCAGCCACCGATGCCGCACCATGCTGGGCGATCGCCGCGCGCAGGGCATCGAGGTCGAAGTTGCCCTTCCACGGGTAGGGGTCGGCGGTGTCGGTGGCGCGCGGCGTCAGCACGTTCAGCGCCCGGGCGCCGGCCATCTCCACATGCGCCTTGGTGGTGTCGAAGTGAAAGTTCGAGATGAACACCGGCTGCACGTCGGGCCGGCGTGCGCATGCGCGCGTCACCAGTTCGGGAAACAGGATCTGCTCGGCACCGCGGCCCTGGTGCGTGGGGATGGTGTACGGGTAGCCGAACAGCTCGCGCACCGTGTCGCGAAGGTGCAGGTAGTTGCGGCTGCCGGCGTAGGACTCGTCGCCCAGCATGAGGCCCGCCCATTGGCGGTCGCTCATGGCGCCGGTGCCGCTGTCGGTGAGCAGGTCGATGTAGACATCCTCGGCATCGAGCAGGAACAGGTTCCATCCGGCCTGCTGCAGCGCGCGGCGGCGCTGCTCGGGCGGGGCGAGGCGGATGGGCTCGACCATCTTGATGCGAAAGGGTTCGGGCAAGGGACGTGCGCGCGTGGTCATGACAGTGAATTCCATGGCTGTGGAGCCTGTTGCGCCACGCGGTCACCATGCGGCCCGCGGCGACGAACGCCGGGTTGCACGCAGGCGCCGCTCGCGGGCACAGGCGCCGTGAGTCGACAAAACGGGTGGTGTGGGGTGCGCCCGCAGCGGGGCACCGATGCCGCCGCAGGCGGCCGTGCTCAGACTCGCGGGAAGTCGTCGGTCAGCACGATGTCGAGGTTGTACCAGCGGGGCAGCCAGCTGCCCTCGCCGCCGCCGGGCAGCGCCATGCGCGCGCCGTGCCGGGGCAGGCACACGCTCATCCAGGGCTGGCGGTCAACGGCTCGCATCACAGGGCGGGAAAATACCAGGGTTTGGGTGGACAGGCAAGGCAAGTCGCCACGCCCCCGGACAGGCCGCGCGCCCATCCCAGCGTAGATGCACCCGCGTGGTCAGCCGCTCTTGGTCGCCGCGCGGCCGGCGCGCGCGCCCAGTGCCTGCAACGCCGGGCCGGTGACACGGCAGATGCGCCAATCCGGCAGCACGTCGGCGCCCATCTTCTCGTAGAACCCGATGGCGTGCCGGTTCCAGTCGAGCACGCTCCACTCGAAGCGACCGCAGCCGCGTTCGACGGCCACGGCAGCCAGATGCTCGAGCATCGCCCGCCCGATGCCGCAGCCGCGGTACGCGGGCTGCACGTACAGGTCTTCGAGGTACAAGCCGGGCACGCCCAGGAAGGTGGAGAAGTTGGTGAAGGTCAGCGCGAAGCCCACGACCTGCGCATCGACTTCGGCCACCAGTGCCTCGGCGGCCGGCCGAGGGCCGAACAAGTGCGGCTGCAACGTCTGCGAGGTGACAGACACCAGATGCGACAGGTGCTCGAATTCGGCCAGTTCGCGGATCAGGCCCACGATCGCAGGCAGATCGTCGGGCCGCGCCGGGCGCAGCGTGTGGGGTGCCATGCCGGGATTGTCCCATCGACCCGGGTGGCGCCCGGCCCGCCATCTGCCACCCGCGTTCGCGCAGCACCTCACCGCGCCGTCGCCGCTAAAGTGAACCCATGACCGAACCACTGCCCGCCGCCCCCACCCCCGACGCGCCCGTAGCGCCCTACAGCCCCCGCCGCATCGCCCACAGCCACTGGATCGATGCGCGCGGCCTGCGCATGCACCTCCATGCCTGGGGCGACCCGGCCGCCGTCACCGACGACGCGCCACTGCGCGTGATGGTGCACGGCTGGATGGACATGGGTGCGTCGTTCCAGTTCGTGGTCGACGCCCTCGACGACGACAGGCCTGTGGTCGCCCCCGACTGGCGCGGCTTCGGCCTCACCGAAGCGCGCACCGACGCCTACTGGTTCCCCGACTACCTGGGCGACCTCGACGCGATGCTCGACGTGCTGTCGCCCGGTCGCCCGGTGGACCTGATCGGCCACAGCATGGGCGGCAACGTGGCGATGGCCTATGCCGGCGTGCGGCCCGCGCGCATCCGCAGGCTGGTCAATCTCGAGGGCTTCGGCCTGCCCGACAACCGGCCCGATGAAGCGCCGGCGCGCCTGGCGCGGTGGCTCGACGAGCTCAAGACACCGCAGACGCTCAAGCCCTACGCCAGCGTGACGGCAGTGGCCGACCGGCTGCGCGCCAACAACCCGCGGCTGTCGCCCGACAAGGCGGCCTGGCTGGCTGCCCAGTGGTCAGCGCAGAAGACCGACGGCCGTTGGCACCTGCGTGCTGACGGCGCCCACAAGCGCGTCAACCCGGCGCTGTACCGTGTGGAGGAAGTGCTGGCGATCTGGCGGCGCATTACCGCGCCCACGCTTTGGATCGAAGGTGAGCAGACCCGCCCGCCACCCAGCTGGGTTTCGCGCTACACACGCGAGGACTTCGACGCCCGCCTGGCCGTCGTGCCTCAGTTGCAGCGCTGCGTGCTCGAAGGCGCGGCCCACATGCTGCACCACGACCAGCCCGAAGCACTGGCCGAGCGGTTGGGCAGCTTTCTGCGCGGCTGAGTGGCGGCAACGTCGACGCGCGGCCGGCGGTGTGTGCGACTCATCCGGGCACCCAGCGCCGCTGCGCCGCCAGGCGCGCAAGCGCGCCAAAGCCTGGCTCTACGCCCTGTGCCCGCATCGCCGGCCAAAGCCTGAGCAGCAATTCGGCGGTGGCCAGGGTATCGGCCGCCGCCTGATGGCGCATCAGGCAGTGAATGCCGAAGTGGCTCATCCAGTCGTCCAGTGAATTTGCCTTCACCTCGGGGTGCAGCATCGCCAGCACCGGTTCCACGTCGAGCCAGTGCATCGCGGGACGCCGCCCGAGCACGGACTGGAAAGCCCTCTCGATCATGGTGCGATCGAAGCCAACATGAAACGCCAACAGCGGAGAGGCTCCCACGTAGTGCTCGAAGGCCACCAGCGCCTGCGCCGGCTCCACACCCGCGCGCTGCGCCCCCACGCCGATGCCATGCAGCAAGATGTTGTCCTTGTCGGGCAGGCGCGCTGCCGGCTCCTGCTGGCGCAACACCACCTCGAAGCTGTCACCCAGCGCAATGTGCGGGCGCTGGGCGTCGGCTTGCACCGCCACCGCGGCGATGGCCAGCAACCGGTCGCACTCGGCGTCCAGTCCGCTGGCCTCGACATCCACCACCACCCAGCGCTGCACCTCGTCGGCGCCGCCACGCCAGCCCCTGATTGCATCGAACAGGCCCATGGTCAGCCGCGCTGGTAGTCGAGCTCGATGCGCTGCTGCAACTGGCGCGCCATGCGCAATGCTTCCTTGAGCACGCGCTGGTCGATCGAGTTGAGCTCGTCCAGCGCCACCAGGTTGGGGTTTTCGTCACTGCGTGCGCGCGAGTCATCGCCC
Source organism: Burkholderiaceae bacterium (assembly GCA_013360485.1). Taxonomy (GTDB): domain Bacteria; phylum Pseudomonadota; class Gammaproteobacteria; order Burkholderiales; family Burkholderiaceae_C; genus Pseudaquabacterium. Next base: position 14,386 of record JABWBN010000054.1, on the reverse strand, counting down.
ACCTGGGCCTGCAGGCGCAGCATCTGCAGGAACTCGAAGCCGCCGACCCAGCCCTCGGCCTCCTGCGCGCTCACGGACAGCACAGGCGCCATGGCCTCCAGTCGCGCGCGCGTGCCCAAGGCGGTCAGGCCGTGTGCCAGGGCATACAGCCGAGCCGCGTCGACGAAGATCGCCGTGCCCTGCAGCTTCAGGTCGAGCATGGCACGACCGTCGACATCCATGGTCTCGATGGCGCCGCGCCAGTTCATCGGCGCGCGCCGGCGCAGTGCGTTGTCGGCCATCTGCTTGATGAAGCGCGGCACCCGCGCCGCGTCGCGCGCGATCATTTCGCGCAGCGGCGCAGCCAACCCGGTGTGGCCAGCCACCGGCCGCAGGTCGAAGTAGATGCTTGCGTTGAGCAGGTCTTCCGGCGCACCGTGTTCGATCCACTCCGAAAACCGGTGCATCCACTCCGCCGCGGTCAGGCAGCAGGCCGGGTTGCGGGCCATCACGTTGCCCTTGCACAGCGGATACCCACACTGGTCGAGCGCCACGTTCACGTCGTTGGCCATGGCCAGCCAACGCGGGCGGTCGGTCTGGGGGTCGGCGCTCTCGAAGATCAGGCCGTTGTCCTGGTCGGTGGCGACGGTCTGCTCGCTGCGGCCCTCCGAGCCAAAAGCCAGCCAGCAGGCACGCGCCAGGCTCAGGCCATGCTGGTCTGCCACCAGTTGCACCAGGCGCTCCACCAGCACATCGTTCAAGTGGCTGATCAGCTCGGTGATCTGGCGTGCCTGTACGCCCTGGCCCAGCAGGTTGCGCGCAAACCGGCGGATCTGCCCGGCCACCAGCTTGAGCGTGTCGATGTCGCGCGCTGCGCGGATCTGCGTGCTCACCTGCTTCAGGGACAAGCGCTGCTGCGCGAACAGGTCGCGCTCGGAGACGATGTTCACGAGCGCGCCGCGTTCGGTGACCGGCACATGCCGGATGCCGTGGCGCGACATCAGCAGCGCCGCGTCCTGCAGGGTGTCGGCCACCGTCAGGCAGTGCAGCGGCGCGCTCATCACGCTGCCCACCGGGTCGGTGAGCGGGCGCTGCGGCAGCGTGACGCGGCCCAGGATGTCGTGGCGCGTCACGATGCCTTGTGGCGCGCCGCTCGAGTCGACCACCAGCACCGAACCCACGCGGCGCTCGTGCATCCGGCCCAGTGCCTGCGCCAACGGCGTGTCGGCACTGCAGGCCAGCGGCATCTTGCGCTGCAGGCTGCCCAATCGCGCCTCGAGCGACTGCTCGGCCAGTGTCTGCGACGACCACGCCACCTGCACCGCCCGGCGCGACAGCTCCAGGAACTGCATCACCCGTCGGTTCAGGTAGTCGGCGAAGGGGCCACTGACCGCGGCCAGCTCATGCATGGCCTGCACCGGCAGGAGCAGGCAGAACGTATCTTCGTTGGCGGTGTAGGTGGCGGTGACCGCCCGCCGGCCCAGCGCGGCACCCACCGGGAACAGGTCACCTGCGGTGTACTCGAACTGCCCCGACATCTCGGCCATGCCTCGCCGGCCGGTCACACTGCCGCTGCGGATGAGGTGCAGCACCTCGGCGACGCCACTGGCAGGCTCGAGCACCACCTCGTCCGGGGCGTAGTAGGCCTGACGACTGGCTGCGACGAAACGGTCCACATGCTCAGGGGCCATCCGCGAAAACGGCAGGTGGCGCATCAGCTCGCCGCGCAGGCCTGTCACAAGGCTCGGTGCGGGCGTGGACGCTGGCAGGTTGGTGTCGCTCATGCAGGCCCCTGCGTCAGGACGATGCCGCTATTGCATCACACGCGCAGCATCGCCAGTGCATGCACCCATGAAAAACGGGCCATGCCGGTTGCCGGCATGGCCCTGGTAGTCAGCCTGCACGGCCCGCCCGCTAAGGCGGCCCGGCTCAGGCTCGGGTGCACAGGCTCAGGCCTTGGCGCCCTTCAGGTTGGGGTAGCGCACATGCTCCACCAGTTCCTGCGTTTCCTTCTTCGGTTCGCCGGTGAGCAGGCTCACGATGATGATCACCGCGAAGCCGACCGGCACCCCGAACAGGCCCGCCGAGATGGGCTGAATGCCCCACCACAGCTCCACCGGGCTGGTCACGCCGAAGATTCCGCGCAGCCAGGCCTGGGTGGTGGCCATGTAATAGAAGGTGGTGCCCAGGCCGGCCATCATGCCCAGCGACGCGCCCCACTTGTTGGCGCGCTTCCAGAAGATGCCGCACACCAGCGCCGGGAAGAACGCCGCTGCCGCGAACGAGAACGCCGCCGAAACCAGGAACAGGATGTCCGCCGGTTTCTGCGCCGCCACCGATGCAGCCAACAGCGCCACGACCAGCAGCAGGGCCTTGGAGATGGCCACGCGGCGGCTCGTCGGCGCGTTCGGGTCGATCATCTTGTAGTACAGGTCGTGCGACAGCGCGTTGGCGATCGTCAGCAGCAGGCCGTCAGCGGTCGACAGCGCCGCTGCCAGACCGCCGGCTGCCACCATGCCCGACACCACATACGGCAGGCCACCGATTTCCGGTGTGGCCAGCACGATGATGTCGCCACCGATCTTCATCTCGCCGAGCTGGAAGATGCCATCCTTGTTGATGTCCACCACACTCAGCAGCCCCGGATCGACCCGCGTCCAGTTGGCAATCCAGCCCGGCAGCTTGTCGAACGGGGTCCCCACCAGCACGCTGAAGATCTCGTACTTCACCAGCACGGCCAGGGCCGGGGCCGAGAAGTACAGCAAGAAGATGAAGAACAGGCTCCACGCCACCGACTCGCGCGCCTCCTTCACCGAGGGGGTGGTGTAGTAGCGCATCAGGATGTGCGGCAGCGCCGCCGTACCCACCATCAGGCAGAAGATCAGCGCAAGGAAGTTGCGACGCGACGTGTCGAACGCAGCCCTGGCCTTTTCGTCGCCGTTCGGGTCACCCGCGAACTGGGCCGCGTGCGGAGGCATGCCCGCCAGCGGCTTGGCACGGGCCTCGTTGGCGGCCTTGGCTGCGGTCCATGCCTTCTTGGCCGCGGCCACGTCGGCCGGCTGCGAGGCCAGCGCCTTCTCTGCCGCCTGGATGTCGGCCGCGGAGCCATTGGCCGCTTTCAGGTCGGCCAGCTTCTTCTCGGCAGCAGCCTTGTCGGCAGCCATGGCGGCGGGAATGTCCTTGAGCTTGGCATCGAACTCGGCGGCCCTCGCCTTGAAGATGCCGATGACCTCAAGCTCCTTCGGGTCGGACTTCAGCTTGTTCTCGGCCGCGGTCACCTTCTGCAGCTGGTAGCCATACACCGCCTGCGGAATGGGCACGCTGGTCTGCTTCACCGACAGCCACACCAGCGGGATCATGTAGGCAATGATCAGGATGATGTACTGCGCCACCTGCGTCCATGTGACGGCACGCATGCCGCCCAGGAACGAGCACACCAGGATGCCGCCCAGACCGACGAAGATCCCGATCTCGAAGGCCAGGCCCGACAACCGGGTGGTGATGATGCCCACGCCGTAGATCTGCGCCACCACATAGGTGAACGAGCACAGGATCGCGGCCAGGATGCCGATCAGCCGCGGCAGGTTGCCCTCGTAGCGCGCGCCCAGGAAGTCGGGAATGGTGAATTGCCCGAACTTGCGCAGGTACGGCGCGAGGAACAACGCCACCAGGCAGTAGCCGCCGGTCCAGCCCATGATGAAGGCCAGGCCGCCGAAACCGCTGAGGTACAGCGTTCCGGCCATGCCGATGAACGACGCCGCGCTCATCCAGTCGGCGCCGGTGGCCATGCCGTTGTAGAGCGCCGGTACCCGGCGCCCCGCCACGTAGTACTCGGAAGCGTCGCTGGTGCGGCTCATCACGCCGATGCCGGCGTACAGCAGCACGGTGGCCAGCAGGAACGTGAAGCCGATCCAGTTGCGTGGCAGCCCCATCTGCTCGAGAACCGCGAGCACGATGACGAAGGCGATGAAGCCCCCGGTGTACCAGCCGTACACCTTGTTGAGCTGCGCCTTGAACGCCTTGTTGTCGGACGCCGATGTCGACGATCCGTGGTCAAAGGTCATGCCGGCCATGTCATTCCTCCTCGGCCACGCCGTGTTCCTGGTCCAGCCGGTTCATGTACCGGGCGTAGTACCAGATGATGCCGACATAGACGACCAGCGCACCCTGGGCTCCCACCCAGAAGCTGAACGGCCAGCCGAAGAACGTGAAGTTCAGGTCGCGGGCGAAGTACCCGAGCACGAACGTCACGAAGAACCAGATGGCCAGCAGAATCGACGTGATCCGTAGATTCTTCGACCAGTACTGGCGGTGCTTCTCAGTCAGTTGCATTGCAGTCGCCTCCATATCGTTGAAACCGTCGGATCAGGGCACGATGGCCCCCACGACGCCCTTCGGGCGTGGCAGTCCGCCCGTTGCCTGCCGTCACGCTGCGAGCCCCGTTTCCCGCTCGAGCTGAGCGGCCACCTTGGGCTCGAATCCCTTGAGGTGGCGGATGATCCGCCGGGCCTCGTCGGGTTCGCGACGATCCACATGCACCCGCGCCAGCTGGTACCAGCCGTACGGGCTCATGGGTTGCAGTTCGGTGTTGCGCTTCAGTGCGGCCACGGCCTCTTCGAAACGACCCAGGCGGATGAGCACCAGCCCCATGCCATACCAGGCCCGGTCGAGCTTGGGGTCGAGTTCCAGGGCGCGCGCGAAGGCACGTTCGGCCTCCTCGAGGCGGCCTTCCTGTTCGAGCAGGAAAGCCAGGTTGAACCAGTCGGCCGCGCTGCGCTGCGGATGCAGCTCGACCAGCGCCTGCGCGTCGGCGATGGCATCGCCCAGCCGCCCGGCCTGGGCGGACACGTGCGAGCGGCTGGACAGCGCATAGGCATCGCCCGGCCAGCGCTGCAGCATCTGCGTGAACACGGCCGCGGCACGCTCGTTGCGCCCCACCAGCAGCCAGCCCATGGCCAGCGTGCGCAGGCCCTGCCGGGCCCAGAATTGCGGATCGATCAGCGACACAGATTCACCCCCGATTCCAGGCACAGACTGATCTTGGTGATGGTGGCCGCCAGCCAGGCAAACGCCAACAACAGGAACGCCACCAACGGCAAGTGCCGGTCGATCACGATGCGCCGCGGCGCCACCCACCTTGCGCCCCTGATGAAGGGGTTGGTGAGCACCTGCAGCAGCTTGTAGAACAGGTTCTGTTCGCGGCGCGCCCCGGCCAGCAAACCCAGCAGCCATTGGCCCGCAAACGCCAGCAAGGCGATCTCCGCCACCAGCTTCACCGACGACACCAGCAACAACAACATGAGCCTCCAGTCCGTCTGGCGCGCAGCGTCGATTCAGCGGCTTACGGCTTTCTGACGAATCACCCCGACCCCGGCACAGTCCCGGGGCGGATAAACCCGCACCCTGCCCGTGCTGCATCGCACCATCGGTGCGATCACCTGGCGCAAGGCCGTGCAGTGGTCGTGACGTCAGGCACGCATGCGAGAATTCGCCTTTCGCCGCGCGGCCCGCACCGCAGTCATCCGGTCATCAAATGGACATCGAACGCATCAACGCCATCGGCTCGCTGCTCGCCGATCTGAGCGCCCGCACCCAGCAGCTCCGGGGGTATCTTTGACTACGACCGCAAAGCCCTGCGGTTGAACGAAGTCAATGCCGCGCTCGAGAACCCGAGCGTCTGGAACGAACCCAAGCGAGCACAGGAACTCGGGCGCGAGAAGAAGACCCTCGAAACCGTGGTCGACACCATCGACCACCTCGCGACCAACCTGTCCGACAGCGCCGAGCTGTTCGAGATGTCGCGCGACGAGGGCGACACCGATGCCCTGGCTTCCATCGAAGCCGACGCCGGCCGGTTGCGCGAAATCGTCGAGCAGCTCGAGTTCCGGCGCATGTTCAGCAACCCTGCCGACCCGAGCAACTGCTTCATCGACATCCAGGCCGGCGCCGGTGGCACCGAAGCCTGCGACTGGGCCGCCATGCTGCTGCGCCAGTACCTCAAGTACTGCGAGCGCAAGGGCTTCAAGGCCACGGTCGAAGACGAGACGCCCGGTGATGTAGCCGGCATCAAGAGCGCCACGCTCAAGATCGAAGGCGACTACGCCTTTGGCCACCTGCGCACCGAGACCGGCGTGCACCGCCTGGTGCGCAAGAGCCCGTTCGATTCCGCCGGCGGGCGCCACACCAGCTTCGCCAGCATCTTCTGCTACCCCGAGATCGACGACTCCATCGAGATCGACATCAACCCGTCGGATGTGCGCACCGACACCTTCCGCGCCTCGGGTGCCGGCGGCCAGCACATCAACAAGACCGACTCGGCCGTGCGCCTGACGCACATCCCCACCGGCATCGTGGTGCAGTGCCAGGACAGCCGCAGCCAGCACAGCAACCGCGACGTCGCCTGGCGGCGCCTGCGCTCGCGCCTGTACGACCATGAAATGCGCAAGCGCATGGAGCAGCAGCAGAAGCTCGAAGACACCAAGACCGACGTCGGCTGGGGCCACCAGATCCGCAGCTACGTGCTCGACCAGAGCCGCATCAAGGACCTGCGCACCAACGTCGAGATCTCCAACACCCAGAAGGTGCTCGACGGCGACCTCGACGCCTTCATCGAAGCCAGCCTGAAGCAGGGGCTGTAGGCCCGCCCGGCTCGCACCACCGAACGCACGCATCACTGAAAGCCCACCACCATGCGCGAAGGACCCGCCACCGTCATCCGCCGCGAGGATTACACCGCCCCGGCCTACTGGATCCGCCAGGTCGACCTGACCTTCGACCTCGACGCCGCCAAGACGCTGGTCACCAGCCGCATGCAGGTCGAGCGCAACACCGCCGTGCCTGCGGGCCAGGCGCTCGAGCTGCATGGCGACGAGCTCAACCTGCTGCGCGTGCTGATCAACGGCGAGAGCGTGTCGTTCCGCCATGCCGACGGCAAGCTGGTGATCGACCGCCCTCCCGCCGACGACCGCTTCACGCTCGAGATCCGCAACACCTGCGCACCCGAGAAGAACACCGCCCTGTCGGGCCTGTACACCTCCAGCGGCGGGTTCTTCACCCAATGCGAGGCCGAGGGCTTTCGCCGCATCACCTACTTCCTCGACCGGCCCGACGTCATGGCGGTGTACACCGTCACCATGCGCGCCGAGAAGGCGCGCTACCCGGTGCTGCTGTCCAACGGTAACCGGGTGGAACAGGGCGACCTCGATGGCGGGCGCCATTACGCCAAGTGGCACGACCCCTTCCCCAAGCCCAGCTACCTGTTCGCTATGGTGGCCGCCGATCTCGTGTGCCGTGAGCAGCGCATCACCGCGCGTTCGGGCAAGGACCACCTGCTGCAGGTCTACGTGCGTCGCGGCGACCTCGACAAGACCGAACATGCGATGCAGTCGCTCATCGCCTCGGTGGCCTGGGACGAATCGCGCTTCGGCCTGTCGCTCGATCTCGAGCGCTTCATGATCGTCGCCGTGGGCGACTTCAACATGGGCGCCATGGAGAACAAGGGCCTGAACATCTTCAACACCAAGTACGTGCTGGCCAGCCCCGCCACCGCCACCGACGCCGACTTCGCCGGCATCGAGAGCGTGGTCGGTCACGAGTACTTCCACAACTGGACCGGCAACCGCATCACCTGCCGCGACTGGTTCCAGCTCTCGCTGAAGGAAGGCCTCACCGTCTACCGCGACCAGGAGTTCTCGATGGACATGGCCGGCTCGCCTTCGGCGCGCGCGGTCAAGCGCATCGAGGACGTGCGCTCGCTGCGCGCCGCGCAGTTCCCCGAGGACGCCGGCGCCATGGCCCATCCGGTGCGCCCGGACAGCTACCTCGAGATCAACAACTTCTACACCGCCACCGTCTACGAAAAGGGCGCCGAGGTGGTGCGGATGATGGCCACCCTGGTGGGCCGCGAGGGCTTCCGCCGCGGCATGGACCTGTACTTCCAGCGCCACGACGGCCAGGCCGTCACCTGCGACGACTTCGCGCAGGCCATCGCCGATGCCAACCCCGGCAGCGCACTGGCCAGCCACCTCGAGGCCTTCAAGCGCTGGTACGCACAGGCCGGCACGCCCACCTTGCATGCCACGGTGCAGGCCGACGCCGCCTCCGGCACGCTCGTGCTCACGCTGCGCCAGAGCGCGCAACCGTCGCCCGGTCAGCCGCACAAGCTGCCCGCGGTGATTCCGGTGCATATGGGCCTGGTGGCCGCCGATGGCCGCGCGCTGCCGCTGCAGCTCGAAGGCGAAGCCGCGCCCGCGGGCACCGACCGCGTGCTGGTGCTGGCCGACACCGAGCAGACCTTCCGCTTCGTCGGCATCGACGTGCCGGCGGTGCCCTCGCTGCTGCGCGGCTTCTCGGCGCCGGTGCTGCTGTCCGATGGCCTGGACGATGCCGCGCTGCTTATCCTGCTGCAGCACGACCACGACGCCTTCAACCGCTGGGAGGCCGGGCAGCGCCTGGCGCTGCGCCGCATGCTGGCATCGGTGGCCGATGCCGGGCGCGAGCCGCACCTGGACGAAGCCTTCGTCGCCGCCATGCGCGCCATCCTGCGCCACCCTGAGCTCGACCCGGCCTTCAAGGAGCTGGTGCTCACCCTGCCCAGCGAGAGCTACGTGGCCGAGCAGTGCGCCACGGTCGATCCACAGCGCATCCACGTCGTGCGCGAGCTGATGCGCCGCCAGCTCGCCGCGCGCCTGCATGCCGACTGGCTGTGGGCCTTTGAACACCACCAGGTGCGCGAGGGCTACCGCCCGGATGCCGACCAGTCGGGCCGCCGTGCACTGGCCAACCTGGCCCTGCGCAACCTGGTCCTGCACGCGGTGGAAACCGCCGACCCGGTGTGGCCGGGCCGTGCCTACCAGCGCGTGAAAGACGCGGCCTCCATGACCGACCGCATGGGCGCGCTCGAGGCCCTCACCTCCTCGCATGCAGCCCTGGCCGAGGCCGCGCTCGAGCACTTCCACGGCCGCTTCTCGCACGACCCGCTGGTCATCGACAAGTGGTTCACGCTGCAGGCCACCACGCCCGAGCCGCTCGGTGCCCATGCCGGGCGCGTGTTCGCGCGGGTCAAGTCCCTGCTGCAACACCCCGACTTCACGCTGCGCAACCCCAACCGGGCACGCAGCCTGATCGGCGCCTTCTGCCATGCCAACCCGGCCGCCTTCCACCGGCCCGACGCCGCGGGCTACGTGTTCTGGGCCGAGCGGGTGCAGGAGCTCGATGCGCTGAACCCGCAGATCGCCGCGCGCGTGGCGCGCGCCATGGACCGCTGGTCGCAGCTGGCCGAGCCGCTGCGCAGCGCCGCACGCGAAGCCATCGCCCGGGTGGCCGCGCGCACCGAGCTGTCGTCCGACGTGCGCGAGATCGTCACCAAGGCGCTCGAGTCCTGAACCCGTCCATCACCTGACCAGCCCCGCACCGCCATGGCCGCCAAACGCGTCAGTCTCACGCAGTACCTCGTCGAACAGCAGCGCGAGCACGGACACATCCCCAGCCAGCTTCGGTTGCTGCTCGAGATCGTCGCCCGTGCCTGCAAGACCATCGCCATCGCCGTCAACAAGGGCGCACTGGGCGAGGTGCTGGGCAGCGCCGGCACCGAGAACGTGCAGGGCGAAGTGCAGAAGAAGCTCGACGTCATCAGCAACGAGGTGCTGATCGAGGCCAACGAATGGGGCGGCCACCTCGCGGCCATGGCCAGCGAGGAGATGGACTCCATCCACGTCGTGCCCAACCGCTACCCGCAGGGCGAGTACCTGCTGCTGTACGACCCGCTCGACGGCTCGTCCAACATCGACGTCAACGTCTCCATCGGCACCATCTTCTCGGTGCTGCGCAAGGTGGGCCACCACCGCGGCGTCAGCGAGGAAGACTTCATGCAACCCGGCCGTGCCCAGGCCGCCGCCGGCTACTGCGTGTACGGCCCGCAGACCACGCTCGTGCTCACCGTGGGCACGGGTGTGGCCATGTTCACCCTCGACCGCGAGACCGGCTCGTGGGTGCTCACCGGCAACGAGGTGCAGATCCCGGCGGACACCAAGGAATTCGCGATCAACATGTCGAACATGCGCCACTGGGCAGCGCCGGTGCGCACCTACATCGACGAGTGCCTGGCCGGCAAGGACGGCCCACGTGGCAAGGACTTCAACATGCGCTGGGTGGCCAGCATGGTGGCCGACGTGCACCGCATCCTCACGCGCGGGGGCATCTTCATGTACCCCTGGGACCAGCGCGAACCCGACAAGCCCGGCAAGCTGCGCCTGATGTACGAGGCCAACCCCATGGCCTTCATCGTCGAGCAGGCCGGCGGCATGGCCACCAACGGCCGCCAGCGCATCATGGACATCGCGCCGTCCAAGCTGCACGAACGCGTGAGCGTGGTGCTCGGCTCGAAGAACGAAGTGCAGCGCGTGACGGACTACCACCTCGCTGCCGATTGACGGCACCCACCGGGCATTGGTTGCACTCGGCGCGTGGGTCGGCAAAGAAACCTGTCTATAATTCGCGTTTCGCCGCGCCGGTGTAGCTCAGTTGGTAGAGCAGCGCATTCGTAATGCGAAGGTCGGGAGTTCGACTCTCTTCACCGGCACCAAACACGCCAGAAGGGCTCGCGCCTGTCGCGAGCCCTCTTCATTTGGGTCCGGCATCACCTGACACCCAGCGCCCACAGCACCGCCACCATCGCCGCGCTGTACAGCCCCAGCAGCACGGCCAGGCCGCGCAGGCCATGCCAGCGTTCACCGAGCTGTGCGGCCGTCAGCGTGGTGCCCGCAGCGGGCGCGCGAGTGGCCGGCCGCATGCGCGATGCCACCGCCACGGTCAGGGCGGCCACGACCAGCCCACTGACGTTCCACCACATCCAGAACAGCGCTGCGCCCAGGCCCCACCACAGGGCCAGGTTCACCGCCAGGCCTGCCATCACGCCGGCGCGCACGGCAGCGCCGGTGGCCCGGCGGTCGAGCATGCCGCAGGCAAACGCGGCCAGCAGCGGGCCGTAGAACAAGGCGCCCACGCGATTGATCGCCTCGACCACATTGCTGGCCAGGTCGCCGGCGAACAGTCCCACCGCGGTGATCACCACACCCCAGGCCAGCGTCGTGAGTCGCGAGACGCGCAACGAATGGTGCTCGGCCACATGCGGCTGCAGGAAGTCGCGCATCGTGGCCGCCGACAAGCTGTTCAGCGCCGAGTCCAGGCTGGACATCGCCGCGGCGAGTATCGCCGCCACCAGCAGCCCGCGCAGGCCCGCCGGCAGGTGGTTCTGAACGAACACCGGCACCAGGAAGTCCAGTCGACCCGCCGGGATCGCATCGCGCAGCGCCGTGTCGGTGGCCACCACGCCGGCCAGGGCCAGACCCAGCGCCGCATACAGCAGCGTCAGCGGAAACCGCCCCAGCGCATTGGCCAGCAGCACCCACTGGGCCTCGCGCACGCTCACGGCACTGAGCTGGCGCTGCACCTGGCTCTGGTCCACCCCGTAGTAGGCGACATACAGCACCAGCCCGCCGACGACGAAGCCCCACAGCGGCGCGCGCGTCCCGTCGCCCAGGCCATGGCCCCATTCCACAGCGGCCAGGCGCGCAGGATCGATGGCCGCACCCACAGCCGCCATGCCGCCGGCGGCCTGCACCGCCAGCACGGTGCACACCGCTGCGCCCAGCACCAGCACCACCATCTGCACCACATCGGTCCAGACCACCGCGCGCATGCCGCCGAGCATGTCGTAGACCACGGTGACCACCCCCATCAGCAGCACGCTCCATTCGAGCGGCAGGCCGGTGCACACGCGAACCACCACTGCCGCGGCGTAGAGCGCCACGCCTGCGGCCAGTGCGCGTGAAGCCAGAAACACCCCGCTGAGCAGCAGCCGCGTCGGCCGATCGAAGCGCAGCTCGAGGTATTCGTAGATGCTCACCAGCCCCAGACCGCGCAGCACCGGCACCAGCATCCACATCACCAGCAGCAGCGCCAGCGGCACCGCCAGTTCGTACTGCAGCCAGGTCAGGCCGCCGCCGGGCACCAGGGCCACGAAGGCCGGAATGCCGATGAACGAATTGGCCGACGACTGGGTGGCCATGGTCGACACGCCCAGAGCCCACCACGGCAGGCTGCGGCCGCCGACGTAATAGTCGTCGGCAGTAGACTGGGTGCGCGCCAACCACGCACTCAACCCGATCATGGCCGCCAGATACAGCCCGACGATCGCCGCATCCAGCCAGGTCATGCTGCACGGCGCCGACAGCGCGGCAGGCCGGCGTCGGCTGACACGAGGTGGTTCCACATGACCCTGGCGGTCCGCAAGTACATTTGCACAAGTATAGTTGGCACCATGCGTCGCTCATCGCCTTCCGTCGCCAGCTGACCCCGCGACATGTCACTGCGCCAGTTCCTGTCCACCCGCGGTCTGCTGCGCGCGATCTCGGCCATCCACCACACGGTCGTCTACCCGTGGACCGAGATCGCCTCCATCCTGGGTCTCACGCCCGACCTCGACACCGACCCGCGACACCGTGAACTCGATCGCCCCGTGAGCGTGCTGCTGCTGGGCGCCGGCAACCGCGGTGGCGTCTATGCCAGCTACGCCACCCGCTGTCCGGACGAAATGGTGGTCACCGCGGCGGCGGATCCCAACCCCCACCGGTTGCGGGCCATGGCCCAGCAGCATCACCTGCCGCCCGAGCGCTGCTACGCACGCTGGCAAGACGCCCTGGCCCAGCCACGCATGGCCGATGCGGTGATCATTGCCACGCCCGACCGCCAGCATGCCGGACCCTGCCTGCGCGCGCTCGAGCTGGGCTACGACGTGCTGCTCGAAAAGCCCATCGCCCCCACGGAAGAAGAGTGCCTGCAGATCCTGCATGCCGCGCACGCCAGCAGGCGCATCGTGGGCGTGTGCCATGTGCTGCGCTACACCCCCTACTTCCGCGAGCTCAAGGCCCTGATCGACGGCGGCGTGATCGGCGAAATCATCAGCGTGCAGCACCTCGAACCCATCGAGCACACGCACATGAGCCACTCCTACGTGCGTGGGCTGTGGCGCAACAGCCAGTCGGCCACGCCCATCATCCTGGCCAAGAGCTGCCACGACACCGACATCATCCGCTGGCTGGTGGGCGACCAAGCCGACACCGTGCACTGCTTCGGCAACCTCAAGTGGTTCACCGCCCGCAATGCGCCGCCGGGCAGCACCGAACGCTGCACCGATGGCTGCGCCGTCGAGTCCGAGTGCCCATACTCGGCGCTGCAGATCTACTACCGCGACCGCAAGCGCCTGTACGTGTTCGACCTGCCCGAAGACGACCGCTCGCGCTGGCCCGAGCTCATCATGCGCGGCCTGCGCGAAACCGACTACGGGCGCTGCGTCTACCGCATGGACAACGACCAGCCCGACCATGTCACCGCCAACATCCTGTTCAAGAACGGCGTGACCGCCGGCTTTTCGATGGAGGCGCACGTCTCCTACGAAGGGCGGCGCACCCGGATCATGGGCAGCAAGGGCGACATCACCGGCGACATGGAGAGCTTCACGCTCACCACCTTCAAGGACGGTCGGCGCAAGACCTGGAGCATGAAGACCGACGCCCACGGCGGCGGCGACCACCGCATGCTCAAGGACTTCCTCCAGGCCGTCGGCCAGCGCAACCCGGCCTTGCTGTCGTCGTCGATCGATGACTCCGTCGAGAGCCACCTGATCGCCTTCGCCGCCGAGACCAGCCGGCAAGTGACTCTGCTTGGGTCCAGGCTCTATCCCCGCATGACGACAGCGGATGCCGGTGTGGCAATCGCCGGGTCGCTGGCGACATCGACCAACTATCTTCTCGGGATTTCGTCGTCGGCACAGGACACGGTGAAGCAGGCCATCGTCGCCAATTTCATGATCGATGCCCAGTACATGCTGCCGGCCCAACTGGGGGATGCAGCCAGCGCACAGACCAATCTGGCGATGGCGCAATCACTGCGCTCGACCAGCGATTCCTACAAGCTCATGGCGCGAATCGCGGAATCGACCATGCCGAAAGTGAGGAACGCCATCGAGATGGTGCAGTACGCGATCTTCCCGGTTTTCCTGCTTTTCGTGGTGCTGAGCGGTCACCAGGCGACCGGGGTCATCAAGTCCTATGCGTCAAGTCTCTTCTGGATACAGCTTTGGGCGCCGCTGTACGCCGTGATGAACTTCATCATCACGATGTATTCGCGCAGCCAGTACATTAGCGGCAGCGCATCGAGCGGCCTGTCGATCGAGCAGATGAGCTTCCTGAATACGGCGATTGTCGGCGATCAGGCCATTGCCGGGATGCTGGTGATCTCGATTCCCGCCATTGCTGCTGCCATCGTGAAGGGCGGCGAGGTCGGCATGCAGGCCGTGGCCGGCTTGGTCGCGCCACCGCGCGACCCCGAGAAGATTGCCAGCAGTCTG
>JABWBN010000327.1 GCA_013360485.1 Burkholderiaceae bacterium | reverse complement strand
ATCCGGAGCGCGACGCTGTCGTGCGCGATCACGTACATGCTGAAGACATAGGGCGATTGGTTGCATGAATCAGGCGACAACTATCTTGACTTGTTCCGAGGACCGGGCGCTTGATCCGGGTGATGACGAAATCCCGGAACTCCTGGGACTTCCGGTCGAAGGCGCGGACGTGCCAGCGCAGGCCGTTGTCGATCAGCGCGAACGGGACGATCTCCCGCTCGGTGCGGCCACTGGAGATGGAGTGGTACTCGATGCCTAGCGGACACTCCTGGTGAATCGCACGGGTCACGCTCGCCAGCACATCCAGATCCGGATGCGTGAGCCGTGAAGGGCTCTCGCTGGCCACCCAGGCCTTGAGCCGTATCGGCTCACCATCGCCAAAGCCCTGGGTCAGCCACGACAGCACCCGCGCAGGGGGAAAGTCGAAAACCGCTCGGAAATCCGGCCCCAGAACATAGCACTTGCCCTTGGGGTCGTAATCGATGTTCGTGGGTGCCCGTTTCTTGTACAGAGCCAGATCCCGGGATGCGGCCGCGGACTGGATGCCAAACCGGGTGACCAGGTCCTGGCGGCGTATCTCCCCAACGAAACGCACGCGCAAATCCACGAACGCGAGCCGGTCGCGTTGTGGCTGGGTGAGGTCTGGAAGCTGTTCGTTCGACATCCCGTCTGGCTCGTTCGCGCTTGTTTTTATTGAATTATGATAATGTCGAGAGTGTATGGTTTGCCTCGAAAGCTGTCCATGAATCTATTTTTATAACTAAAACCTTATCTTGATGATGACCATTTCGGAGCTCCGTCAGTTCGGTCAGCGTTCACTCACAACAGGTGTATGCAAATGAAGTTCATCCACACCGCCGACATCCACCTCGATAGTCCCCTGCGGGGCTTGTCCTCCTACGCGGATGCGCCTGCTGAGCGCTTGCGTACCGCGACGCGGGACGCTTTCCACAACCTGGTGACCCATGCCATCGAGGAACAGGTCGATTTCATGGTGATTGCCGGTGATGTATACGACGGGGACTGGAAGGACTTCAACACCGGGCTGTTCTTCGTGCGCCAGATGGGGCGGTTGCGGCAGGCGGGGATCCCGGCCTACCTGCTGTATGGCAACCATGATGCCGAAAGCGAGATGACGCGCGGCCTGGAGTTGCCCGACAACGTTCATGCCTTCTCCTCCCGCAAGGCGCAAACCTTCCGGATCGAGGACAAGCGAGTCGCACTGCATGGACGCAGCTTCAAGGTGGCGGCTACAACCGAGAGTCTGCTGCCGGACTACCCGGACCCTGTTGCTGGCTGGTTGAACATTGGCGTGCTGCACACTGCGCTGGAAGGCAATGCCGCGCACGCCCGCTACGCCCCTTGCTCGGTGGCGGAGCTGCAGGCCAAGGGCTATCAGTACTGGGCGCTGGGCCATGTGCACGAACATTGGATGCATCGCGGCGAAGTGACGATTGCCTACCCGGGCAACCTCCAGGGGCGTCACATCCGCGAGCCGGGTAAGCGCGGTGCGCTGCTGGTGAGTACTGAAGACGGCGAAATCACCGGGGTCGATCGGCTGGAAGTGGATGTGCTGCGCTGGCATGCGCTGGAAGTGGATATCAGCGCGGTTGTCGACCGCCGTGGGGCCATCCGCGCGGCGGGGCTCGCGTTGGAGCAGGCCTTGGCGGCGACGCCATCACACCTCACCTTGGCCGTCCGGGTGGTGTTCAAGGGGCGGTCGGTCGCACACCCAGCACTGATCGCCGATGAAGGGCAACTCCGTCAGGAGCTCATCGGGCAGGCGGTCGCGCTTGACGCCGACAGGGTCTGGATCGAAAGAGTCCAGGTCGCCAGCGAGGCTCCTGACACGGATCTCGCGCCGTCGGAAACTGACGCCCAGGGCGCGCTGGCCGAGCTTGCCAGCCTTGCGTTGGCGGCCAAGGACGATCCTGACTTCGTGCAGTCGCTGCACGACGACTGGCTGGCGATGCTCGAGAAGCTGCCGCACGATCTGTTGCAGGCCTCGCCCGATCTGCATGCCTTTCGCCAAGACCCGCAGTCACAGGTGCCGGATCGTGTTCGACAAGCCACTGCCCTGGTGATGGGGCGCGTGCTCCAGAGCAGCGGCGCCACCACCTGAACGCAATAGGCCACGCATGCGTATCCGCGAACTGAAGCTGATCCGGTATGGGAAGTTCACCGACCGAACCCTGGCGTTGCCCCACAGGGCGCGTGACATCCATCTCATCGTCGGCCCCAACGAGGCTGGCAAGTCGACGCTCAGGGCCGCCATTGGAGACTGGCTGTTCGGCATCCCGATGCGCACCCCGCTGGCCTTTCTCCATCCGATGCCCGAGCTGCGAATCGGTGGCGTGATCGAAAGGCTGGGCGCTGGAGAGCAACTCGCGTTCGACCGCATCAAGGCCAACAAGAACACGCTGCGCACACCGACCGATGCGCACCTTCCTGACGGTGCCCTCCAGCCCTGGCTGGGCAGCCTGCAGGCACACGCATTCAACCGCATGTACGCCCTGGATCACACCACCCTGGTCGAAGGTGGCGCCGGGATCTTGTCGGCCTCGGACGACATCGGCCGCATGCTGTTTCAGTCGGCAGCCGGCATCGAGCACTTGGGCGAGGCGCTGCAAAAGATCCAGACCGAAGCGGATGCGCTCTGGGCCCCGCGCAAGTCCGGCGCGCGCGCTTACTACCAGGCGCTCGAAGCCTACGACGCCGCCCACGCCGAGTTCAAGCGCGCCACCCTGCGTACCAAGGACTGGAAGGCGCAGCATGACGCGCTGGCGTCCACCGAGGCGAAACTTGCCGACGCCAAGGTGCGCGATCTCGCGTTGCGCCAGCAGCTCAGTCGCCTGGAGCGCATCCGCCGCGTCCGGCCGCTCTTGCTGGCGTTGGACACCGCCCGGGCGCAGCGCGACGCGTTGCTCGCGGCAGGCGATATCCCGCTGCTGGACGAGAACGCGGGCGAAGTGTTCCGCAGCGCGACGCAGGAGATCGCCGTCGCCGATGCGCAGATCGTGCGCTTGCAGCGCGACATCGCCGAGGCCCGCACCGCGCTGCAGGAGACGGTCGTCGACCGAAACATGCTGTCGCTGGAAGCGGACATCACGGAGCTCAACGAGCGTCGCCTGCAGTTCCGTGCTCACCGCACGGACATGGTCAAACGCGCGGAGGAAATCCGCCTGGAGTGGGTGCGTGTACAGGAGCTGGCTGCGGGGCTGGGGTGGCCGAGCGACAGCGAGGAGGCGGTTCGCCAGCGTGTACCAGCTGCCTCGGCTCGGGCCCGACTGATGGCGTTGATCAAGGACCGTGTCGCCCTGGAGCAGGCCCTCAAGACGCATCGAGCCAATCTGGCCGATCGCCAGCAAGCGCTCCGACAGGCCGAGGACGGGCTGTCACAGCTTGCAGCCGGCGCCATCGACCCCGAGTTGGCGGCGGCGGTGGAGCAGGCCATGAAGCTGGGTGATCACGAAGCGCTGATGACCGGATTGCAGCAGGAAATCGACGGCCTCGCCGAGCGGATGGAAGCAGGGCTGGCGGCGCTGGGGGCTTGGCGCAGACCGGTGGAATCCCTGCAGGCGATGCTCGTGCCTGAGGCGCTGCAGGTGCAGAGTCTGATCGAGCAACACCGTGCCGACGCGGCCGAGGAGAAGGCGCACCGCGACGCGCTGGCGCTCAAGACGCGCGAGGTCGCGCAACTCGAGCTTGAGCTGCAGGTTGTGGAGGCGCGGCGAGTGCGTGACGCGTCATGGCAGGCGATCAAGCACGCCCCGCAGGCGCTGATGGATCGGGCGCAGACCTTCGAGGGCCAGATCACGGAGGCTGACCGCCTCGCCGACGACCGCCTCGACCGCGCCCAGTATGAGGCGGACCGTCAATCAAGGACCGACACCCTCGAGCACAGGCAGCGCGAGCGTGCCGAGCTTGAACATCGGCTGCTGGCGATCAAGGCCCGCAGCGCTGAGCGCACCGCCCAGTGGGATGCGCTGTCGAGCGCTTGCGGCTTGCCACAGCTGCCCCTGGAGATGGCACCAGTCTGGCTTCAACAGCGGCAGCAGGTTGTGGACCTGGCGACTGAGCAGGCTGCGCTCAAGCGGCGTGGAGCCGAGCAACAGGCGGCCGCCACGCGCATCCGTGACAGCCTCTGGGCGCGGCTCGGCGGAGAGCCGGGTGAGACGCCCACGCCAGAACTGGGCGTGTGCCTGCGACAGGCGCGGGCGCAGATCACCCTGGCCGATCAGGCGCAGGGGCAACGCACGACGCTGGAGCAGCAGATCCGCGAAGGGCAACGTAACCTGGCCAGATCGCAGGCCGCGCTTCAGGCTGCCCAGCAGGACTGGGACACGTGGGCGCAGTCCTGGCAACAGGCGGTGCAGTCCATCGGTCACGGTGTCGACACGGCGGTCGCTCAGGTCGAGGCTGAGATCGATGCGATGCAAGTCGTAGAGCGACTGCTCGACCGGATTCGCGGCATTCGCAGCGAGCGGATCGAAACGATGCAGGCCGACCTCGATGGCCTGGCGGCGACTGCGAAGCGCCTTGCCGCGCGGGCGGCGCCCGATCTGGCGGCGCAGTCGCCCGATGACATGATCCTTGAACTCGTCCGGCGCCTGAACCTGGCGAAGCAGGCCGAGGCCACTTTTTCCGGCTTGCAGGCCCGCCTGGCCCGCAGCAAGGCAGAGCTGGCCGGCACCGAGCAGGGTTTGCAGGCTGTCCACGCCAGGCTGCGTCCGATGATGACGGCCGCAGGGGTCGATGCGGTGGCGGCCCTGAGTGGTGCGATCGAGCGCTCCGACCAACGTCTGGACATTGAACGCAAGATCGGGTCTGCCGAACGGGATCTGGCCGAAGCGGCCGATGGTTTGCCCTTGGAGGCGCTGCGCACGGAGAGTGAGGCGATCGCGCCGGATCAGCTCAAGGCCGAGCTTGACCGGCTGGAAGCAGCGGCCGGCGAGGTGGTGGAAGAAATTGCGGCGCTCAGCAACGCGTTCGGTGCACAAAAGACCGCGTTTGACGCCCTCGACGGCACGGACCAGGCGGCCCGGGCCGAGGCGCAACGGCAGGAGGCCCTTGCCGCCATGGCCGATGCCGCAGAACATTATCTGCGGCTGAAGACGGCGGCGCGCCTGCTCACGTGGTCGATCGAGAAATTCCGCGAAACCAAGCAAGGGCCCATGCTTGCAAAAGCCTCGAGCATCTTCAACGGGCTGACGATGGACTCCTTCAGCCGCCTGCTGGTGGATTCGGACGCGGCCACTCCCCGCTTGTTCGGCATCCGCCCCAACGGCGAGCAGGTGGATGTGGCGGGCATGAGCGAGGGCTCACGAGACCAACTCTACCTGGCGCTGCGCCTGGCTGCGCTGGAACTCCAGGTCGAACAGGGCTTCGGCATGCCCCTCATCGCGGATGACCTGTTCATCAACTTTGACGACCGCCGCACGGTGGCTGGCCTGAGAGTGCTGGGTGAGCTGTCGCGCAGCATTCGTCTTCCTGACCCACCACGACCATCTTGTGCCGCTGGCCCAGGACGTCCTTGGCGCAGACCTGAACGTCGTCCAGCTTTAGCTAGGCCGACCTGCCTTGGAGCTTGCTTGCCAGGGGACTTGCTTGAACGAACGCTGGTGCTGAGGACGTACGGAGGATGATCGAACCGCACCTTTTATCAGATGAACTTGTTGTGTGCCAGCACGCCGGCGGCAAAGTAGGTGTGGGTCTCTTCCACGCTGAGATCGAAGACCTCGCTCCCGCCTTCTTCGAACGCAATGGCATTGATCCTTGCTCCGCCCAGTGCGCCATTGTCGAGACAGTGGAGGGTGTCGCCGATGAGCAGTCGGCCTGCTGCGCGCCAGCCGGTGTCGGTCATGAGCTTGTGCACCCCGGTTGCGCGAAGGCTGCGACCGTCCTCGCAGTCGATGCGGACCATGTGCTGGGGGGGCGCGCGATGCACGGCCGTGACCCGGCAGGCTCGGGTCCGCGCCGCGCCTTCGTCCCATGACAGCACCTCGCTGCCAACGGCAATCGTGCTGATCGGGGCGCTCTCCCCGCTGGCAAGCGTTATCGGCGTGCCCGCCTCGAAGCAGTGGTAAGCACGCGGCCAGTCGTCCGCATCGCGCTGGCGCGCGCGCGGCTGGCAGCCGGCCTCGTAGGCGTCCCAGTCCTCGCGGCCGCCGGGTACCGCGCGGTCGCCGATGTAGTAGAGGAGACCGCCGACCGCGAGGCCGACAATGAAACCGATCGGCCCTCCGACGGCCGTGCCGGCTGCGGCGCCCGCCCATACGCTGCCCGCACCGAGCGCGCCCGCCCGGGTGATGCGCGTGCCGACCTCCAGTCCGGAATGTTCGCGCTCCTCGAGCAAGCCCATGCTGATCCCTTCGATGAAGATCGCGCCGGCTGCGCCGCCGCCGAGGCGGCCCGCTCCACTTGCCAGTCCCGGGGTGATGCGGGACCCGCCGGTGGCGACCACCTCGCGAAGCATCGAACTGGTCAGACGGCTGGCGATGATCTGATGGCTGGCCGAGCCGACGAGACCGCTGCCGAGCCCAAGGCCGCCCCCGACACCGAGCTCGAGTGCCCAGTCGGGGTGGTCGCGGCTGTCGAACATCATCACGCCGGCCTGGGTCGCCACCACCACCAGCGTGCCGACTCCTGCTCCGCGGATGCCGGAGGCGGCCATGGCACGCATTTCGCCACCGCCACCGCCACCATGGCGCAGGGTCTGCAGGTATTCCGGCGTGAGGAAGCTGTCGGCCGAGGGCCGGCTCGGCGTGGCGACCTCGATGGGAAGCGCCGGCGCTGGACCGCGCGAGGGGTTGAGAAGCGTGCCGCTGCGGTAGATCAGCGCGCGCGAGTCGCGCATCGAGCGCACCTCGACCGTCAGCTCGGGATAGAGGCGGGCGAACTGCTGCAGCACCCCGATCCGGCCTTCGGACGAAGCGACACCGGCCGCGCACGATGCACAGGGCTCCTGCTCGACCATCACGTGCACCGTGCGCCCGCGCAGGTCGGCGCGCGTGATGCGGCCCTCGGCGAGGGCGGTCTCGATCGCCAGGCGCAGGTTCTCGAGCGCCACGTGTTCGGCATGATTGGTGGCGATCGGGTTGGCCGGCACAAGGATCTGCCCCCCGGTCGTGCCGGGCGTGCCGCGCAGCGTGGGCGGCAGGGCTTGCGCCGAGGCGCCGCGGAAACGCGCCGGCCCGAGGTTGGGGATGTCGGTGGTGGCGATCGCGACCGTACCTCCCTCGACCGCGGCAGCGCTGCCGATCGGATCGATCCGCACGGGGACGCCAGGCATGCGCCGATATGCGCTGATTGCTTCGATCATCTCGCGCGTAAGCCGCGGGTTCATCGCCGGCGGGTTGGCGAGCAGGTCGATCTGCATTGCGCGGGGCTGAGCTCTCCACGGGCCTGGCTGGTGGAAATCCGGTGGTAGCGCTGGCCACGCCACCGGACCCGCCGGCAGCGTCACAAGCGGTAATGGCGGTGCACGCCAAAGGCCGGGGAAAGCAACCGGCTGTGTCGTGGCCCGGCGCAGCAGATAGGTGTTCGCATCGATCCGCTCGACATTGTGGGTTTGCAGAAAGCGCTCGAATTGTGCCCACGTCATGCAGGGTGCCGCGCTGCCGCCTTCCGGCGCGCCGGCGACCACGTTGCCGGGGCTCGCGACCACGGAGAAGCTGCCGCCGGGGCCATCCACGATCTGGTAGATCTGCTCGGGCAGGCCTGAGGGCATCTCGGCAAGCCAGGCGTGGCCGAGCTCCACCCTGCGGTCGCGTTCACCGATCAGGCGCCGCTGCAGATTGCGGTAGTCGAAGTAGCCTGCCGCTCCGCGTCCCGCATGCACCACGCGCAAGGCATTGGCGTACTCGGCGAGCAGATCGTAATTGGTGAGGCTGCGCACATCGACCCTGCAGGGATCGTAGTCTGCACCGTGGGTGGTGGTGGCGGGATCGCTGATCCGGCTCGTCCCGCCACTGGCTGGGAGGGCTTCGCAGACCGGCGCCTCGGGCAGGCTCGCGAGCGCTGCGTCGTCGTCACGCCGGAGGCCTTCATGCCCGAGGGCGACGTGTGCGACCTCATGGGCGAGCAGATGCAGTCCGGCCGTGGTGTCGGGGCGATACTGGCCGTCAGCGAACGCGATGTCCGTGCCGAGCGCGAACGCGCGTGCGCCGACGTTGCGGACCGCGCGATCCGCGCCCGTTCCGGTGTGGATGCGAACGGGGGGAACATCGCCGCCGAGCCGCCGTGCAAACCTTGTGTGCACGTGTTCAGGCAGCGCTGCGCCACTGCCGATGTGGTGGGTCGCTGGCGCAGATTGCGCCCGGGGCTCGCCGCCCGGCAGCGAACGGGCGGCGCGAGCGCAAGCCGGGCACGGCGCTTCACCGCCAGCGCAGGCCGTGCAGTGCGTGGGCGATGCCGCGTGCGGTGTCACGAGCAGGCGCGCGAGTGCGTCGGCTTCGTGCTCGGCAGGATCGTGTGCAGAGCCACGGCGTGGCTTGATGCCCTGCTCTCCCTCGCGTGCAGCGGTGTGGGCCATGGGTCATTTCTCCGGCGCCGCGCCACCGAGCGCCGCCCGCACCGCAGCGGGCACGAAGGGGGCCTTGAGCAGATCCACGGTCACGAACACGCCGACCCCAGCGGGTGGGGTGGCGGTGGTGCCCGGTGCAGGCAGCGATTTCATCACCGTCACCGATTCGCCGCCGGGGCCCGCGACGACCGGCTTCCAGTCGAGCCCGACGCCGCTGCCGGCCTGCAGCTTGACGCCCGGCATCACGCCCCAGGTCGCCTTCGCGGACGTCAGCCCGGCATTGCCGCTGGCGTCGACGCTCCACCCCAGGTCGAGGCCGAGCGTCATCGGCGGCATCCACGACCGCTTGCGGTGGGCAAGGCCGAGCAGTTCGTCGCCGGAGAAGCTGGCGCGCAGTTGCGTCGGGCCGCCCGGCGTGTCCGACAGCACGTAGCGGAAATCGGTCAGCGTGGAGTAGGGCACGAGGCCGAGCGGGGCCACCAGGTTGACGTCCGAGAGCAGCTTGCGGCCGGCGGGATCGGACAGCCCGGCGCCCAGCGCCAGCCCGTAGCTGCCCGCGACAAAGCCCGCGGCGCCGACCTTCTCGCCGGTGCCGAGCGTACTCCAGCGCGCCAGTGCGGTGCGCTTGGCAGGTTCGAGCAGCACCCGCTTTACGCCCTCGTTCTCCTTGGCTTGCTCGAGAACCGTCGTCAGCCCCTCGGTGAGCGTCTCGCTCGCCTTGTCGGCCTCC
>JABWBN010000326.1 GCA_013360485.1 Burkholderiaceae bacterium | reverse complement strand
GGCATGGTCGGTTGGGTGAAGGGTTCGGATGCGTAATTATACAATTACATCAATGCGTTAGGATGGAATCCGGGCTGAGCGAACACGGATTCAGGACTTATTGATGGAGCACTTGGCCATGAACGTCCTACTCGTCTACGCCCACCCCGAACCCCGATCACTGAACGGCTCGCTCAAGGACTTCGCGATCGAACGCCTTGAGCGCGCGGGTCATGCAGTCCAGGTTTCCGATCTATACGCCATGAAGTGGAAGCCCGCGCTGGATGCGGACGACGACACCGCACGGCAGCCCGGCGCGCGCTTCGATCCATCCCTGGACTCCAGGAAGGCACTCGAGAACGGCACGCAGAGTGCCGACATCGCGCACGAGCAGGACAAGCTGCGCTGGGCGGATGCCGTCATCCTGCAGTTTCCCTTGTGGTGGTTCTCGATGCCGGCCATCCTCAAGGGCTGGATGGAGCGCGTGTATGCGTGCGGCTTCGCCTATGGGGTGGGCGAGCACTCCGACACGCACTGGGGCGATCGCTACGGGGAAGGCACGTTGGCCGGCAAACGCGCCATGCTGATGGTGACGGCGGGCGGTTGGGCGTCGCACTACGGCCCGCGCGGCATCAACGGCCCCATCGACGATATCCTGTTCCCCATCCAGCACGGAATCCTGTACTACCCCGGCTTTGACGTGCTGCCGCCCCATGTGATCTACCGAACCAGCCGGATCGATGAAGCTGGATTCTCAAATGTCCGCGATGCGCTGGGAACCGCGCCTGTCCCTTTCCGCCGGCAGAACGCCGGCGACTACATCATTCCAGAGCTGACGCTGCGGCGGGACTTGGCACCGGGACAGTCCGGTTTCGGTGTGCATGTCTCATGGGGATAGCGAGTACGAGACAAGTTCGCCCTGATCCGTCGGAATTGCCGCGGCGACGATGCGCGTCTGCCACCGGAACGCCTGCGGCAGGCTACGGACGCCCGACCTGTCGCCACCCGGAATCAGCCCAAGGAACAAAAGCCGGGCTACCCAAGTGCAGGGGGCTACAGGCGGTCGCCCAGGCCGAGCAGGAAGTCGACGAACAGCCGCACGCGTAGCGCAGGATGGCGCGCCTGCGGGTAGACGATCGACAGCGGCGGGCCGACGGTCGCGTACTCGGTGAGCAATGGCAGCAGGCGTCCGGCGTCGAGCGCGTCGCGTACGAGGTAACGCGGTGCCTGGACGATGCCGCAGCCCTGCTCGGCAAGCTGCACCAGAAGCGCCGCCTGGTCGGTGACGAAGGGGCCTTCGGGGCGCACCTTCACCGCCTCGCCGCCGCGCACGAAGTGCCAGACGCGTGGCGCGCCGGTGGTGGCGGCAACGTAGGCGAGACAGTTGTGACGCGCGAGGTCGGCGGGGCTCTCCGGCGTACCGTGGCGGTCGAGGTAGGCGGGCGCCGCACAGGTGACGAAGCGGTGCGGCGGCATCGCGCGCGCCACCAGGCGCGAGTCGGGCACCTCGCCCAGCCGCATCGCCAGGTCGAGTCGTTCCTCGCCGAGGTCGGCGTAGCGGTCGGTGAGCATCAACTCGACCTTGACCCCCGGGTGGTGCGCGAGCCAGGCGGACAGGGCGGGGCCGACGACGAACTGGCCGAACGAGATCGGCACGCAGGCACGCAGCGTGCCGCGCGCCTCCCGGCCGCTACTGGCAAGGCCGGCGCGGGCATCCTCCGCGGCATGGACGAGGTGGCGGCACTGGCGGAAGAAATCCTCGCCGTCGCCCGTCAGGGCGACCTCGCGCCGGCCGCGGTTAAACAGCCGCACGCCCAGTTCGGCTTCCAGGCGCGACACCGCCTTGCTGATTGCGGATGGGGTGACCCCGAGCAGGCGGGCGGCGGCGGTGAAGCTGCGCGCCTCGGCGGCGCGGACGAAGGCGGCAATGCCGGGAAAGGGGTCGGCGGTCATCTTCGATGAATTCCTGTCACTTTGGCTGTGCCAAGAATGGTATTACGCGGATATGGTGTCACGCGATAGAGTGGCGCCCCGCCAAACGAATTGTCCTGTCACCCGAGCGCCGCCACCGTCATGATCGTCCGTCCCCGCCCCCGCGGCATCGAGTATTTTCTTGTTCTCCACGGCTCCATCCTTCCGACGATCTGGCTCAAGCTCGCGATCACCGTGGTCACCGCGGTGCTGGTCACCCTCGCCCACGGCGCCCTCTTTCACGTCAAGGTCATCCTGACGCCGATGCCCTTCAGCCTGATGGGGCTGGCGCTGGCGATCTTCCTCGGCTTCCGCAATTCAGCGAGCTACGAGCGCTTCTGGGAGGGGCGCAAGCTCTGGGGCGCGCTGGTGGTGGCGAGCCGCGACCTCGCGCGCCAGTTCGAGTCCTTCCTGCGCCCGGCCGGCGGCGGCGCGGACGACGCGGCCGAACTCGCTCATACGCGCCACCGCATGACGCGCGGCGTAATCGCCTATGCTCATGCCCTGCGCCACCAACTGCGCGACAGCGACCCGACGGCCGACTTCGACCGCCTGCTGCCGGCTGACTGGCGGCCGGCGCTGGCGCTCGCGTGCCACCGGCCGGCCGCAATCCTCCAGCGCCTGGGCGGGGACCTGCGCCTGTGCATCGAGCGCGGATGGGTGACGCCGGTCCTGGCGCAGGAGATCGACCGCAGCTTCAGCCGCCTCGGCGAGGTTCTCGGCGGCTGCGAGCGCATCCGCAGCACGCCCATCCCGTTCTCTTATTCGGTCCTGCTGCACCGAACGGTCTACGTGTATTGCTATCTGCTGCCGTTCGGCCTAGTCGACACCATCGGCAATTTCACCCCGCTGGTGGTCGGCATCGTCGCCTACACCTTCTTCGGCCTGGACGCGATCGGCGACGAGATCGAAGAGCCGTTCGGCACCACCGCCAACGACCTGCCGCTTGCGGCGCTAAGCCACACGGTCGAAGCCGACCTGCGCGAATTGAACGGAGAGGGTGGTGCGCCGCCGATGCCCAAGGCGGTCAACTACTGCCTGCAATAGATGGCGCACCGGCCCCCGGAGCCACAGAATTTGAGCATCGCGGCGCCCTCCCAGGCGTCGTGCATGGTGGTTTTCATTGCTGGAATCACGAGTGGGACCGGTGCGTCCAGGCCCCCTCAGCGGCGGCTGCACCAGAAAAGAAGAAGCCCCCGGAATGGAGGCTGGGGATGGAGCGGTCAATTGCCGTTCCGCGTGGGTGCCCCGGCCTGCAACGACAGGTGCGTCGCCGTGGCGGACACTTCGAGGTCGCCATCGCCGCTCTGGATGAGCGCGAAAACGCCATCCTGCGGATCGAAGAACTCGCCGAAGTCATCGCCGCCGAACTCGGCGCGCGCCAGCGCCCACCAGTCATCGAAGGAATCGACGTCCGGATTGCAGCCCACGGCGTAGGCGATAAGCTTCTGGCGCCCATCGGGCCGGCGCTCGCCGCGCTCGGCCAGGAAGTACACGCCCTGATCCTTGACCAGGACGACACGGCATTGATTGACCACCGCTTCGGCAAGCACGGGCCGCAGGTCCGCGCCTTTGAATCGAACAGACATGGATTTGATCTCCGGGGAAGGGAATGAAGGGCTTCCCGCCGCAAGGACCGGAAGCCGCGTAGAGGTCAGTGCCGGATAGACTTGCGGCCGGACAGGCGTTGCACGCGAATGCGCCGCCAGTTCCCGTCGTCGATCAGCCGTTCCAGGGTCTGGCCGAGGGTGTCGAAGAACACTTCGTCGACCCGATCGACCAGCTCGCCGTCGCGGTGCAGCTCCACTGCGTAGAGGTCGAGCCCGCGCTCGTACAGCACGGTGACGCGTCCCTGGAATTTCGCCGTGGCCGCCGTGAAGCCAATGGCCGGCGGCGTCGCGATGATGTCCTTGGGCAGCGGATCGACCCAGGTGAAGTCCCGCGCGCCGGCATCCACCAGCAGGTGCGTGATGCGCCGGTAGCCATCGGGCGCGGGCAACTGTTCCATCTGCTGGATCAGCTCCTGCAGCTCTGGGCAGCGGGGCTCGGGGATCGGCAGCTTCGCCGGTGCGGAACCGAGCACCAGTGTCTGCACCGTGTAGGGCTTGCCGTCGGCGGTGAACTGCGTTCGCTCCTCGGGCGTGTCCGCGCGCTGGCCGTCGAAGCGGCGTCGGGCGTAGGGTTCGACCTGCACCTTGGCCCCTTCGTCGGGCACCTCGGTCACGAGCGCCCGGTCGAGCACCGCGAACTCGGCGCGTCCTGTCTTGACGACGATGGCCTCGTCGGTGGTGGCGATGACCTTGCCCTCGAAGGGCTTGGGATCGATGTGGAAGCCCAGTGTCGAAACCTTGGGCTGGCAGTCGAAGATGTTGAACTTGAAGGTGCGGACGTTGGAAGGCACATGGCCGCGAACCAGCGTCGGCATCTGTGCGCGGATGGCTTGGGTATCCATGGGAGACTCCTTGTGGCAACCAAGGGACTCCCGCCCGCAAGGGAGGTGTCCCTTGAGGGTTGAGGAAGTGACGCGCCGAGGTCGACGACAACTATCTTGGCCGGTTGGATCTGCAGCCGGGAAGGTCCGGAAGCGAGGGATAGAGTGCTCTTCTGACGACAGACGTTGGGAGGCGCTCAGTGCCCGGCAGGAAGATCACGGACCAACAAGTGCGCAAATACACGGAAGCAAGAAGGCAGGCGACGCAGCAGATCGCAGCGGCCCGGATGGGCATCAGCGTGCGCTCGGCGCGACGCATCGAGCAGGCAGACGGGTTGCCGTCTCAGGGTGGGCCGAGGACCTGGAGGACACGTGCGGACCCGCTGGCGGGAGTGTGGGAGGAGGAGTTGCTGCCGCTGCTCGCGCGCGAGCCGGGGTTGCAGGGCCGTACGCTGCTCGAGGAGTTGCAGCGTCGGCACGGTGATGTGTTCGGTGATGGCGTGTTGCGCACGCTGCAGCGGCGGATTCGCATGTGGCGGGCCGAGCATGGCCAGGAGAAGGAGGTCTTCTTCGCCCAGTCCAATCCGCCCGGGCGGCTGGCACTGTCCGACTTCACGGTGTGCAACGAATTGAACGTCTCGATCGCCGGTGAGCGCTTCGAGCATCGCCTGTACCAGTTCGCGCTCGCCTACTCGGGCTGGCGCCACGCCGAACTCGTGTGCGGCGGCGAGAGCTTCGCCGCGCTGGCGCAGGGGCTGCAGAACGCCCTGTGGGCCTTGGGCGGCGTGCCCGAGGAGCACCGCACCGACAGCCTGTCGGCCGCCTTCAATAACTTGGCGGAAGCGGAAACGCTCACGCGCCGCTATGCAGACCTGTGCCAGCACTATGGCATGCGTCCGACGCGGAACAATCTCGGGCAATCGCATGAGAACGGCGCGATCGAATCGCGCCAGGGCAGTCTCAAGGGCGCGCTCGATCAGGCATTGCTGCTGCGCGGGCATCGCGAGTTTGCCACGGTCGCCGACTACCAGCGCGTCGTCGCCGATGTCGTTGCACGGCTGAACCGACGCATCCAGACACCGCTGACCGAGGAGCGCAGCCAGCTCAAGGCGCTGCCGGTTCGCCGCACCAGCGAGTACGAGGAGATCGAGGCGCGCGTGACCAAGTTCGGTACGGTCAGCATACGGCGCGTGCTCTACAGCGTGCCCTCGCGCCTGATCGGCCACCGGCTCCAGTTCCGGCTCTATCCGGAGCGCCTGGAAGGCTGGCTCGGCGGGGTGTCCGTGTTCGAAAGCGTGCGTGGGACGGTGCCGGCGGGCAAACCACGCGGCAAGCAGATCGACTACCGCCACCTGTTGCCCGCGCTCAAGCGCAAGCCCGGCGCCTTCGCCCGCTGGGCGCTGCGCGACGAGATGTTCCCCCGCACAGAGTACCGGCAAACCTGGGAGCGGCTCATCGAGACACTGCCCGAGCGCCAGGCGTGCAAGCTCATGGTCGGTCTGCTCGATCTGGCCGCACGCGGCGCCTGTGAAGCGCAACTGGCACAGGTACTCGGCGAGGTGCTGCAGGCGGACGCCGTACCCGATCTGGACGCGCTGGCGGAGCGCTTCGCACCGCGCGAGACACCGATGCCGGTGGTCACCGTGTCGTTGCCGCCGCTGTCGGCCTACGACGACTTGTTCGCGGTGGCGGCATGAGCGCGGTCGAGGCCGTCACGCTGCCGATGATGCTCACCGAACTGCGCTTGCCCACCATCAAGCGTCTGTGGCCGGCCCTGGCCGAGCAGTCCAACCGCGAGGGCTGGCCTGCCGAGCGGTTTCTGGCGGCACTGTGCGAGCACGAAATGAATGAGCGCGAGCGGCGCCGTATCGATCGCCATCGGGCCGAGTCGGGCCTGCCGCCGGACAAGCGGCTGTCAGCGTTCGACTTCGCCGCCGTGCCCACGGTCTCCAAAGCCCACGTCACTGCGCTTGCCGAGGGCGACAGCTGGCTCGAGCAAGGTGCCAACATCCTGCTGTTCGGCCCGCCAGGCGTGGGCAAGACGCATCTGATTGCCAGCCTGGGCCACGCGCTCGTCGAACGCGGATACCGCGTGCTCTTCACCCGCACGAGCGATCTGGTGCAGCGGCTGCAAGCCGCCCGGCGGGATTTGCGGCTACCAGCCGAACTGGCCAAGCTCGATCGTTTCGATCTGCTGATCTGCGACGACTTCAGCTATGTCCGCCGCGATCAGGGCGAGACTTCGGTGCTGTTCGAACTCATCGCCGAACGCTACGAGCGCAAGAGCCTGGCCATCACGGCCAACCAGCCGTTCTCCGGCTGGGATCACGTCTTTGCCGAACCGGCCATGACGCTGGCCGCCGTCGATCGCCTGGTGCATCACGCCACGATCTTCGAGATGAACGTGGAGAGTTTCCGTCGCCGCGTTGCTCAGAAGGGGCTCGCCCCTTCTGAGCAACGCAAACCCCAAACCTCAAACCCGAAAGGCTGAACCCCTCATGCCTCGCTTCCACCGGCCAGGATAATTGACGTCGACAGACCAAGGTAATTGACGCCGGGCAACGCGCAAGAGTTGGATTGCGGCGGGGCTGAACGGTCTGGCGGATTTGCCCCGTAGTGGCGCACCTGCCAAAGTGTCCAAGCAGGAGGCCGAGCGCCTG
>JABWBN010000325.1 GCA_013360485.1 Burkholderiaceae bacterium | reverse complement strand
GTGGCGGCACTGCAGGCCCAGCTCGACGACTGGGCCGCGCGCACGCCGGTGGTCATCGCGATCGCCTGCGCGAACCCGGCCGACCGCGCGCAGCTGGCAGCGCAGCTTTCAGTGCCCGAATCCGCCTGCTGGGTGGTGGGTGACGAACCGCTGCCGGCGCAGGCAGAAGTGGTACTGGGCGTGGGTACGCCCTGGCGCATGCCCGAGGCCCGCGAGCCCACGTTCCCGGGCCGCCAGTGGGTGCACGTCGTGGCCGAGCACAGCCTCGAGCTCGCGCTGTGCGACACCCTGGCCTCGCGGCGCGACTTGCCGCTGTGGGATGCCACGCTGGGCTTCCGGCACGGGCGTGCGCTGCACCGCTGGATGATGGCCTGGGGGCAGGTGCTGCACGAGCTCGACCGAGGCTGAAGACCATGGCGATCGGGTGCTTGGGCACCCGACCGACGGCACCGCTCACCAGTAGGCCCAGCTGCCGGTGACCACGACCCAGGTGCCCAGCGCGGCATTGGTCACCGCATGCGCGATCACCGCGTTCCACAACCGGCCGGTGGCGCGGTACAGCGCCGCATAGGCCAGCCCGGCGAGCACAGCGGCCAGCCACTGCGTGTGCACCAGCGTGAACGCAAACGTCGACAGCATCACCGCCCGCAGGGTGACGATGCGCGGATCGACCGCTGCAAAGTCGGGTCGGTCGATCCAGCGCATCAGGAAGGAGCGCCAGAACAGCTCCTCCATCACCGGCACCAGCAGCGCCGCGCCGGCCCAGCGCACCGCCACCAGCGGCCACACCAAGCCGCCCTCGGCATCCAGCGGCACGAAGGTCGCCGCAGGCTCGCCCACCTGCATCCACGGCGCGTCCAGCGCGATCCACAGCCCGAACACGGCGAGCCCCACCCCCACCGCCAGCGCCGCTTCGCGCGCCAGCGGCCTGTTCTGCCAGGCCAGCTCGCCGTACTCGCGCCACCACAGCACGAGCATCGGCGCCACCACCAGCAGGTTTGCGGCGTAGAGCCACCGACCATCGACTCCGGGCAGCCACTGCGCCGCCTGGCCCCTGAGCACCAGGATGGCCATGAACGCCATGAACGGCGCCACCCGCAGCCATGCCGCGCGTGGTGGCATGCTCACGCCCAGTCCCCGCAGACGCCGCTTGTCACGCCGCCAGCAACGTGGCCACCCGATCGCGCAGGCGCTCAGGGCTCGCTTGCGACGGCGGCACCGCCTCGCCGGCCACCAGGCCGACGGGGCTCCACAGGCCGCGGCGGAAGGGTCGCACCATCGCCGTGCCGTTCTCGACACGTGAGAAGTAGGAGCCCCAGAGGTTCTGCAAGGCCACCGGCACCACCGGCACCGGCCGGCGCTCGAGGATCTTCATGACGCCACCCTTGAATGGCTGCAACTGGCCGTCGCGGGTGATGCCGCCTTCTGGAAAGATGCACAGCAGGTCGCCATCGGCCAGCACCCGGTCGGCCGCCTCGAAGGCCGCCGCGTAGGTGGCCGGGTTCTCGCGCTGCGACGCGATCGGGATGGCCTTGGCCAGCTTGAACAGCCAGCCCAGCACCGGCAGCTGGAAGATGCGGTGGTCCATGACGAAGCGGATCGGCCGCGGGCTGGCCGCCATGAGCACGATGGCGTCGATGAAGCTGACGTGGTTGCACACGATCAGCGCGGCACCTTCGGTGGGGATGTTCACATCGCCACGCACGCGAAAGCGGTAGACGCAGCGGGTGAGCAGGAAGGCCACGAACCGCAGCAGGTACTCGGGCACCAGCAGGAAGATGTAGATGGCCACCGCGGCGTTGGCGATGCCGGTGGCCAGGAAGACCTCGGGCACGCTGAAGCCGGCCGTGAGCATGGCGCCGGCGGCCACCGAGCTGACGATCATGAACAGCGCATTGAGGATGTTGTTGGCCGCGATCACCCGCGCCCGGTGCGAGGGCTGGCTGCGCAGCTGGATCAGCGCGTACATCGGCACGCTGTAGATGCCGGCGAACAGGCTGAGCAACCCGAGGTCGAAGATCACGCGCCAGTGGGTGGCATGCGACAGGAACTCGGCCACCGACATCGCCGCCGACGGCGGCAGCGCCCGCGAGGCGAAGTACAGGTCGATCGCGAACACGCTCATGCCGATGGCGCCGGCAGGCACCAGGCCGATCTCGACGTGGCGCTTGGACAGCATCTCGCACAGCAGCGAGCCGATGCCGATGCCGATCGAGAACACCACCAGCAGCAGCGAGGCCACGCCTTCGTTGCCGTGCAGCACCTCCTTGGCGAAGACCGGGAAGTTCGACAGGAACACCGCGCCGAAGAACCACATCCAGCTGATGCCCAGCAGCGAGCGGAAGACGACGATGTTGCCGTGCGCCAGCTTGAGGTTGCGCAGGGTCTCGGTGACCGGGTTCCAGTTGATCACCAGGCCCGGGTCGGTGGCCGGCGTGGGCGGTACGAGCTGCGCCGTGAACCGGCCGGCCACGGCCGCCAGCACGCAGCCGATGGCCACGTAGCGCGCGCCCACCTCCGGCATGGCGATGAGCAGCCCGCCGAGCACGTTGCCCAGCAGGATGGCCACGAACGTGCCCATCTCGACCATGCCGTTGCCGCCGGTGAGCTCGCGTTCGTTCAGGTGCTGCGGCATGTAGGCGTACTTCACCGGCCCGAACAGCGTGGAGTGCAACCCCATCAGGAACACGCAGGTGAGCAGGACGGCGACATGTGCCGTCATGAAGCCCAGCGCCGCCAGCGCCATGATGCCGATCTCGAGGTTCTTCACGAATCGGATCACCGCGGTCTTGTCGTGCTTGTCGGTGATCTGCCCGCTGGTGGCCGAGAACAGCAGGAACGGCAGGATGAACACCGCACCGATCACCAGGCCCGCCTTCGATGGCGGCAGCCACGACACCTGCAGCTGGTAGGTCACCATCACCGTGAAGGCGAACTTGAACAGGTTGTCGTTGCCCGCGCCGAGGAACTGCGTCCAGAAGAACGGCGCAAAGCGACGCTGGCTCAGCAGCGCGAACTGATTCGGATGGTCGTGCGCACTCACGCGGGGGTCTCCCTGGCCGGCGTCATGCGGCCCCAAGTCTGCCGCGCCACCGTGAGCGGGCGCTGCCGACTGTAGCGGCCCGCTCATGACACCGTCACCGGAGTTGTCCCCAGCCCCGCGCGCACCAGCCACTGGAACATCGAGTCGACGGTCACGGTCTCGATGCGGTCGCTGAAGCGCTTGTCGTTCGGGTGATCGTCGAAGGCGACGTTGGCCGCCGTTGCGCGCGCCCCCAGACGGGTGAAGGCCGACAGTCGCAGCGTGGTGGGTTCGTAGCCCTGGCGCGACAGCCAGCTTTGCGCCTGGCCGCGGTCGGCTGCGCCGCCGGCAGCCATGGCCAGGGTTTCCAGCACCCACTGGTTGCTCTGCTGGTAGCGCGTGGACCAAGGGTAGGCCACCATGTTGTAGGCCGCCTGGTGCATGCGCGCCACCTGGCGGTTGTCGCGCAGCAGTGGCAGCAATTGCGCCTGCAGTTGCGGCGACAGCGCGATGTAGGCCGCCTCGTAACGGTGCGGGCGGTCGAGGAAGAACTCGCCCAACCCCTGGCGATACAGCTGAGCCTGCGCGGTGCCGCAGTGGTTGAGCTTGTGCACCACCCGCCACACCGGAACCCCGGACGAGCCTTCTTCGCGATAGGCAAACCCGAGGTGCGACCAGCGCAGGCCGTACTTGCCCAGGTCCTGTCCCGCGCGAGCCAGCAGCACCACGCGGGCGCCGCTGGACTGCAGCGACCTGGCCGTTGCTTGCGCCAGCGCCATGCCCTGCTGCACCGCTGCGGCCTGCAGCGGTTGCTCCTCGCAGGCACGCCCGGCCTGCGCCGCAGGTGCG
>JABWBN010000324.1 GCA_013360485.1 Burkholderiaceae bacterium | reverse complement strand
GGTGGTGGCCCCGGGGCCAGGCTCGGCCCGTATGGGGCCGGCACAGCCGGCCAGCAGGCCAGCTGCAGTGCCCAGCAGTCGCCGCCGCGTGGGCGGGTGCGCCTGTGCAGCGGGCGGGCGAGCGTCGGGTGATATCGGCACAGCTCGATTCTGTCGCGCGGCGGAAACCGCACGGGAACCGTGAGCGCGAGCGGACGGGTTCTAATCGGCGCTGTCCCACACGTGATGTCGCTCGCACCATGAACCAGCTCGACCAGCTCAAGGCCCACACGACCGTGGTGGCCGACACCGGCAACTTCCGCCAGCTTGCGGCCTTTGCACCGCGTGACGCCACCACCAACCCGTCGCTCATCCTCAAAGCGGTGCAGCAATCCGAATACGCGCCGCTGCTGAACGAAACAGTCGCTGCACATCGTGGCCGGCCGCTTGCGGAGGTCGTCGACGAGGTGCTGGTGCGCTTCGGGCTCGAGATCCTGAAGGTGGTTCCCGGACGGGTTTCGACCGAGGTCGATGCGCGGCTGTCGTTCGACAGCATGGCCACTGCGGCCCGCGCCCGGCGCCTCATCGGCCTGTACCAGGCCGCGGGGGTGCACCGGGAGCGGGTGCTGATCAAGATCGCCGCCACATGGGAAGGCATCGAGGCCGCGCGTGAACTCGAACGCGAGGGCATCCACTGCAACCTCACGTTGCTGTTTTCCTTTGCCCAGGCGGTGGCCTGTGGCGATGCGGGTGTGAAGCTGATCTCACCCTTCGTCGGCCGCATCTACGACTGGTATCGCAAGCAGGCCGGCAGCACCTGGGACGACGCGGCGATGGCCGGCCCCAGCGACCCCGGTGTGCAGTCGGTCGAGCGCATCTGGCGACACTACAAGCACTTCGGCATCGCCACCGAGGTGATGGGTGCGAGCTTCCGCAACGTGGGCCAGATCATCGCGTTGGCCGGATGTGACCTGCTGACCATCAGCCCCGAACTGCTGGCGCAATTGCAGTCGACGCTGGCAGCGGTGCCCAGGCGGCTGGACCCCGCGCAAGCCCGGGCAACGGCGCTGCCCGAGGTGCATTACGACGAGGCGGGATTCCGCTGGGCGCTCAACGAAGACGCCATGGCCACCGAGAAGCTGGCCGAGGGCATCCGCGCTTTCGCGGCCGATGCCGTGCGGCTCGACCAGATGATCCA
This sequence comes from Burkholderiaceae bacterium, assembly GCA_013360485.1. Classification (GTDB taxonomy): domain Bacteria; phylum Pseudomonadota; class Gammaproteobacteria; order Burkholderiales; family Burkholderiaceae_C; genus Pseudaquabacterium. Next base: position 2,740 of record JABWBN010000324.1, on the reverse strand, counting down.
GGAGCGGGCATCGTGATCGCCACGGCCCGCTGCGATGCGACCGCGGCCTGGCAGGCGCTGCGCGAGCACCACACGAACGCCGGGCGCGCGTTCGACCTGCGCACAGCCTTTGCCAGCGATGCGGGTCGCTTCGAAGCTTTCGCGCTGGAGGCGCCCGAGGTGTTCGCCGACCTGTCGAAGAACCTCTGGGACTCGCGCACTCGCGAGTTGCTGCTGGAGCTTGCGCACCAGTGCGGCGTGGCGCGTCGGCGAGATGCCATGCTCGCAGGGGATCCGATCAATGCGACCGAAGGACGCGCCGTCCTGCACACGGCGTTGCGAGCTCCTCGGGGTGCCGGGCCGCACAGCCAGGAGGTGCACGAGATCCTCGACCGCATGCTGGCCTTTGCCGACCAGGTGCGCGACACCGCAACCAGCGGCATCACCGATGTGGTGAACATCGGCATCGGTGGCTCCGACCTGGGGCCGCAGATGGCCGTGGCCGCGTTGCAGGCGCATGTGCATGCGGGGCTGCACATGCACTTCGTGAGCAATGTCGATGGTCACGACATTGCACCCGTGCTGGCGCGCTTGCAGGCCCGCCACACGCTGTTCATCATCGCCAGCAAGACTTTCACGACCCAGGAGACCATGGCCAACGCCGTCGTGGCGCGGCAGTGGTTCCTCGACCAGGGCATGACAGCGCAGGACGTTGCACGGCACTTCGTCGGCGTGACCACGAACCTCCAGGCCGCGGCGCAGCTCGGTGTGCACACCACCTTCGGTTTCTGGGACTGGGTGGGCGGCCGCTACTCGATGTGGAGCGCGATCGGACTGCCAATCGCGATCGCCGTCGGCTCCACCGGTTTTCGGGCCATGCTCGACGGTGCCCATGCGATGGATCGCCACTTCGCCGACGCCCCCGCTGAACGCAACCTGCCCCTGCAGCTCGGCCTGCTGGACGTGTGGTATCGCAACTTCGTTGGTTGCAGCAGCCGCTCGGTCGCGCCCTACCACCAGGGCCTGAGGCGTCTGCCGGCCTACTTGCAGCAGCTCGAGATGGAGTCCAACGGCAAATGCGTCGACCACGATGGCCGACCGCTGACCTATGGCACCAGCCCGGTGGTGTGGGGCGAGCCGGGCACCAATGGGCAGCATGCGTACTTCCAGATGCTGCACCAGGGCACCGATGTCATTCCGGTGGAGTTCATCGCGGTACGGCGGCCCAGCCATGGCTACGCCGACCTGCATGCCAAGGCGCTGGCCAACTGCCTGGCCCAGAGCCAGGCGCTGATGCTGGGCAAGACCACCGAGCAGGCCCTCGGCGAGCGGGCGCCCACGGCGGCACCGACGCTGGACCCGCTCACGGTCGCGCGGCATCGCAGCTTCCCGGGCAACCGCCCCAGCACGACATTCGTCTTGCAGGAGCTCACGCCCCGCGCGCTGGGTGCGCTGGTGGCGCTGTACGAACACCGGGTATTCACCAGCGGCGCCGTCTGGGGCATCAACAGCTTCGACCAATGGGGAGTGGAACTGGGCAAGGCGCTGTGCGGCGACCTGCTGCCACGCTGGGACAGCGGCGACACCGCGGGGCTCGATGGCTCCACGGCGGGCTTGCTGGCACGGTTGCGATAGCGCCTGGCTGAAGTACTGGCGCACCAGCCCCTGCCCCGGTCACACTTCGGCGTGCGCTCCAAGGCATCCCGATGACGCCTGCCCCCGAGACCGACGACAGCGGACGCCCCCCGTTTGCGCCGTCGTCGGTGATGCCCGATGTCGACCTGGGGGCCACCGCGCCGACGGTGGGCAACCGGCTTGCGGCCGGGTTGCGCTTGCAGGAGTTCGAGATCAGCGGCTTGCTGGGCGAGGGCGGCTTCGGCATCGTCTACCTGGCCTGGGACCACGCGCTGCAGCGCCGGGTCGTGATCAAGGAGTACATGCCGGCAGCATTGGCCTGGCGCGTGCATGGCATGCAGGTCGATCTCAAGTCGCCTGAGCACCGTACTGCCTTCGACGCCGGGCTGCGCAGCTTCGTGAACGAGGCCAAGCTGCTGGCCATGTTCGACCACCCCACGCTGCTGAAGGTGCACCGCTTCTGGCAGGCCAACGGCACCGCCTACATGGCGATGCCGTTCTACGAAGGGGTGACGCTCAAGCAGGCCCTGGCCGACAGCAACCGGGCGCCCGACGAGGACTGGCTGCGGTCGTTGATCGTTCCGCTGCTGGCGGCGCTGGAGTATCTGCACGAGGCGTCGTGCTTCCACCGCGACATCGCCCCGGACAACATCCTGCTGCAGGACGACGGCAAACCCCTGCTGCTTGACTTCGGCGCTGCTCGGCAAGTGATCGGCGGCATGAACAAGGCGATCACCGTCATCTTGAAGCCCGGATTCGCACCGATCGAGCAGTACGGGGAGGGGGTGGGCCTGGGCCAGGGACCGTGGACCGACCTCTATGCCTTCGGTGCCGTGTTGCACTACGCGATGACGGGCGCGGTGCCCCGCGTATCCGTGGCGCGCGTGTTGGCCGACGACTATGTACCACTGGCCCGGCGCCTGACAGGGCGCTACAGCGAGCGTCTGCTGCGCGCCGTCGACCACATGCTGTGCGTTCGGCCGGAGGATCGACCGCGTTCGGTGGTCGATGTCCGCCGCGAGATGGGGTTGGAGCCCACGCGCGCGGTGGCCGACATCACGCTGCCGCCGCGCATGGCGCCCGACGCCGAGCCCTGGACCCGGCCGCGGCAGCGACAGCTGCAGGG
>JABWBN010000323.1 GCA_013360485.1 Burkholderiaceae bacterium | reverse complement strand
CGCAGCGAGGAGCAGCAGGCACGCGACTGGGGACTGCAGAGCGACGAATGGGCGCGCTACCGCGAACTGATGCAAGGCCCCCTGGGCATCTATTCACCCAATCTCGACCCGCTCACGGCCCTGGGTATCGAAGCGCGTTCCGACGAGGAGCGTCGCCGCTATGCGGAACTGCAGGTGCAGGCGGAAGCCCGCCGCGTCGAGAAGATGCTCGCTTACCAGCGCGCCTACGACGCGGCTTGGCAGCGGTTGGCACCCGGCATGCAGCGGGTCAGCCTGCCCGGTATCAGCCTGCCCGGTATCAGCCCGGCCCCATCGGCCGCGAGCCTCGCGCAAAGCACTGGCCGCACCGCGGTCTTCGTCAAGGATGGCTGCGCTGCCTGCGATCAGGCGGTGCAGCGACTTCAGGCCGCCGGCGCCGAGTTCGACGTCTACGTGGTCGGCAGCCGTGCAGACGATGCGCACATCCGGGACTGGGCGCAGCGCGCGCGGATCGACCCGGCGAAGGTTCGCGCCCGGCGGATCACCCTCAACCACGACGACGGGCATTGGCTGTCCCTCGGCCTGCAGGGCGAGTTGCCCGCCGTCGTGCGCCAGGTCGGCGGGCAATGGCAGCGGCAGCCCTGACCCGTTGCCACGCCATGCTTCTGCTGCTGGGAAGCGTACTGGCCGGCTTCGTGCAGGCACAGGAGGTTCCACCGCCGGCCTACCAAGTCGCGGCGCAGCGCGCCGGCATCCCCTCGACCGTGCTCTACGCCGTGGCACTGCAGGAAAGCGGCACCCGCTTCAACGGTCGCCTCGTGCCCTGGCCCTGGACGCTGAACGTGGCCGGCGCCCCGCGCCGCTTCGCCACCCGTGCGGAAGCCTGCACCGGACTGCACCAGGCCCTGCGCGAAGTCCCGCCCACCCGCATCGACGCCGGCCTGGGCCAGATCAACCTGGGCTACCAGCGCCATCGCTACGAGCAACCCTGCGAACTGCTCGATCCCTACCGGAATCTCGAGCTCGCCGCCGAGATCCTGCGCGAGCAGCACGCACCGGGTCAGGACTGGCTGGTCACGATCGGCCGCTACCACCGGCCCGCCGGTGGCGCACCCGCCGCGCGCTACCGCGACGGCGTCGGTCGGCACCTTGCCCGTGTGCTCGGCGAACCGGTACCGGACCACACCACTTGGAGGACCTTGCCATGAAACGCCATCGCTTCCGCGCGGCTGTGCCGTGGGTGATGGGCCTGCTGTCGCTCGCCGCGACGCCGGCCGTCCTCGCGCAGTCACCGCCGTTGATCGTCGTCGAGGATCGCGGAGGCGCGTCCGCGTTGCCGTACTACCAGGCGCTCGACCTGCAGCAGCGTGCCGGGGACGCGCCACCGCCACGCATCGAAGTACCCCGGACGCCAGATCACCCCTTCGATGAAGCGGCCATGCTGCCGGTACGCTCGGCCAGCCTGTCGCCAGGCGACGTGGCTCGCCGGGTGATCCAGGCGCCGGGACTCACCCCGTTGTTCCTGGTCGGCGACGACGACCGCTCCCGCGCCTGGCTTCGCCAGCGGGCACAGGCCCTGCGCGACCTGGGCGCCGTGGGTCTGGTGGTACAGGTCGAATCGCCGCAGGCCCTGGCCGCGCTGCGGGCCCTGGCACCCGGCCTGACCCTGGCGCCCGTTTCGGGCGACGAACTGGCCCAGCGTCTGGGACTGCGTCACTACCCGGTACTGGTCACCGCCACCGGCATCGAGCAGTGAGGCCTGCGCCATGGCCCAGCCGCATGCCGTCGAAGTCCTGCTGCGGCCAGCGGTGGAGCTATACACCGTGGCGGTCTGCACGGGCGCCGCGGTGGTGTGCGTGGTGGCACCGTGGTCGCTCGCGCTGAATCCGCTGGTGGGTCTCGGCAGCGCGTTGGCATTCCTTGCGTTCGGTGCGATCCGCCTGCACGATGCCTGGGCCATCCTGCGCTACCGCCGCAACATCCGTCGCCTGCCACGCTACGTGATGACCAGCCGCGACGTGCCGGTGAGCCAGCACCGCCTGTTCATCGGACGCGGCTTCCGCTGGGAGCAACGGCACACGCACCGGCTGGTGCAGACGTACAAACCCGAGTTCCGCCGCTACACCGAGCCGACGGCGTTCTATCGGATGGCGCGCCGGCTGGAAGCGCGGCTGGAGTTCACCCCACCACCGCTGTCAAAGCTGGCGCGCGTGCTGGCCTGGGACAGCCCGCTCAACCCGGCCCGGCCCCTGCCGCCGGTGGGCGGCCTGGCTCGGCTTCACGGCATCGAGCCGCACGAGGTCGACGTCACGCTGCCGCTGGGCGAGCGCGTCGGCCACACCCTGGTGCTGGGCACCACGCGGGTCGGCAAGACCCGCCTGGCCGAGCTGTTCATCACCCAGGACATCCGCCGCAAGGTGGGCGGCGAGCACGAGGTCGTGATCGTGTTCGATCCCAAGGGCGATGCCGACCTGCTCAAGCGCATGTACGTCGAGGCCCGCCGCGCCGGACGCGAGGGCGAGTTCTACGTCTTCCACCTCGGCTGGCCCGACATCAGCGCCCGCTACAACGCCGTTGGCCGCTTCGGGCGCATCTCCGAGGTGGCCACCCGCATCGCCGGCCAGCTCTCCGGCGAGGGCAACAGTGCGGCGTTTCGCGAGTTCGCCTGGCGTTTCGTCAACATCATCGCCCGCGCCCTGGTCGAGCTGGGGCAGCGCCCGGACTACCTGCTGATCCAGCGGCACGTGGTGAACATCGACGGCCTGTTCATCGAGTACGCCCAGCAATTCTTCGCCAAGACCGAACCCAAGGCCTGGGAGATCATCGTCCAGCTCGAAGGCCGCCTGAACGACAAGACCATCCCGCGCCACATGGTCGGGCGCGAAAAGCGCGTGGTGGCGCTCGAGCAGTACCTGTCGCAGGCGCGCACCTACGATCCGGTGCTCGACGGCCTGAGGTCGGCGGTCCGCTACGACCGCACCTACTTCGACAAGATCGTGGCCTCGCTGCTGCCGCTGCTGGAGAAGCTCACCACAGGCAAGATCGCGCAGCTATTGGCGCCGAACTACTCGGACCTGACCGACCCGCGGCCGATCTTCGACTGGATGCAGATCATCCGCAAGCGCGCGGTGGTGTACGTGGGGCTGGATGCGCTGTCGGATGCCGAAGTGGCGGCCGCGGTCGGCAACAGCATGTTCAGCGACCTGGCGTCGGTCGCCGGCCACATCTACAAGCACGGCATCGACGACGGCCTGCCGGGTGCGACCGCCGATACCAAGGTGCCGATCAACGTTCACGCGGACGAATTCAACGAGCTGATGGGCGACGAGTTTGTCCCCCTCATCAATAAGGGCGGCGGCGCCGGCATGCAGGTCACGGCCTACACGCAGACGCTCTCGGACATTGAGGCGCGCATCGGCAACCGCGCCAAGGCCGGCCAGGTCATCGGCAACTTCAACAACCTGTTCATGCTGCGCGTGCGCGAGAAGGCCACCGCCGAGCTGTTGACGCGGCAACTGCCGAAGGTCGAGGTCTATACGACCACCCTGGTGAGCGGCGCCACCGACAGTTCCGACATCCACGGCCCGACCGACTTCACCTCCAACGCGCAGGACCGCATCAGCACGTCGAGCGTACCCCTGATCGAGCCCGCGCACGTGGTCGGCCTGCCCAAGGGCCAGTGCTTCGCCCTCATCGAGGGCGGCAACCTATGGAAGGTCCGCATGCCGCTGCCGGCTCCCGATCCGGACGAGGTCATGCCCAGGGATCTTCAGCAGCTCGCCGGCTACATGCGCCAGCACTACGCCGAGGCCAGGATGACGACACGCTGCCCGAGGACCTGATCGCGGAGGCGCCGCCGGCAACATCCGACACGCCGGACGACGAGGCGCGGCCGTGAAGGACCCGGCGGTCACCACCCAGCAGCAACGGGTACGCCAGCATGGACTGATCATCGGTCTCATCACCCTGCCCTGGCGCCTGTTCGGCGTGCTGGTCGCCTCGCTGCTGCTGTCCATCGTCATCGAGTGCGTGGGCATGCACCTGTTCTGGCCCGACCAGGGATGGCGCCACGCCCAGGGCATGCTCGAATACGAGCTCGACCAGATCTCCACCCACTTCACACGCAGTGCCGTGGTGCAGGAACCCGGCCGCACGGCGCGCTGGCTGATGGAAGGCGCCTACGAGTGGATCTTCGTGAAGACCGGCCTGCTGGAATGGATGCGCGACACCTCGGCCCAGGCCAGCGCACCCAGCCGCAGCAGCAGTCGCGACTTCCGCTACTACCTCAGCCAACTCTACGTCTGGACAGAAAGCTACCTGATCGCCGCCGCCTTCACCACGCTGACCTTCCTCGTCCGCCTGCTGGTCCTGGTGCTGACGCTGCCGCTGTTCCTGCTCGCGGCCTTCGTCGGCGTGGTCGACGGGCTGGTGCGGCGCGACATCCGCAAGTTCGGCGCTGGGCGGGAATCGGGCTTCGTGTATCACCGGGCCAAGGCCGCGCTGATGCCGCTGGTGGTGCTGCCGTGGGTGATTTACCTGGCGTTGCCGGTGTCCGTGCACCCGCTGTTGGTCCTGCTGCCGGGGGCGATGCTGCTTGGACTGGCAGTGAACATCGCGGTGGGGAGCTTCAAGAAGTACCTTTGAAAAATCCAGTCGGCCATTGGCGGTTTTCTCCAGCAAGACCACACGTTACTTCTCAGTCAGAGTTCTGATCAGGTTTGGATGGCGACCGCCCACGCCATCATCAACAGGTCTAGCAAACCCACATGGCTAAACGGATGGATAGCGATTGACATTGGCCTTTACCGTCGCCTCTACCCTCAGACGCGCACATCCTTTGCTGGCGCGGGAGATGGGGTGTTGTGTGGGGCATCGAGTCTTCGACTTCATAGTCACTGGTCCTACCCTTGAGATCGCAGAAAAGTAACCTGCCGGTGCGGGAGTCTGCCAACTCAATCACTTGAATAGTCCGGGGTTCCTATCCGGCTGAAATAGGCACCAAATCGCTCGACCAACGAAGGAATAAACAACGGGGACAGCGAGGCGAAACGGAGGCCCGTGAGCTCATTGAAGGCCTGTTCGGCGGTGATGGCCTTTAAGTTATGGAACTGGACCATCCATGGACCTCTGGCTTGCCCGGCAGCGTCCCGCATTGGATGCAGGAAATGCTGTTTCGGCATTCCATCATGTTGTATCAGTTTCTTCATCTTATCCTTCGACTTACCGCTGTCAGTAGCCTCCAACTCTTTCCAACTGTTGGAGATGTCCTCGCAAAACGCCAACAGGATCGTTGCAACCTTTCCCTGGTTCGCCAAGTCGCAGCGTGGGGTAACCACAACCCATGATCCGCCTTCGTATTGAACAAGGTCACCGGTATCGAGTCGAGCCTTCAACGGGGGAACGAAATAAGCCTCTTCCGGGTGCGTTGCATCGCCACCAGCGTTAAGCATGGAGTCATGCACATGCGCAACAACATGACGAGCAACAACTTCGGTTAGATCCGCGCCGTGCACTGTTGAACTGGTCCAGTGACTCCAGCGGGGCCAGATCGAACGGAAGAATACCCTGGCCGTCTCTCTGTTGAACGCACTCTTAGCACCTCTCAGTCGCAGGAAGACATCCTTGTTCTCTCCCAGCCAAGTGAAGACCTGCTCCATACCGTCGGCCTTGTCCATGACCCTGACCTGAGGGCAGTCGTAGCTAGCCGTATCGGCATCAGCCTGCTGCCCTGTATAGACCACCACACCAAGAGGCTGGACTTCAAGAATGTGGCGAACCAGATCATTGCCCTGACTGTTGATCTCGGCAACACCTGGTTCAACCTGCAATCGGAGATCCACGACAGCGGCATCAAGTCGATGCAGATCAAGTTGCCGCTTAGCATCCGTGACGTTCTGGGAAGTCGTCATCTGGATACGGAAGCCCTTGTTCTCCTCGTCCGCATTGTGGGCGGCAATCGCATCCTTCCATTCGAGTATCTTTGAATCCTCGTCCTCCACGACGAGGATCTTCAATTCCGGGACTGGTGATATCATTTCTGCGGCGCCCTCTGCATCTCAATCGCGAAAGTTGTCTCATCCGCCTCGGCATCAAAGGCAACGTCCCCCTTGCTCGCCCGCATCGCCTCCCTGGCTATGGCGAGCCCGATCCCGGAACCCTCGGTCTTGAGAGAAAAGCCTGGGCTGAACATCCGCGCATGGAACCGTTCGTCGATCAAAGGCCCATTATTCGAGATCGAAATTCGAACGTACTTCTTTGACTGGCTGACGGAAAAGACGAGCCTTCTCGGTTTCGTCGGGCTCGTCCCAAGCCAATGGACGGCATTGTCGATGACATTGAGAACCGCAGCCATAAGATCAGACTCATAGCCAACGACGAGCGTGACCTCATTAGGCAGGTCATAGGTCACATCGATAGCCGTGTCGGCAATCGCATCACTAAGGAATCCCTGATCAATTGATGTTCTGAGCACGCTCACCCAAGCCAGCCGTTTGAACCGACTCCGATGATCGCCGTTTCCGCTTCTACCGCTAT
>JABWBN010000053.1 GCA_013360485.1 Burkholderiaceae bacterium | reverse complement strand
GCTGCGTCTCCGTAGGCCGCACGCAACGTGGCGGCGGCATCGCGCAGACAGGCATTGGCGGCGAAGTCGGCGCGTGAGAGCAGCCCTTCGAGCTGGGAGCACAGGCGGGCGACCTCACGGGTGTCGGCCGGCGCGACGAGTGGCGGCGCTCCATCCAGGCGTGCATCGCGGATGGCAGCCACCAGCCGCAACAGCGCCTGGTCCAGCTCGCGGGCCGCGGCCGCCAGCTGCTCGCAATCGGCCGGCTTCACCGACGCATGCGGGTTGGCCGCGTCGCGCAGGCGTTCTTCGAGCGCCTGCGCCTGTTCCAGCAGGTGCACGGCACCCACTGCACCACAGGCTCCGCGCAGCGCATGCACCTCTGCCCGTGCCTGCGCCCACCGACCGTGGTCGATTTGTTCCTGCAGCCCATGCATGCCGAGTGCATATCCTTCGGCGAACTGCGCCAACACCCGAGCCAGGATGTCATCCCGGCCGGGCAGGTAGGTCAAGGCCCGCGTCACCACGATGCCTTCCAGCCCGGCCAGACGTGCCGCCATGGGCGGCGCTGCCACTCCGGGGCGCGGCACAGGGTCCGAGCGTGGGCCCGAAACGGCCTGAACATCGGCGCGACCGGCTTTTTCATCGCCGGTGGGCTCAGATGCCGGCGGTGGTGCTGTGGCGGCGTCGGCCTGCCGCACGGGCAACCACTGGGCCAGCAACTCGTAGAGCCGTTCCGGATCGACCGGCTTGGCAATGTGGCCATTCATGCCGGCGTCCAGACAGGCCTGCCGGTCGTCGCCGAAGGCGTTGGCGGTCATCGCCAGGATCGGGGTCTGGGCGTGACCGGGGATCGCCCTGATGAGCCGTGTCGCCTCGAGGCCATCCACGCCCGGCATTTGCACGTCCATCAGCACCAGCGCGAACGGCTCTGCCTGGGCGTGACCGACGGCTTGACTGCCGTCGCCAGCCACGACCACGTCCAGCCCGACGGCGCTGAGCAGTTCGAGCGCCACTTCCTGGTTGATGGGGTTGTCCTCGGCCAACAGCACCCTCGCACCCCCGAAATCGGGCCGTGGCGGGGCGTGGCTGATGGCCGCGGTGGGCACACCAGTGCTCTCCGTCCAGCCCTGCAGTGCTGCAGCGGCGGCCAGCGCCAGCGCGCCAGGGGTGACCGGCTTGGCCAGCAGGTCGGCAAAGCCGGCCTCGCGTGCGGTGCGCCGGACGGCGGCATCGGAGCGATCGCAGAGCAGCAACCAGCGCGGGAACTCGCCCCCGCTGGCCTGCTGCAGCGCACGCAGGGTGGTAGGTGCTGCATCGGGGGACGATGCCGACCAGTCGACGAGGCCGAGGTCGTAGTGGCGATTGCGCAGCGCGGCCATGGCCTCGGTTACGCTGGCATAGACATCGACTTCCCATTGCGCCTGGCGCAGCATGTCGGCCAGGGCCTGCCGCGCCTGTGGCAGGTCATCGACGACGGCGGCACGTGCACCGGCCATGACCGGCAGCCCCAGCAAGGGCCGGGCATCTCGGGCCCGCTGCAGCCATGCCGTGAACCAGAATCGGCTGCCCTCGCCCAGTGTGCTCTCCACGCCGACGTCCCCGTCCATCATCTGCGCCAGTCGTCGGGTGATGGCCAGGCCCAGGCCGGTGCCGCCATAGCGCCGTGTGGTGGAGCTGTCGGCTTGCTCGAAGGTGTGAAACAGCTGTCCGATCTTGTCGGCCGGAACTCCCACGCCGGTGTCCTGAACCGAAAACGACAGATGGAGCTGTTCATTGCGCACGTCGAGCAACTCGCAGCGCAGGATGACGCAGCCCCGGTCGGTGAATTTCACCGCGTTGCTCATCAGGTTGAGCAGGGCCTGCGATAGGCGCGTGGGGTCACCCACCAGCCGGTCGGGCAACACCCCCACCGACACCACGAGTTCCAGGCCCTTGGCAGCAGCCCGCTCGGCCACCAGCGAACAGCAGCGCGCGAGCACGCCGTCGAGGTCGAACTCGGTGTGCTCGAGCTGCAGCTTGCCCGACTCGATCTTGGACAGGTCGAGCACGTCGTTGATCACTTCGAGCAGGTGGTGGGCGGCCTCGGACACCTTGCCCAGGCGCTCGGCATCGGTGTGGTTGCGGACCTCGCGCTGCATGAGATGGGTCAGGCCGAGGATGGCGTTCATCGGCGTGCGGATCTCGTGGCTCATGTTGGCCAGGAAGGCACTCTTGGCCCGATTGGCGGCTTCGGCCCGATCGCGGGCGATGGTGAGCTGCTCGTTGAGCGCCTGCAGTCGCAGCTCGGCCTGCTTCACGGCCGAGATGTCGGAGAACAACATGAACAGGCCGGCCACTCCGCCATGCACGACGTCGCGGTCCGGCATGAAGTGAGCCAACAGGTAGCGCGCAGGGCGATCGACGACTTCCAGGCGCAGTTCGACGTCTTGAGCCTGTCCTCGCAGCGCTCCGTCCAGCGCCGCGGTGCCTGCAGGGCCGAACACAAGGCCGGCGACGCCGTCCCAGTCTTGCCCCAGGACATCGGTTTCAGCCAACCCGCACCAGGCCGCGAACGCCCGATTGGCAAAGCGCAGCCGCCGGTCATGGTCGACGTAGGCCAGCATGTCCGGAAGGCTGTCGGCTACCGAGCGCAGGAAGCGTTCGCTGTCGGTGCGCGCTTGCACCGCACGCTCCAGCGCACGCGTTCGCTCGACCACCGCTTCCTCGAGCTGTTCGTGGTGGCGGGCGCGCTCGGACTCTGCAACGACACGGTCTCCAATGTCGACGAACGACACCACGGCACCGTCGAGTGCGCCGGTTCGGTCGTCGTAGAGCGGATCGGTGTTGACCTCCAGCCAGATGCGCCGGCCCGACGTCTCGTCGGCGAGGACCGCGCCGCGCAGGCCCTGGCCGGTGGCGAGCGTGCGCGCCAGTGGTCGCCGCTCCACGGGCATGGGGCTGCCGTCGGGCGCGATGATGCGCATGGCACTGCGGTTGGCCCACATCCGCCTGATGGTGGACGCCCCGACTCCGAGGATGCGCTCGGCAGCAGGATTGACGCTCCTGACCTGCCCATGGCGGTCGAACTGCACCACGCCCTCGCTGAGCGCATTGACGATGGAGCGATGGCGGCGCTCGCTCTCGCGCAGCGCCTGCTCGGTGCGCTTGCGCGACGTGATGTCGCGACAGACGCCGAAGATGGTCTGACGATCGCCCTGCCGCACGCGGCAGATCTCGATCTCCACGTCGATGATGGCGCCTTGCGCATGCCGCCAGCGCGACTCGAAAGTCTGCAACTCGGGCGTCAGCCGCGAAGCGGCCTCGATCGCCCGGTCGCGCGGGTAGTCGATGTCCCAGTCCCAGATGTACAGCCCACCGAGCTGGTCGGGCCGCAAGCCCAGCATGCGCGCGAAGCTCTCGTTGGCATCGACGAGGCGCGCCTGGTCGTCGACGATGAACAACGCGTCGCGCGAGCGGCGGTAGAAGTGACGCAGCGGGTCGTCCAGCACCCCGCCCGACCTCCTGCCCAGCGGCGGCAACGGGTCGGTCATCGGTTGCCGCCTACAGCGGCCAGCTTGGCGCTCACGCCCTCTTCGGAGTCGGCGTAGTGCGCAGCGATGGCGCACAGCGTCGGGAACTCCTCGATGAATGCATCCACCACATCGGGGTCGAATTGCCGGCCACGTTCACTCACGATCATCTGGTAAGCCTGGTCTTGGGGGAACGCCGGCTTGTACACCCGACGCGAAATGAGCGCATCGAACACATCTGCAATGGCCATCAGGCGGGCGGCCACCGGTATTGCCTCGCCGGCCAGTCCGTCGGGGTAGCCCTGGCCGTCCCATCGCTCGTGATGATGGCGGGCGATCTGCTTGGCAAACTCGAGGAAAGGCACCGGATACGCGACGTCGCGCTCGGCCTGCTCGATGGCCTCGGCGCCGAAGCGGGCGTGGTCCTTCATGAGCGCCCACTCCTGCGCGTCGAGCTTGCCGGGCTTGAGCAGAACGTGATCGGGTATGCCGACCTTGCCGATGTCGTGCAGCGGAGCCGACTTGGCCAGGTGCGCGATGGTGCGGTCGTCGAGCACTTCGGCAAACCGCGGGTGCGATTGCAGCCGGCGCGCGAGCGCGCGCACGTAGGCCTGGGTGCGCAGGATGTGGTGGCCGGTTTCGGGGTCGCGGATCTCGGCCAGCCGTGCCAGCGCGTGGATGGAGATGTCCTGTATGCGCTGGTTCTCGCCCATGCGCCGCGCCACTTCGGCCTCGAGCACTGCATTGCGGTCGTGCAGCAGGTCGCGTGCGTGCTTGAGCTCGAGTTGCGAGCGCACGCGGGCCAGCAGGATGGCCGGACGCGCTGGCTTGGTGATGTAGTCGACTGCGCCGAGCATGAGCCCGCGCTCCTCGTCGGCCGCGTCGTCAAGTGCGGTGAGGAAGATGACCGGGATCCTCGCCGTGGCCTCGTGCGCGCGCAGCTGCGCCAGCACCTCATAGCCATCCATGCCGGGCATCATCACATCGAGCAGGATGAGGTCGGGCTGCGGGTCGACGCGCGCCAGCGCGAGTGCGCGCGGGCCGGAGTTGGCCACCCGCACGCCATGGCCGGGCTGGAGCAGTTCGCCGATCACCGTGAGGTTCTCGGGGTTGTCGTCGACGATCAGCACGAGCGGCGTGGTCACGCTGGATCCTCCGGCGCCCGATCCTACACGGCTGACAGACGGCCTCCAAGCCAGGCAGGCACAATGATCGCCACCTGTTCGTGGAGTGCACCGCATGTTCAAGGCGATCCTGCTGACGCAGACCGACGACAAGAAGACCCGGGCCGACCTGGTGGAGATGGACGACAGCCGCCTGCCCGTGGGCGATGTGACGGTGGACGTGACCTGGTCCACCCTGAACTACAAGGACGCGCTGGCCATCACGGGCCGGGGTGCCGTCGTGCGCCAGTGGCCGCTGGTGCCGGGCATCGACCTGGCCGGTACGGTGCGCGCCAGCACGCATCCCGACTGGAACCCTGGCGACCCCGTGGTGGTGACCGGCTGGGGCCTCGGCGAGAACCACTGGGGCGGCCTCACCCAGCGCCAGCGGGTCGACGCCGGATGGCTGCTGCGCATACCCGAGCCCTTCACGGCCCGCACGGCAATGGCCGTGGCCACGGCCGGATTCACGGCCGCGCTGTGTGTGCGTGCGCTGCAGCGCCATGGGCTGGCGCCAGGCGATGGCGAAGTGCTGGTCACGGGCTCGGCTGGAGGCGTAGGCTCGATCGCGGTGGCGCTGCTCGCTGCGTTGGGCTACACGGTCGTGGCTTCGACCGGCCGGCCCCACGAGGCGGCCTACCTGCAGGCGCTGGGCGCAAGCCGTGTGGTCGACCGTGCCCAGTTTGCCCAGCCCGGCAAGCCGCTGCAGAAGGAAACCTGGGCCGGGGTGGTGGACACCGTGGGCAGCCACACCCTGGCCAATGCCTGTGCCAGCACCCGATTCAATGGCGCCGTGGCGGCCTGCGGCCTGGCACAGGGCGGCGACTTCCCCGTGACCGTGATGCCATTCATCCTGCGCGGCGTCACGCTGTATGGCATCAACAGCGTGTACGTGTCCAACGAGGAGCGCCGCCAGGCCTGGGAGCTGATGGCCCGGCATCTCGACCCGCAGCGGTTGGAATCGATGGTGACCGAGATAGGCCTGGGCGAGGTGATCGCTTATGCGCCGCGCGTGCTGGAGGGGCAGGTGCGCGGGCGCACCGTGGTGGACACCAGCCGCTGAATGGCCGTAGGGCCGCGATGCCGGCGGCCGGCGCTCGGGCCCGCCGCCGCTTCGGCGCTCAATGCGGCATCAGGTCGGACGGCAACGCGTCCTCGGGATGCGGTTCATCGGGCTCGTCTCCGGGCGCGGCCGACTGGCGCTGACGCTGGGACTGCACCGCCTGCATCCGGGCCATGATGCTGGCCTCTTCCGACAGCGAGAAGACGAACGGGTACAACGAACGTTCCTCGGCTGCCAACTCGGGACGGCCGCCGAAGCGGCCCACCTGTTCGAGGATGTATGAGAAATCGGCTGTCAGCAGCACTGCCGGCGCCCGCACCGAGCGGTTCAGGCGCTCGGTGCCAATGACGCGAAACCCCAGCATGCGCTCGTAGTAGCGCACATGGCGAGGGTTGACTTCGATGAGCAAGGTGTCGAAGCCGCGGATGCGGTGCGCCACGATGTAGGCCACGTGGAACAGCGAGGCCAGCACCCGCTTAGTGGCGGTGGTGGGGTCGACCGCCAGCTTGGTGAACTCGCACAGCTTGCGGCCCTCGCGCCGCAGCGCCTCGACTTCCGGCCCGAAGGCATCGTCGCAGGAAAGCTTCTGCGCGCTGTCGAACGAAACCGTGATGGTGCCGATGGAGGACCCTTCCTCCATCGCGGCCAGCGTGAATTTGGTGACCGCCGGGTCGGTGGGTAGGCCCACGGCCTGGTAACCGCGCCAGCCATAGCGTGACTTCAACAGGCTGTCGACGAGGCCGCGGCGCTCTTTCTGGTCGGCGACCTTGATCTTGAACCGACGCGGACCGGGCGCGCCATCGGGCAGCAGGTCGATGCGCGGGCTCTCGACCAGCATGCTGCCGGATTTGCGGCGCCACATGAGCGAGGCCGCGATGATGGTGCTGGACTTCAAGGTCTGGGATCCTGCCCTGGGCATGGTGCCCCGGACGCTGGGTGCTGCTGTGCATCATAGCCGCTGGGCCGCAGGCGCGGGTCAGCCATGTGCGACAGGGTGCTGCACGGTGTTGCCATCTGGCTGGTGTGGCACGCCGTCCGTCGGCCGAGGCGCACAGGCACGGCGCCCGACTGGCGTCAACCGCCCCCCGGCCAGCGGAATCGCGGTGGCTGGCGCTCGAGGAAGCGCTGGACGGCATCGGCCTGGTAGTCGGTGTCGAAACAGCGGGCCTGGTGTTCGGCTTCGAGGGCCAGCATCGTGGGCACGTCGCTGGCCAGCGACTGTGCCACGTCCTGCTTGATGAACCGCACCGCCAGCGCTGACGCGCCGGCGAAGCTGGCCGCCAGCGCCTGCGCACGCGCCAGCAATGCATCAGGGGGGACAATCTCCATGGCGATGCCCAGGTGCAGGGCCTCCTCGGCATCGACCTCGCGTGCCGAGAGCATGAGTTCCTTGGCCCGCTGCACCCCCACCACCCGCGGCAGGGTGTACATCGCGCCGAAGTCGGGGCCCAGGCCCACGCGCATGAAGGACAGGCAGAACCGGGCGCGCGGGCTGGCCAGCACGAAGTCGGCCGCCAGCGCCAGGCCAAAGCCCGCGCCATAGGCCGCACCATCGACGGCGGCGATGACCGGCCGGTCGAGTTCGATGAGCGCGCGCAGCCAGGGCTGGAATTCCTTCATGCGCTCGCGCCAGCCGTCCGGCGTCATGCCCGCTCGCACCTGCGCCATGCCGCGCAGGTCGCCGCCGGCGCAGAAGGTACCGCCGGCGCCGGTGAGCACCAGCGCGCGCACCGTGTCATCGGCCGCGATGCGCGGTACCCAGTGTGCGAACTGGGTCTTCATGTCGGCATCGATGGCGTTGCGCGCCTCGGGGCGGTTCAGCGTGAATGTGGCCACGCCCTCGGCAATGTGGACCTGCAGCGTCGTCATGCGGTGGGCTCCGCGGTGGGGTTGGCCGTCGCAGGGCGGACGACCTGATAGCGCCAGACACCATCGGCGCCCAGCGTGCGGCACACGTCACCGCATTCGACGAGGTAGCGCAGGTGCGCCAGGCTTTCGCCGGTGGCCATGCCCAACAGTTCGCTGCGTGCATCGATGGCGCGGGCGAACAGCGCGCCGAAGACATCGATCACCCGGCGGGGTTCGGCCAGCGTTCGGCGCAGCCGGTCGAGCCCGCGGCCATGGCTAGTGGCCAGGCGGTCCAGGCGAGCATGCAAGCCGAGGAAGGGCTCGCCGTGCGAGGGCAACACCAGCAGGTCGTCGGGCAGCGTCGCGCGCAGGGTGGCGATGGACTCGAGCCAGTCGCCCAGCGGGTTGGCCTCGGGTTCGGTGGGGAACACCGACACGTTCGACGAGATGCGCGGCAGCACCTGGTCGCCGGAAATGAGCAGGTGGCGATCGTGGTCGACCAGGCACGCATGCTCGGGCGAGTGCCCGCGCCCGATCACCACCCGCCACTCATGGCCGCCGATGCGCAGGCGCTGGCCCTCGCTGAGGCGGCGGAAGCTGTCGGGTGGCGGGTGCAGGTACTTGGCGAAACGGCCGAAGCGCGCGCGGTAGGTGTCGAGTGCCTCTTCGGGCCAGCCGCAGCGGCGGTAGAAGGTGATCGCCTCGTCGGGGGCCTCGCGGTAGCTGTCGGCCACCAGCGTGCGGCACATCAGGTACTCCAGGCGGGTCATCCACAGCGGGCACTGGAACTTGCGCGTGAGCCAGCCGGCCATGCCGACGTGGTCCGGGTGCATGTGCGTGACGATGACCCGGGTCAGTCGGGCACCCTGCTCCGTGGCCGCCAGCGGCCCGTCGGGTGCGATCAGTGTGCGCCAGGCTGCCAGTGTTTCGGGCGTGTTGGTGCCGGTATCGACCAATGCCCATCCGGGTCCGTGCTCGTCTTCGTCGGCCAGGGCCCACAGGTTGATGTGGTTCAGTGCGAAGGGAAGCGGCAGGCGCAGCCAAAGCACGCCTGGCGCCAGTTCGCGCACGGCACCGGCGGGGGGCGGTTCACCGCACGGGTAGCGCAGGCCGTGGACATCATCGATGCGGCCGTCAGGGGTGTGCACTGCGGACATGGGCCCATTCTCGCCCCACCCGCTTCACGATGCTGACGCCCTGGCGACGCACGCCGCTTGGGACTCTCAAGCCAACCAGCGGCGCAACCGGCGATAAACAGCGGGGCTGGACATCAGGTCGAGATGGTGGATGCCGTGACCGACCCACTGGTGCGACTGCGGCAGGGCCAGGCTTCGCTCGGGCCGCACATGACGCCCGAGCGCACTGTCGACCGGGACCAGCCCGTCGCCGAGCAACGAGCCAACGATGCGATGGCCGCCAGCCGTGCTGGCCACCACATGGCTGGCCACCCCAGCCGGCAGCGGCACGATCGCCCGGCGGTCGACGGGGTCGTAGCGGTGGCGCCCGCCCCAGTCCGAGGCGAGCAGATCGCCGTGGCGCAGATCGGTGATGCCGTCGCTGCGCAAGCGCGACAGCCGCGCAATCGGTGCGGCATAGGGACTGAGTTCGAGCATCCGCTGCAGCCAGTTGCCCGCGCGTTCGAGCGGGGCACCATGGTGGGGCGCGCCCAGGAAGACCATGCGCCGCAATGCGTGCCGCCACTCGCAGTTGGTTGCAGTGTCACCCGCGTCGGCCAGCGCCACGGCACTGCGGATCACGAGGCCACCCATGCTGTGCCCGAGCAGGACCAGCTCGTGCACCGGCACCGGCCAGTCGCGCACGAGCAACTCGAGTTGTTCGTGCAGGGCCTGGCCGTTCTCGCTGATGTGCAGGCCGCTGTTGTAGCGCGCGTAGACCGGCGTGTAGCCCAGGTCGGTCGCCAGGGCCTGACCGTGGTCGTGGCCGTTGCGCAGCCAGCCGTGGTCGTTCAGGCACAGCCCGTGCACCAGCACCACCACCCGCCCGGTGGCAGGCGCGATGCGCCCACGCGCATCGCCGTGGCGACGCAGGTGCATGGTCAACGCCAGCGGGTTGCCACTGGCGCGCAGGTGGTCACCCAGCACGCCGTTGAGCGCGGACACCACGGCGTCGCGCCGCGGCGAGTCGACCGCTGGCAGCAGGCCCTCGAACGGCGCGATCAGGGCGTCAAGCCCGCTGCCGATCAGCTTGGCACCGCCGTCGATGGTGCGGTAGACGAAGCCGGCCACCAATGGGCGGCGGCGCTCGGTCCGTGACAGTGGCAGGCCGCCAGCGATCGAGCCGTGCATGTCCTGCACGATGCCGGTGACGCCGCGCGTGGCGTCCACGACCAGCCGAAGGCCGCCGCGCAGGTCGGCGACCGGACGCGAGGATCTCTGGTTCATGTGAAATGGGAACGAAGACGATGCATGCGCGCATTGGGAGCGTGAACGAGCACCGCAGATCTGCGACAGATCAACCCGCGCCGGCAGCCCGCAGTCAATATGGACAACCATTGATCCGCCACCGGCAGCAGCACGGGTGGGTGGTGCGTGCGCCTATGGCATCGCCAGTCCGGCCCACGGGTCGAAGGGCTCCCAGGCGGGGGGCAGACGCACGTCGATGTCGTCGCGCGCCCCGTGCTCGCCCAGCAGGCGCAGCGAGCGCGGTACATCGTCCAGCAGCATCGGCATGGCTGCGAACGGCTGGTCCGACGGCAGCGTGAAGTCGTCCCAGTGGATGGGCACGACACGGCGGGCGCCAACGCGACGCACCACTTCATCCCAGTACCTGGCATGGTAGGCACGCGGCAGCGGACCGGCGCCGCCGATGCCGAGGAACACCACGTCGGCGCGTTGACCGGCCAGTGCCTCGGGCACGAACCCGGCCGAACCCTGCACCAGTGCGCTGCGCCCTTCGTGCGTCAAGACGATGCTGAAGCACCCGCCCTCGGCATAGTCCCACGCCCGTACGGGTGGAACCAGCGGGGCGCTGATCTCCCCACCGGTGAACGCGGTGGGCGCATGCACCGAGCGCACGAAGCGCAATTCGAATCGGCCCAGCTTCACGGCCTGCCCGTCGCTCACCACCTGGATGCGCGACTCGGGCAGTCCCGCGCCTCGCGCGATCTGCGCGGTGGAGGACGAACCCACCACCTGGGCGCCGGTCAGGCGCGCCACCTCGGCCGTGTCCATGGCGTGGTCGTAGTGCGAGTGCACGGTCACCACCGCCGCCAGCCGCGTGATGCCCGCGCGCTGCAGACCCTGGCGGATGCGCGGCAGATCCGGCGCAATCCGGCCCAGCAGCACTTCACGCAGCGGCGGCCGGCTGAAGAAACCGTCGAACAGAATCGCGGTCTCGCCGTCGTCGAACAGCAGCGTGGATACACCCAGGTAGCGCGCGCGCACAGGCAGTCGAGCAGCGGCCGGCCCGGCAATCGGGGGCAGCCAGCGCAGCGGCTGCGTGTCCATCGGAGGGCGGTCGTTCAAGCGAAGCGACACCCACGCCAAGCCACTGACCACAACGAAGAGTACGAAGGCACCCAGCCGGCGCCACACGCGACGGCCCTTCGGTGCCGCGCCCCCGGGGTCGGCGTGCCCCATCAGCTCAGCGCCCAGAACACATCGCTCAGCGTGAGTTCGACAGGACCGCTGATGGTGGCCACCAGCATCACCGACAGGTCGTCCAGGCCGGCGGCCGCGCCGTTTTCAGCATAGTAGAGCGACACCAGCGTGTTCGAGGCGTCGCCGCGGGCGCCAGTAGGGTCGGCGGTGACGGCCACGACACAGCGCCCGCCGTCGGCCAGCACGAATTTGCCCGGTGCGGGCGACGTGGCGAAGTTCGCCGACGAGAGCGTTCCGCCAGGCATGTTGTAGACGAACTCGGCAGTGGTGGCCACGCCGGCCAGGGTACCGCCGGTGACACCGTTGATCTGCGGGCTGGCTGCGGCGATGGCGGCACCGGCGAAGGCCGACACGTCGATCTTGTCCGACGATGGCGTGAAATTCAGCAGTGTGTCGTGCCCATTGGCTGCCGCCGACTTCTCGAGCACGAAGGTGTCGGACCCGCCATTGCCGCCATTGACGTTGACCCCCGCCGACAGCGCAAACGTGCCGCCGTCGGGACCAGCGCCATTGTTGAGCACAAAGGTGACGACATCATTGGCGTTGTAGCCCGGCAGGAAGCTCAGCAGCACGGTGCCGGTGAGATTGTCCCAACTGGCGCCGGTGAGCGTGCCGGTGCCCGGACCGGCATTGATGGAGGCCAGGTTGGCGTTGATGAGTCCTGCCATCGCAGTGCCGATGGTGTTCGTGGACGCACCATCGACCACCGCCCCGTTGCCATCGCCGTAGGCAGTGTCGGCTACCGCGGCTTCGGTCAGCGTCAGCGCCGCGCCGTCGATGGTCATCGCGATCGTGATGCGGTTGGCCGCCGCTGCCACCGCGTCTGGCGTGCCGCTGATGGTGAAGGCCCAGGTTTCGGTGAAGCTGCCGGTGCCGCCGGGCACGCCGCCGTCGAGCGTATCGTTGCCCCCTCCTCCACGCAGGGTGTCATCACCGCTGCCGCCGATGAGGTAGTCGGCAGCGCTGCCGCCCCACACGGTGCCACCGGGTCCGGCCGTGGTGTCGACCACAGTGATGTTGAACGCGGCGCTGGCGGTACCGACGGTGCTGGTCTGGCCAGCGGAGTTGAAGACCAGCCCGCCGGCGCTGATCACGGAACCCCCGTAGGCGAAGAGCGTGGTCGCGCCGGCCTTCACCGCGCCCGCATCCAGATCGAGCGTGATGGCGCTGCCCTTGTCGACCGATGCACTGGTGAGGACCAGCGATTCGAAGCCTGTCACCAAGCCGATGGTCCCGAGCGGACCGACGACGAGTTCGTCGTCTGTGCCGACCGTGCCCAGCGCCTGCAGGCCCGTGGCGCTGACGCCGCTCAGGTCGAGCACGTCGAAGTCGACGCCAAAGCCCGGTACGGCGCCAATGAGCGTGGCAAGGTTCACCGCGCCGACGGCACCGCCCACCGCGGCAGAGCCCAGGGCTTCGGTTCCCAGGCGGATCGCATCATGGTCGGCACCCGCGCCATCGGTCAGGCGCGGGCTGCCCTGGGTTGCGCGGAAGATGTTGTCGATGACATAGAGGTCGTCGCTGGCTCCGTTGTCGCGCAGCAATTCGAAGCCAGTGATCTCGAGCGCGCTGGTGCTATGGCTGGCCGCCAACCGCACGCTGAAGCCATCGGCACCGCCGAGCGACTGACCCAGCGTGATCACCTTGGGCAGCGCGGTGCTGGTCAGGCTGATGGCGTCCTCCGCGTCCTGGGATCCGATGATCTTGAGCATGCCGGGCGCGACACCGTTGTCGGGTGTATGCGACGAACTGACCGTGGTGTTCCCCGACAGCGGCGTCACCCCGTCGCCGTTGGTGAAGGTGGTGGTGGCGGTGGTCAGCCCGGTGACGTTGGTGTCGTCGGCCGGGTTGGTGCTGGGCACCCAGGGCGCGATGGTCACGTCGACCAGGATGCTGCGCGTGAGCTCGTTGAACTTCACGGTGTTGGTACCGCCGCGCAACACGTTCGTGCGCGCCTCGATCGACTGGGCGCTGGAGAACACCACGGTCTCGTTGCGATCGCTGCCCTGCACGCTCGTCCAGGCCGCAGTCACCTGCTGCACGCCACCGTCCCCACCGGCATCGCGGTACTCGAGGTACGCCCGACCATCGGGCACGCCGGTGCTCAGGTCGGCCAGTTCCACCCGGTGCGTGGCTCGGTCGCGCGCGGTGTCGACGTCGGTGGTGGAGTTGAAGTTGCGGCTGAACGTGACCAGCCAGTCGCGCGCCGAGTTGGTGAGGTCGAGCACGCCGCCGCCGGCACTGGCGACCACTTCCTCGACATTGCGCAGCGTGTCGATGCGGTCGGTGGCATTGCCGAAGTTGTTGTCGGTACCGTTGTCGTTGACCATCACCCACAGCGTATCCAGGGGGGCGACGGCACTGACCACCGCAGCGATGCGCCCGGTCTCGGCGCTGTAGTCCACGCGGTCGGTCTGCAGGCCGAGGTCGTAGGTGTACAGCGTCTGGTTGCTGACCTGCGGAATGTTGCCGCGGTCGGCGCTGAAGTTGGTCGCGTCCAGCGGTGCACCCGCCACCGGCTTGGTCGCCTTGAGGCCGGCCACCGTCATGCGGCTGTCGATGGGGCCATCCTGGTTGAGCAGGTCGTAGGTGAGGTAGGTGTCGATCGGGATCTCGCCCTCGGCCGGCGAACCCGGCGCATGGGCGTTGTTGTTGTTCATGTTGTCGCCGATGACCACCGTGTCCGGTGCGCCCACGGGCGGCGGCGTGATGCTGGTGTCGTTCACCGGGAGTTCGATCGTCGCCGCGTTGCCGGTGAGCACCAGCCGCAGCGATTCGTTGCCTTCGGTGGTGCTGTCGGCGACCAGACCGATGGTGGCGGTGCCGATGCCCAGTGCATCGACGGTGAAGGCGCCGGTCAGCACGCCGCCCACCACGTCGGCCGATGTCAGACCGGTGCCGGACAGCGAGTAGGTGACCGACACCCCTGCGGCGAGGTTGGTCGTGGTCAGGGTGATGACCACGCTGGCGCCTTCGTCGACCGAAGCCGCGCTGGCCGACAGTGCAAAGGTGGGCGGCGGTGGCGGCGTGGTGCTGGTGTCGTTGACGGTGACCTCCGCCTGAGCCAGGTTGCCGTTGAGCGCCAGGCGCAGTGTCTCGGGCCCTTCGGTGACCGCATCGGCCACCAGCGTGAGCGTGACGCTGGCACGACCGGAGGTGTCGACGGTGAAACTGCCGGCGAGCTGGCCGCCGGCGATGTCGGCGCTGCCCAGGCCCGTACCCGACAACGTGTAGCCGAACGCAGTGCCTGCAGCCACTTGCGTGGTGTCGAGCGTGAACGTGATGCTGGCGCCCTCGTTCACGCTGCCGGCACTCGCCGTGAGCGCATAGGTCGGCTCCGGCGCAGGCGACAACGGAGCCAGCAACTGCGCGTAGCCCTGGCCGTCCCAAACCGCTCCCGCGGGTGATTGCGCGAATTGGGCGGCCGTCTCGGCCCGCTGGGCCAGGGCCGCCTTCAGGGCGAGCAGGTCGACCACGTCGCCCTCGTAGCCATCGACCAGTGCGCCGACCCACAGTGCGAAGTCGCCCCGCGTGGCTTGTGTGCCGACCAGCGGCACCAGGTAGGCCACCCACTCGGCCTTCGTCGCGGCGCCGATGTCGGTGCCGAAGCACAGGTTGTCCACCAGCGCAGTGCAAAACGCGGTGTCGGTGGTGCCCACCCCGTAGGCGGTGAACGGCGACTGCGGGATGGCGAGGTTGAAGATGAACGTGAGCAACTGGCCGGGAGTCTGGCCACCTTGCACCTGGTTCACACCCCAGGTCACGAGGTCGGCCGTGGGCGCCGACCGCAGCGGATAGGCGAACAACTTGACGATCGAGACCGCAGTGGGGCTGTAGTTGTCGAGTGCAGACATGGTGTTGCTCCTGAAGATGTTACAAACCGCGACGGTCACCGAGGCCACCCAGCGCGACCCACAGCCAACATGATGACCCGAAACCGCAGCGTTGCACCAGCGCACACCACACGGTTTGCTTCGAACTCCAACGCGGTTACCCTCGGGTCGGTGCACAACCGACCGCACGGGCCGGGTGTACCCATGCAAGGATGACGCCGATGCCCCACTTCACCCACATGCACCTGTGCTCCCGTCGGACTCGTTCGCGCCTGCTGCGCGCTGCGCTGGCCTTGGCGGCCGTGGTGGCGGCACCGGTGGCCGCTGCAGCCAGCTGCACCGACACGGCATTCGTCGACACCATCGCCGAGTCGGCCTGGGTGAACCTGGACGTTCAGCCCTCGCAAGGCACGCAGGGCGTGCGCGAGGCGCTGCGGCAGGCCCAGGCGCAACACCCGAACCAGCCCGTGCGCATCCGCCTGGCGCCCGGCACGTATGCCGACAACCTGGGCAACGAGATCTATGCCCAGCGCATGCAGCGCGGCGCGGCCAACCCGTTGTGGCTGGTGGCCACCGACGGCGCACCCAATGCCACGGTGCTGTTGCACGGGCTGAACTTCCTGGGTGTCTCGTACCTGGCCATCGAGGGCGTGACCATTGGGCCAGCCACGGTGGGCGCGTGGAACGGCACCAGCCATGCCGACCCGCAGCCCGTGCAAGCCGCCGCTGGCATCCATGTGGCCGGCGCCGCCCTGAATGGACGCACGAACGCGGTGCGCAACGGCCAGCTCGACCTCACGGTCTACGGCCGCTACGAGCCGTCGCACCACATCCTGGTGCGCCGCGTGACGATACAGAACCTGTTCGACCGCGAGGAACTCGACGCCGAAACCAGCCCGGGCCAGAGCATGGACGGCATGAAGTTCAACCAGGTGCAGGACTTGTGGGTGGTGGACAGCACCGTGCGTCAGACGACGCGCCACGGCATCGACAACGTCGGTGTGCACCGTGCGGCCTTCTGCCGCAACCTGGTGGCGCAGATCGGCGGCGGCCTGGGCATCGAGGCCAAGGGCGGATCGGTGGACGTGCTGTACGACAGCAACACGTTCTGGCGCGTGCGACGCGTGGAACTGGGCGGCGAGGACACCGACGCCACCTACTACTTCAGCGCCGATGGCCGCTGGGACTACGAGGCCCTGCGCACGGTGGCGCGCAACAACCTGATCATCGACGCCCGCGAGGCGGCTCTGGAGTTCTCGGGTTGCGCCGATTGCACCGCGATTGCCAACACCATCGTCTATACCCCGGCCTACCAGCCGCCCAGCGACGGGGGCACGATCTACGGCGGCGATGCGATCCGGGTGCACGACAGCCGGGTACTCAGTGCCGACGATGGCGCGGGCAACGACTGCCAGACCTGGGACGAGGCCCAGCAGGACTACGTGACCGCCGAGCCATGCTGGGGCGTGGGTGCCCAGGCGCCGGCCCCGGTGAACCGGGTGCTGCGCAACGCCAACGTGACGGTGGTGAACAACGTCTTCAGCGCCGAAGGCGGCACCCTGGGCAGCGGTGGCGGTGCGGTGGTGCCGTGCCCGCTGAACATGGCAGACGGCAATGCGACGCTGAGCTTCAACGGCAACTACTGGTGGAACGCCGGCAAAGCGCTGCCGGTCGAGGGGTGCACGCCACTGCCGGAGGGTGCTCAATCGAAGTGGCCGGGTGCTGGCGCGACCGAGTCAGCGGTGGCCGGCGGCAATGTGGACGGCAGCAGCACCGGGCGACTGGGCAGCAGCGCCCTTGCGCTGGCGCGACCGCGTTCGGGCAGCGCGGCGATCGGTCTGCCGGTGAGCCATGCGTCGCAGCCGGCCGAGGACCGCCTGGGGGCACCACGCGAGACCAGCGGGACCGGTTCGGTGGCCGGTGCGCTG
Source organism: Burkholderiaceae bacterium (assembly GCA_013360485.1). Taxonomy (GTDB): domain Bacteria; phylum Pseudomonadota; class Gammaproteobacteria; order Burkholderiales; family Burkholderiaceae_C; genus Pseudaquabacterium. Next base: position 2,608 of record JABWBN010000053.1, on the reverse strand, counting down.
CTGGGCACGCAGATGGAGTCCGACCGCCTGTTCGCCTATGCCGAGCGCCTGTACCCGCAGTTCTTCCCGGGCCACGCCGTCAGCAGCACTGGTTACGGGTACTATTATCGTTATTACCCACTGAGCCAGACCTACATCGGCACGGCCGGTGGGCGCCTGTACCTGCTCGGGCCCGCCCTCACCGGTGGCCAGGTGGCCGACTACGGCCCGGTCGAGCAATGGCTGCCGCTGGCGGCCGAGGCCGGCTACTGATCGCCTGTCCGGCGTTGCGACGGATTCACACGGCCGGCAGCAGCTGGCTGTGCCACCAGATGCGTGCACGGCGGCACAGCCGGCCGTCGAATTCGGCCTGCAAGACGCCGTCGAGCACCACTCGCGGCAACGGGTCGCCGGGGTTGCGCTCGGGCAGGTGCGTACCGGTGGAGGCCGCCCAGATGCGGAACAGCTCTTCCGAGGCCACCTGGTAGGTCGTGCGCCAGTGCGCCACGCCACCGCCGTCGTGGCGGGCCAGTATTTCGTAGGTCACCTGGACGTCCTGCTGCAGCTTGACGCGCTGCCAGTAGGCGGCCAGTTCGGTGGGGCCGGTCTGCACTGCGAACGGCGTGTTGTGATATTGGCCGTCGGGCGTGAACAGGGCGCAGAACCGCTGCTCGTCGCGCGATTCCCAGGCTTCGCGGTAGCCCTGCATGAAGGTATCGATCGTCATGGTCATGGTCGTCCTTGGCGGCCCTCGGGGCGCGCTCGCACCCGATGTTGCGCCGGGGCACCTGCGGGTGCCATCGGGGGTATCGTCAGGGCTTCGAGCCCACACGCTGAAGATGATGAACGTGCATGATGCCGTTGCCAGCCGCCATTCGGTGCGCGACTTCCTGCCCACACCGGTGCCCGGTGATGTGATCCGCCGGGTTCTGCAGACGGCTGCGCATGCGCCGTCGGGCGGCAATTTGCAGCCCTGGCACCTCGATGTGGTGGCCGGCGACCGACTGGCGCGGCTCAAGGCACTGCTGGGCGAGCGCATCGCCAGTGGCGTGCGCGAAGCCACCGAATACGACATCTACCCGCCGCAGTTGCCCGCGCCGTATCGCGATCGCCGCTACGAGCTGGGCGAGGCCATGTATGCGCGGCTGGGGATCCCGCGCGAGGACAAGCTGGCCCGGCTGGGCTGGTTCATGCGCAACTTCGAGGCCTTCGGCGCACCGCTGGTGGTCTTCTGCTCGGTACACCGCCGGCTCGGGCCGCCGCAGTGGTCGGACCTGGGGATGTTCCTGCAGACGGTGATGCTGCTGCTGCGGGCGGAGGGCTGGGACAGCTGCGCGCAGGAGAGCTGGTCGACGTTCCCACGCACGGTGGGCGAATTCCTCGAACTGCCCGACGATCGCATGTTGTTCTGCGGCATGGCGGTGGGCCAGGCCAATCCCGATCACCCGGTGAACGCGCTGCGTTCGTCACGCGCGCCGCTGGAGGCGTTCGTGCGCTTTCACGATGCGTGAGACCCATGGCCCGTCGACATCGTCCGCTGCGTGCAGGCACGGGTCGCGCAACTGTCCCGTCGGTGACGCATCCGGCACTGCCCGATCCCCGCACACCCGCTTCGGTCAAGGCGGCGACGCACCCGTTCGATTAAGGTGTGGTCTCGGGCACCGGACATGCCCCTGGAGCGACCGATGCAATCCGAGCCCCCGCACACCGCCGCCCTGGCCCCCACTGCGCTGGTAGACAGCGACCATCCGGACGTGGTGGCGTATGCGCGCGAGCACGCGCAGGGCCACGACGACACCGCGCGCGCGGTGTCCCTGTACAACGCCGTGCGCGACGACTTCCGCTACGACCCCTATCGCATCGACCTGTCGCCCAGCGGCATGCGCGCCAGCAGCGTGCTGGCCAACGGCTACGGCTGGTGCGTGCCGAAGGCCGCCTTGCTGGCGGCGGTGGCGCGCGCGGCCGGCATACCGGCACGGCTGGGCTTTGCCGATGTGCGCAACCACCTGAGCACCGAGCGCATGCGGCAGGCACTGCGCAGCGACGTGTACGCCTGGCATGGCTACACCGAGATGTGGCTCGACGGCGCTTGGCGCAAGGCCACGCCTGCATTCAACCTGGCCTTGTGCGACCGCTTCGGCCTGCTGCCGCTGGAGTTCAATGGCCGCGACGATTCGATCTACCACCCCTACGACCGCGCCGGCAACCGGCACATGGAATACGTGCTGCAGCGCGGCACCTTCGACGACATTCCGCTGCAGCGCATCCGCGAGGACTTCGAGCGCATGTATCCGGTGTGGCTCGAGGGTGGACAGGAGATGCGATGCGCGGACTTCCTGAACGACGTCGCGCGGGAGAACCCCGCGGCCTGATGGCAGGGCGCCGTCGCGCCCACCCGCGCGCTGGCAGCCGCGTCAGCGATCGGTGAACTGCGGTGCCCGCTTGTTCAGGAAGGCCTGGACGCCCTCCTGGAAGTCGTGCGCGGCCCCCAGCTCGCCTTGAAGCGCGGCCTCGCGCTGCAGTGCGGTCGCCCAGTCCATGGTGGTGGCGGCATCCATTGCCTGACGCGTCAGCGCCAGCGCGCGCGCGGGCATGGCGGCCAGCCGCTGGGCCAACGCCTGCACCTCGC
>JABWBN010000052.1 GCA_013360485.1 Burkholderiaceae bacterium | reverse complement strand
CGCGAGATCGCCATGTAGCGACCCCGCATTTCGACAGGAGCGAAGTTGGCGGCGAGGGGCGTCGGCGCGGGCGCGGGCGGGATCGCTACCGCCGCGAGCGCCGCGACGCAGACACAACCGGTGCAGCAGAGGTCATACCCGGCAGCGGTGAGGCTGCCGACGTGCAGGCCGCAGAGCTGCAGAGTGTTCCGTCGATCACTGAGGTCCAGCCGGCGCCGCGCGACGCGACCCTCCGGCCAGAACCCGCGGCAGCCGCACCGGTCGCGCTTGCGAAAGCCGAGCCTTTCGAGCTGCCCGTTGACGCGTTGCAGCGCGTTCTCCAGGACAGCGGTCTGACCTGGGTGCACTCCGACATGCAGAAGATCGAAGCCGCACGTGCTGCGTTAGCGGCCGAGCCGCAGCCGGTGCGCGTGCCGCGCGAGCCCAAGCCGGCGGTGATTGCCGACGAGGGCCCGCTGGTGCTCGTCGAGACGCGCCGCGACCTGTCGCAACTCAAGCTGCCGTTCGACGCCGGGACGCCCGCGCACTGAGGCCGCAGCCAGGACGGTGGCCGACACCTGGCCGCACGGGTGCCCGCTCGGTACAGCACCGGAGCACCGGCGGTCACGTGGCGTGATACCGCTGCGGCTGCTGCTTGCCTGCAGAGTTGTGGCGCAACGATGCTTCGTGGGCGGCGATAGGTCCGCGCCACGAAAGCCCCCATGAGTACGTTGCGACCCCGGTTCCATTTCCGGCTGTCACCCCGCCATATGCACGCGAGCGTTACCGCCACGTGCGTGGCCGCACTCAGTGCGTGCTACGTCGTTCCGATCGACCCCCACACCGGCCGCCCGCTGCGCAGCGCCGATACGGTCGCCGTCGTACCGGCGGGAGTGCAGCCCCTGCCGCCAGTGCCTGCCGTGATGCAGGCCCGGTTGTATCCGATGAACGAAGTCGCCCAGCAGGCCGGCATGCTGGTCGCACAGGTGCACGACGGCCTGAACAACCGGGGCACATTCGCGCTGCAGTACCGCGGCGCGCCGATGCAGGGCGAGTCCACACGGGTCGACGCGAGCTACACCGGGTTCGGCCGCATCCACCAGCAGGTGCTCGGCGCATGGGGCCGTGACGCCGGCGGACGACGTGGCATCGCCAACGCCTACGGCAGCAACGGCACGCATGCCGCGTGCGAGTACCAGCTCACTGGCCCGGCCATCGGTACGGGTGCATGCCTGTTCTCCGACGGCGCCAAATACCAGATGCATTTCGGGCAGTGATCACGGCAGGCGCTCCAGTGCCTGCAGGTACGCCGCATCGCACATGAGGTCGTCCCATGGGCACGGCGGCGTCGCAGGCAACAGCGCCAGCCTGCGGGCCTCGCTGGCCTCGTCCGGATGCCAATGGCCGGTTGCGGCGGCGCGCTCGAGGTGTTCGAGCAGATGGTCCACACCTTGGCCGCCACCCAGCGACTGGTTGCACAGCAGCACCAGATCGCAACCGGCCTCGAGCGCGGCCACGGCCGCCTGCGGTGCGCTGCCCACGGCCTGGGCACCGGCCATCGACAGGTCGTCGCTGATGATCGCGCCCTGGAAGCCGAGCCGGCCGCGGAGGACATCGCGCAACCAGCGCGAGGAGAAGCCGGCCGGCATCGCGTCCACGCGCGGGTACACGATGTGCGCCGGCATCACGGCGCTCAGCGTCCCCGACAACCACGCGTAGGGCATTGCGTCGTCGCTGAGCAGCGCTCGAAGTGAACGGCCATCGCGCGGCAATGCATGGTGGCTGTCGGCCCGCGCATGTCCGTGGCCGGGGAAGTGCTTGCCGCAGTTGGCCATGCCGGCCAGCAGCAGGCCGTGCATCAGGCTCTTGGCCAGCAGGGTCGTGACCCTGGCATCGCGGTGGAACGCACGGTCGCCGATCACCGCGCTGCGCCCGTGGTCGAGGTCGAGCACCGGCGTGAAGCTCAGATCCACGCCGCAGGCGCGCAGCTCGCTGGCCAGCACGCGACCGGTTGCCGTGGCCGCGTCGGTGGCGCGCATGGGATCGCGCATCCACAACTCGCCCATCGATCGCATGGACGGCAGCGGGGTGAAGCCATCGCCGTGCAGGCGCTGAACGCGCCCGCCCTCATGGTCGATGCACACCAGCAGGTCGGGACGCAGCGCCTTGGCATCGGCCACCAGATCGGTCAGTTGCGCCCGGTTGGACCAATTGCGCGTGAACAGGATCAGGCCACCGGTGAGCGGATGGCGCAGACGCCGGCGGTCGGCGGCATCGAGCGCGGTGCCGGCGATGTCGAGCACCACCGGTGCATGCGGGCGATCGGATTGCAGATTCATGGCTGGCCGTTCACTTCCACCACCACGAACGAGGCGGCATATTCGGTTTCGTCGGTCACGCTCACATGGGCGCACAGGTGGCGATCTTCGAACCACTGGCGCAGCGGGCCATGCAGCTGCACGTAGGGCTGGCCGCTGGGCAGGTTGAGGATCTCGCAGTCGCGCCAGGTCATCGGCGAACGGATGCCCAGGCCGATCGCTTTCGAAAAGGCTTCTTTGGCCGAGAAGCGAGTGGCGAGGTAGGCCTCGCCACGCTGCTGCGACCGGGCGCGCCGGGCGTGAAACACCTGCAACTCCGACGGACCCAGCACCCGCTCGGCAAAGCGATCGCCGCGTCGTTGGAGCGTTTGCCGAATGCGACGCAGGTCGCAGATGTCGGTGCCCAAACCGCGAATCATCGTGGCTGCCGGGTTCGAGGGCTCAGTGCCACCGCGGTGCATCGGCGCAGCGAATGCACGCCAGGTACTCGCGCACCGTCGCGGCCATGCCCAGCTCCAGCGCATCGGCCACCAGGGCATGGCCGATCGAGACTTCCTGCACGCCCGCCACCTCCTGCAGGAAGTCCGCCAGATTGGCACGGTTGAGATCGTGGCCGGCGTTGACCTGAAGCCCGACGGCCTGCGCGGCGCGGGCGGCCGCCGCGAAACCTGCGAGCACCTGCGCCTGTCGGCCGGTGCCATGGGCACTGGCATAGGACTCGGTGTAGAGCTCCACCCGATCCGCACCCGCCGCCGCGGCATGGACCATGGCTTCGGGCAGCGGATCCATGAACAGACTGACCCGCGCTCCCAGCGCATGGGCCTGCTCGATCAGCGGACGCAAGCGCTCGATGTCGGACGGCAGGTTCCAGCCATGGTCCGATGTGAATTGGTCAGTGGCATCGGGCACGAACGTGCACTGGTGCACCCGATGGCCCGCGTCGGCGACCTCGCGCAACGCGTCGAGCAGGTTGTGAAACGGATTGCCTTCGATGTTGTACTCGGCCTGTGGCCACTGGGCCATCAACGCAGCCAGCTCGAGCACGTCATGGCGCCGGATGTGCCGCTCGTCCGGCCGCGGATGCACGGTGATGCCCTGAGCCCCGGCCTGCAGCGCGATGCGCGCCAGGCCCACGACATCCGGGATCCCCAGGTGACGCGTGTTGCGCAGCAGCGCGACCTTGTTGACGTTGACCGACAAGGCCGTGCCGTGGCTTTGTGCCTGCGGCTCGGCGGCCACGAGTGGGTTCATGATGGGTTCCCGGACACGGATACTGAAGAACGGTCGACCGACGCGGCGGCGTCGAGCAATGCGCGCGCATCGCGCATGGCGTCGCGGCTGCGCAACCGCGACGTACCCAGATGATAGTGAAGGAGCGCGCGCAGCTGCGTGCGCAGCGCCGGTCCGGCAGCCAGGGCTGCGGTGCACAACGCCGCGTGGTCCTGCGTCTGCAGCGCCTGCGCCAACGCCAGCCAGTGCTCGCCCGCAAGCGCACCTTGGAAGTCGGCCAGTGGTGCTTCGGCCAGCCCTGCCTCGCCCGACAGCCGGTAGGGAGCGGCGGGCTCCAGTGCCCGCAGCGTCGTCGTCGTGCGGCCGAGCTCGGGCAACACGCCCACTTCGCGCATCAGTTCGAGCTCGAAAGCCCTCAACGCGGCCTGCTCATCGGCCCAGGCCAGCGTGGCCAGCGCCTGGCCGTAGGCCGCGAACAGCTGCTCGTGAGGGTCGTGCCGCGCCAGCAGCTTCATCAGCAGTTCGTTGAGGTAGAAGCCCGAAAACAGGCGCTCGGGCGGTAGCGCAGCCAGGGGGCCGATGAACTCGGCACTGCGCAGGGTATGGATCTCGCTCGCGTCGTCGCCGGACGAAGGCGGTCGCGACCGGGTCAGGGATACCGCAATGCGCTGGAACGGCAACAGCACCGAGCGCAACTGCGAATACGGGCGCTTGGCTCCCTTTGCCACCACGGCAATGCGACCGAGGTCGCGGGTGAAGAGATCGAGCACCAAGCTGGTTTCGCTCCAGTCCCACTGGTGGAGCACATAGGCCGGCTGCGTGGGGGCGCGGCTCAACGGACCCCCGGCAGGTCGACCATGGTTCGCGAGGACCGCACCGGACCCACTACTCGTAGCCGTAGGAGCGCAGGTGCTCCTCGCTGTCGGCCCAGCCCGAACGCACCTTGACCCACAGCTCCAGATGCACGCGGCTGTCGAGGAGCCGCTCGAGTTCCTGCCGGGCTTCGCTGCCGATGCGCTTGAGCCGCTCGCCGCCTTCACCGATCACCATGCCCTTGTGGGCATCGCGCTCGACGATGATGGTGGCCGCGATGCGCCGCAGTCCCGGACGGGGAACGGCCACTGCACCAGCGTCCACACTTCCGGAGCGCGCAGGCTCGTCCTCGAAACGATCGATCACGACCGTGGCGCTGTAAGGCAGCTCGTCGCCGGTCAGGCGGAACAACTTCTCACGGATCAGCTCAGCGGCGAGAAAGCGCTCGCTGCGATCGGTCAGCGCATCGGCTTCGTACAACCACGGCTGTGACGGCAAGTACGGCGCCACGATCTGGAGCAAGCGCTCAACGTCGGCAGCCTTGTGCGCCGACATCGGCACGAACTCGGCAAAGGGATGGCGCTGCTGCATGCCCTGGAGCCAAGGCAGCATGTCGTTGCGCCGGGTGACGGCATCGAGCTTGTTGGCCACCAGGATGGCGGGCTTGCCCTGCGGCAGCAAGGCCAGCACCTTGGCATCGTCCAGCGTGAACCGCCCGGCCTCGACAAGGAACAGCACGAGGTCGACGTCGGCCAGCGCCCCTTGTACCGTGCGGTTGAGGTTGCGATTGAGTGCCGTCTGGTGTCGCGTCTGGAACCCGGGGGTGTCGATGAAGACGAACTGGGCATGGCCTACGGTGCGCACGCCGTGGATGCGATGACGTGTCGTCTGCGCCTTGCGTGACGTGATGCTGATCTTCTGACCCACCAGCGCGTTCATCAGCGTGGACTTGCCGACGTTCGGACGACCAACGATGGCCACCAGGCCACAGCGGGCGCTGTCCGCGTTGGCGGTCGGATCGGGGGTTGGGCCGTCGTCCATGTCAACTGCGCAATGGCCCGTCGGGGCGGTCGGCGGCCTTCAGGCGTTCCAGCAATCGGCGCGCCGCCGCCTGCTCGGCAGACCGACGCGAACGCCCCTCGCCGGTTTCGGCCAATTCCAACGCCACGGCAGCGCACTCGACCTCGAAGGTCTGCGCATGCGCCTGGCCGCGCGTGGCCACGATCCGATAGGCAGGCACCGGCAGGCGCCGCGCCTGCAGCCATTCCTGCAGTTCGGTCTTGGCGTCTTTGGCCCAGCTTTCGGCGTCGGTGGAAGCGATCAACTCACCGAACAACTGGCGCACCAGATCAGCCGCCGGCTCGTATCCGCCATCGAGGAAGGTCGCACCCACCAGGGCCTCCACCGCATCGGCCAGGATGGAAGGTCGCTGCGCGCCGCCGCCACGTGCCTCGCCCTCGGACATGCGCAGCACCTCGGGCAATCCGAGCGCCAGCGCAGCCCGGTGCAGGCTCTCTTCACGCACCAAGTGAGCCCGCACCCGCGTGAGGTCGCCTTCGTCGGACGCACCAAAGCGCTCGTAAAGCAGTGTCGACACCGCCAGGTTCAGCACGGCGTCGCCCAGGAACTCGAGGCGCTCGTTGTGCTCGGCGCCGAAACTGCGATGCGTCAGCGCCCGCTGCAGCAGGCGTGCGTCTGCGAACGCGTAAGCGAGTCGGGCCTGAAGTGCCTGCAGCCGTGCGTCCATCATCGGTCGGATCGGCGCGCGGCGGGCCGCGCTTGCGTCACTTGGAGCGGCCTTCGTACTTGATCAGGAGGTAGACGGGTTTGATCAGCTCGACCTCCTTGTTGTAGGCGAAGCTGATCACCACGCGCTCGTTTTCCTTGGTGATGTCGAGGTCCTTGCCCGAGATCGACTCGATGGAGTACTCGATGTCCTTCTGGCGGTCGAACGCCGCCCGGATACCGGCTACTGTCGGTGGGGGTGCAGCCGCCACCCGATCGATGGCCCCCTGGATGGCCTGAAACTCGAGCACGGTGGGCACCGCACGGATGAGCACGTAGCCCATGAAGCCCACGATGACCGCCCAGCTCAGCAGTCCGATGAGCGTGATGCCGCGCTGCGCGCGCCGACCAACGAGTTGCGTCATGTTGCCTTTCCTGGCCACCAGGCTCAGTTGAAGCCGCCGATCCGCCCGAGGTTACCGAAATTCATCCAGACGAGGAACGCCCGTCCGACGATGTTTTCATCCGGAACGAAGCCCCAGTAGCGTGAGTCTTGCGAATCGTCACGGTTGTCACCCATGACGAAGTAGTGTCCAGCGGGTACCTTGCAAGTCACACCCTCGACACTGTAGCGACAGGACTGGGCCATCGGGAAGGCCTTGGGCTCGACGCCGTACAACGGCACACGGCCCGGGTCGACCAGGATATCGTGCCGACGCTCGCCGAGTTGTTCGGAGTAGCGCTTCGCATAGCGCATGCTGTGCTCGTCGTAGTAGTCGCCCTGCGCTTCGGTGGTGACCGGCTTGCCGTTGATCGTCAGGCGCTGGTTGAGGTAGGCGACCTCGTCACCGGGTACACCGACCACCCGCTTGATGTAGTCGATGCGCGGGTCGACTGGATAACGGAACACGATCACATCGCCCGCCTTCGGGTCGTGGTTGGCAATGATCTTCTTGTTCAGCACCGGCAGCCGCACGCCATAGTGGTACTTGTTCACCAGGATCAGGTCGCCCACCAGCAGCGTGGGAATCATCGATCCCGACGGGATCTTGAACGGCTCGAACAGGAACGAGCGCAACAGGAACACGGCGAGGATCACCGGGAAGAGCCCGGCCGTCCAGTCGAGCCACCAGGGTTGGGCCAACAGCTTGTGGCGGGCTGCCTGCACATCGGAGTCGACCTTCTCGATGCCCTGACGGGCCAGCGACTCCATGCGCTGGGCGTGGTCGCGCTCGAGTTGCAGTGCGGCCTGCTGCCGCGCGGGCGCGAACTTCAGCCGTTCAGCCAGCCAATAACCGAAGGTGACCACCGTCAGCAGGAACAGCAGCAACGAAAAGTTGCCGATCCAATGGCCCATCCACCAGCCGCCCAGGTACACCGCCAGCGCAGCGAACAGCGCGATCGTGAGGCTACTCATCGTCAGTCTTCCACCTGCAGGATGGCGAGGAAGGCCTCCTGAGGCACCTCGACGGTTCCGATTTGCTTCATGCGCTTCTTGCCGGCCTTCTGCTTTTCGAGCAGCTTGCGCTTGCGCGTGATGTCGCCGCCGTAGCATTTTGCCAGCACGTTCTTGCGCAGCGCCTTCACGTCCTCGCGCGCGATGATGGTCGCGCCAATGGACGCCTGAATCGCCACGTCGTACATCTGGCGCGGGATCAGGGTGCGCATCTTGGCCACCACCGCACGGCCGCGGTAGGCGCTCTGGCTGCGGTGCACGATCATGGCCAGCGGATCCACCCGGTCGCCGTTGATCAGGATGTCCACCTTCACCACGTCGGCCGCCCGGTACTCCTTGAACTCGTAGTCCATGCTGGCGTAACCGCGCGACACGCTCTTCAGCTTGTCGAAGAAGTCCAGCACGATCTCGGCCAGCGGCAGCTCGTAGGTGAGCATCACCTGCTTGCCGTGATAGGCCATGTTCATCTGCACGCCGCGCTTCTGGTTGGCCAGCGTCATCACCGGACCCACGCTGTCCTGCGGCATGTACAGATGCACGGTGACGATGGGCTCGCGGATCTCGCGGATGCGGCCCTGGTCCGGCATCTTGCTGGGGTTCTCCACCTGGATCACGGTGCCATCGCCCAGTTCGACTTCATAGACGACGCTCGGCGCGGTCGTGACCAGGTCCTGGTCGAACTCGCGCTCCAGCCGCTCCTGCACGATTTCCATGTGCAGCAGACCCAGGAAGCCGCAGCGGAAGCCGAAGCCCAGTGCCTGGCTCACCTCGGGCTCGAAGCGCAGGCTGGAGTCGTTGAGTTGCAGCTTCTCCAGTGCGTCGCGCAGTTGGTCGTACTCGCTCGCCTCGGTGGGATAGAGGCCAGCGAACACCTGCGGCTTGATCTCCTTGAAGCCGGGCAACGGCTCGGTCGCGGGCCCCAGGTTGTTGGGCAGCTTCTTCTCGAGCGTGATCGTGTCGCCGACCTTGGCCGCCTTGAGTTCCTTGATGCCGGAGATGATGAAGCCCACCTCGCCCGCCTCGAGCGCATCGCGCGGTTCACCCTTGGGCGTGAACACACCGATCTGCTCGATGCCGTAGACCGCATTGGTGGCCATCAGCCGGATGCGGTCGCCCTTGGCGAGGCGCCCGTCGACCACGCGAACCAGCATGACGACACCGACGTAGTTGTCGAACCAGCTGTCAATGATCATCGCGCGCGGTGGCGCGGCGGCCCGGCCTCGCGGCGCGGGCATACGGGCAATCACCGCCTCGAGGATGTCGTCGACACCCTCGCCGGTCTTGGCCGAGCACGGAATGGCGTGGCTGGCGTCGATGCCGATCACGTCCTCGATCTCGGATTTCGCTCGCTCGGGATCTGCCTGCGGCAGGTCCATTTTGTTGAGCACGGGCACGACCTCGACACCCAGGTCGAGCGCGGTGTAGCAATTGGCCACCGTCTGCGCCTCGACACCTTGGCTCGCGTCGACCACCAGCAAGGCGCCTTCGCAGGCCGACAGCGATCGGCTGACCTCGTAGCTGAAATCGACGTGCCCCGGCGTATCGATCAGGTTGAGCGTATAGACGCGCCCATCGCACGCGGTGTACTTCAGTGCTGCAGTCTGCGCCTTGATGGTGATGCCGCGCTCTCGCTCGATGTCCATCGAGTCGAGCACCTGGGCCTCCATCTCGCGATCGGACAGTCCTCCACAGCGCTGGATGATGCGATCGGCGAGCGTCGACTTGCCGTGGTCGATGTGGGCAATGATGGAGAAGTTGCGGATGTGGTCCATGCAGATCAGGCAGACGTCGCGAGCGCCATCGGTCGAGGCAGTTAAAACCGCTCTCAGCGCGTGCCCCCGGCGCGACGCAAGGTGTCGGCGGACGTGTCCGCGAGGGAGCTAAAAAAAAGGCACGTCCAAGAGGAGACGCGCCTTCCAACAAAACGTATGGCAACTGCTTGTTGGGCCTTCATTGTAGCCAAAACCACCGGGCTGGAACCCGCGCCGTTGCTTGTTTTTGGGTCGTTGCGAGGTGCCAACAGGGATCAATCATCCACAGCTTATCCACACCTCGATCCGTGCCTTTCGAATGCAAGGAACGGGCCAGCAAATGATTACCGATGCGTACACTATACCCGACAGAACCTTGAAACTTTAACCCTAAGCAGATGGAATCGAGGGCTGCAGTGAAGTGAGTGATCAAACACATACTTTCGCGCCCAAACGACGCTGCGCCTCGCTTGATTGAAACACCGATCCGACAAGCCCGGGGGCACGGGCGGTCTGGCTGATTTCCCGTAATGCGAAAAATCCGACCGCTGACGTCAGGTTTTCGGGCCTGCGTCGGGTCGGACCTGCCGGCGGAAGTCAGCGCTGCGGGCGGATCACGAGAAAGTTGGTCAACTCACCCTGTCGCACCAGAACGCTGACCGACTTCTGCTTGTCGATGCGCCCGGCCACTTCGGCGAATTGCCGGGCGCTGGTGATATCGGTGTTGTCCAGGGCAAGAATGATGTCGCCTTCACGGATGCCTGCACGCGCAGCCGCGCCCTCGACCGCATCGACGCGCACACCGCCGCGGACGTTGAGCTCACGACGTTCCGCTTCGCGCAGGTCGCTCACCGCAAGCCCCAGTGCGTTGCGAGCGGCCGGCCCCGCACTGCCCGGGCCCTGCGCCTGCCGCGTGGCCGACTCGGACTCGAACTCGCCTACCGTGACGGACAGGTCGCGATAAGCGCCACGACGGAAAACCTGCAGCACCGCGCGCGAGCCTGGACGGATACCGCCGATGATGCGCGGCAGATCGTTTGAGCTCTCGACAGCGCGGCCATCGACACGCGTGATGATGTCGCCGGGCTCGATGCCGGCCTTGTCCGCCGGGCCGCCCATCTCGGCCGCACGCACCATCGCACCCACCGCTTTGCCCAGCCCGATCGATTCGGCCACATCTTTGGTCACCGGCGCAATGGTCACGCCGATGCGGCCACGGACCACCCGACCGCTGGCACGCAATTGGTCAGCGACACGGCTGGCCTCGTCGATGGGAATCGCAAAGGCGATGCCCATGTATCCGCCCGAGCGGCTGTAGATCTGCGAGTTGATACCGACCACCTCGCCGCGCAGATTGATCAAAGGCCCACCCGAATTGCCGGGATTGATCGCAACGTCGGTCTGGATGAAGGGCAGGAACTCACCGGTCTCACGGCCCTTGGCGCTGACGATTCCGGCGGTCACGGTATTGGCCAGGCCGAAGGGCGATCCGATCGCCATGACCCATTCGCCGACCTTGAGGCGGTTGACATCGCCCAGTTTCACCGCCGGCAGGCCACTCGCCTCGATCTTGATGACCGCTACATCGGTGCGCCGGTCAGCCCCGACGATGCGCGCCTTGAACTCGCGCTTGTCAGTCAGCGAGACCAGCACCTCGTCAGCGCCATCCACCACATGCGCATTGGTCATGATGTAGCCGTCTGCACTGAGGATGAAGCCGGAGCCAACGCCGCGCTGCTGGGGTTCGTCGTCGGGTCCGCGCGGGTTACCCCGCCGCCCGGGCAACGGCACTCCGAATCGGCGCAGGAATTCCTCGACGTCTGGATCGAGTTGCCCTCGCTCGAGCCCCAGACCACTTCGCGTACGCTCCAAGGTGCGTATGCCCACCACAGAAGGTCCCACCCGATCGACGAGTTCGGTGAAATCGGGCAGATCGCCGCGCGCCACGGCTGCTTGCGGCAAACCGAACAGTGCGCACGCCGCCGCAACGGCCAGTATCCATCCCATCCACGCCCGGCGAACCCCAAACGCCTGCACGCTCACCATCGATCTCCCCACACCCGAACCCGGCAAAGAGCGCCGCACTGTGCCTTGCTTCGCTCAGCAGGTGCGGCGCAGAAACCATCCACGCATCGATAGCCCGCCCTCGCGCGATCCGCCTTCGGCCTCACGATCAGGGCTTGCGCTGAAGCATTGCCTCGAACTGCGCGATCGTCTGCATCGGCACCTCGCCCACGATCGTCAGCCACCACTGGCCACGCCGCGCCATCGAGACGTGGGCTGCGCCGGACGACGTGCTCACGGGCACATGACGATTCTCATCGTAGGGCTCAATGAAAACCGACACGTGCGTGAGGCCGTCGGAAAACACGGATTGCAGCACCATCGGCCCATTGGCTGACACGGTCCCTTCCAATGAGCGCTGCACGCAACTGATCAGTTCGAACCCCGGCACCGGACGCGTCAGCATCCAGCCCTGAGAGTCCAGCGCGACATGCCGCGTCGGAGGCTGCACGACGCGGTAGCCGTCGAGCTTCTTGCGTGGATTGACCTGCGCCCGCGCCGCCTTGGGCGAGTCGATCGCCACATCGGAAAACGCAGCCGACTCGAGCACCTCGCCTCCGGAGGCCAGCACATCGGCGCGAAGCAGCAGGCCGGATTCGCGGTCGGCCCACAGCCTCTGCGCAAATCGCAACGGGTCCCGCGGGCTCAACAACAGCACATCGACCTCGCGCCCGGCGACTCTGGCCCTGCCCTGATGGCGAAGCTCATAGCTCTCGTGCGCGCGTTGGGCCGATGTCGGCAGCGACGGGAAGCCTGCGACCGCGTCCAGCCTCTCATGGACGGCCAACCGGTCACGGGGCCACAAGGTGTAGACGATGTCGTTGTGGCGCACCCGCTCCTTGGGCTGCGCCCCATCGAGCATCTCGACGCGCTCGTATCGTTGACGCCCATCGACATGATGGCTCACCCGTGACGACGAGACAACGCCGCCCGAGGCAATGGCCAGGGTGCCCAGGTAGCTTCGCTGCTCGGCGGCCTGCTGCATGCGCGTCAACCATGACGACACATCAGCCGATTCCGGCAGCGGCGCGCCCGAGGCGACGGCAAGACCCAGCACGAGGGCCGAACAGCACGCCCGGGCCGCAAACCGCAGCGAACTCACGTTCAACGGTCCCCGCCTGCGCGGCTGTCGACGTTGCGAACCGCAGCCCCAGGGACGTAGACCGCGGTGGTATTCGAGACCTGCCGATGCGCCGCCAAGTAGCGATCGAGCCGCGCATCGCGGATCACGCCACTGGCCGCCCGGGGCCCGGCGGCTTGAACTGCAACGGCAGTGGAAGTCTGCGGCGCATTCGTGCGCATCACGACCAGAACGCCAGCGACGGCGGCCACTCCGGCCGCAGCGGCCATCGGCGCCCAGGTGCGGCTGCGGCCTGCCCTGCGGGCCACGGCCGTGGGCCCAACTGCAGCGGGCACATCGCCACGCACGAGCGCCGAGGGACTGAGCGGCACCGGCTCGGCCGCCAGACGATCGCGCACACCGGCCAGGAAGGCCTGCGCCCGGCCCGCATCGCAGGCCAGTTCCCCCGAGCGAAGGACATCTCCGATCAAGTGATAGGTGTGCCAGCACTCACGCACCTGCACATCGGCTCGCCAAGTCGCGCATGCGCCGTCGACATCGACACCCGCCAGGTCACCATCCATCAGGGCCGAGAACTTCGCGCCGGGCGCGTGATCGCCATCAGAGCTTTCGTGCATGTTCATGTGCGGTTCCATCGGGCATAGGTCAAGGTGCCGGCGCCTCACCAGCGTTCGCCGTCGCGCGTATGCAGCAGGGGCCGCAAGCGCTGGGCGATCGCCTCACGCGCACGATAAATGCGCGAACGCACGGTTCCGATCGGGCAGTTCATCAACTCGGCAATCTCGTCGTAACTCAGTCCTTCGATCTCGCGCAGCACGATGGCCTGGCGCAGGTCATCGGACAGCGCCTCGATGGCCGCGTTCACCGTCTCGGCGATTTCCTTGCTGGCCAGCATCGCCTCTGGCGTTGCGCCATCGGTTAGTTCGCGCTCGGCCCTGGAAGTTTCCTGCCCGTCATCGTCGGTCGTGGCCAGCGCCGACTCGGTCACCACCGGATCGCGCTTCAGATCGACCAGCGCCTTCTTTGCGGTGTTGACTGCGATGCGGTACAGCCAGGTATAAAACGCGCTCTCCCCGCGAAACTGAGGCAGCGCGCGATAGGCCCTGACGAACGACTCCTGGGCGATATCCTGAACCAGGTCGGTGTCGCGAACCATGCGCCCGATCAGGCGCTCGAGTCGGCGCTGGTACTTGACCACCAGCATTTCGAAGGCCCGCACATCGCCCCGCTGGGCACGCGCGACCAGTTCGAGGTCGGCCACGTCTGCGGTCATGCCGCGCAATCCCGATCAGGAGTGCAGCACCACAATCTCATGGCCGCCTCTGCGCGTCCGACGGGGCCGGCCCGCACCGGTGGTACAGCGCCACCCGCAGCGCGTGCCACCGGGTGGGCTCGGCCTGCCGGGCGGCGGTGATCTGCAGCGGCCGGCCACCACCATCGGGCGTGGCCTTGACCAACAGCCACGCCCCCAGATCCCACTGGACCCGGACCGTGGCCAGTGCCACCGGGTCGGGCTCGATACCGGGGTCAGACCCAGCACTCGTGTCGCTGCTGCCGTCGCGGCCAGGCAACCAATACCAGCCGCCGCCGTCCCAGCGCAGCCCGCCCCTCGCGGGCCGCCACAGGACATGCGCGATGGCTCCCCCGAGCACGGCGGCGAGAACCAGCAGAGCCCACGGCGCCTTCGGCGCATCGATCAATGAGACGGGTTCGCGCACCGACCACGACCACAGCCACGCCGCAATGGCCGCAGCGGCAGCCCCAGGCACGACCGCTGCCGCCAGCCGCTGCAAGGCCGTGCCGGGTATCGGGAACTCCACCGCAGGCGGGGCGTGGCGCATGCCGCTGGCGTCGGCTGGTTTCAGACGCGCCGCAGGACGAGAGTACCGTTGGTGCCGCCGAAGCCGAAATTGTTTTTCACGGCCACGTCGATGCGCATGTCGCGCGCCGTGTTGGCGCAGTAGTCCAGGTCACACTCGGGATCGGGCGTGAAGAGATTGATCGTCGGCGGCGACACCTGGTGGTGCAGCGCCAGCACGGTGAACACCGTCTCGACGCCACCGGCACCGCCCAGCAGGTGCCCGGTCATGGACTTGGTGGAGTTCACCACCAGCTTGTGGGCCGCATCGCCGAAAGCCAGCTTGATGGCGTTGGTCTCGTTCGCATCGCCCAGGGGCGTGGACGTGCCATGCGCGTTCAGATATTGCACGTCGTCGGCGTTGATGCGCGCATTGCGCAGCGCCGCACGCATCGAGCGCTTCGGACCATCGACGTTGGGTGCCGTCATGTGGTAGGCGTCGGACCCCATGCCGAAACCGATCAACTCGGCGTAGATCTTGGCGCCCCGGCGACGGGCATGCTCGTACTCTTCGAGCACGACCACACCAGCGCCCTCGCCCAGCACGAAGCCGTCGCGGTCCTTGTCCCAGGGTCGGGAAGCGGTCTTGGGGTCGTCGTTGCGCGACGACAGCGCGCGGGCCGCAGCGAAGCCGCCCACGCCGAGCGGGGACACGGTGGATTCGGCACCGCCGGCCACCATGACGTCGGCATCGCCGTACTCGATCATCCGGCCGGCCTCGCCGATGCAGTGCAGTCCGGTGGAACATGCCGTCACGATGGACAAGTTCGGGCCAGTGAATCCGTAGCGGATCGAGATGTGCCCGGAGATCATGTTGATGATCGACGAGGGCACGAAGAACGGCGAGATGCGCCGGGCACCGCGCTGCGCGTAGTCGTTCTGGGTCTGCTCGATCATCGGCAACCCGCCGATGCCGGACCCGACCATGCACCCGATGCGTTCGGCCTGCGCCTCGTCCAGCTCGGCCAGCGTGGGCAGGCCGGCATCGGTCACCGCCTGGATCGCCGCGGCCATGCCGTAATGGATGAACGTATCCATGTGGCGGGCCTCCTTGCCGGGGATGTAATCCTCGACATTGAAGCCCTTGACCTCGCCAGCGAAACGGCAGGCGAACGTGGATGCATCGAACCGGGTGATGTGATCGATGCCCGAGCGACCGGCGACCAGATTGGCCCAGCCCTCGGTCACGGTGTTGCCCACCGGGCTGATAAGCCCGAGGCCGGTGATGACGA
This sequence comes from Burkholderiaceae bacterium, assembly GCA_013360485.1. Taxonomy (GTDB): domain Bacteria; phylum Pseudomonadota; class Gammaproteobacteria; order Burkholderiales; family Burkholderiaceae_C; genus Pseudaquabacterium. The sequence continues at coordinate 4,081 of JABWBN010000052.1, read as the reverse complement.
CGCGGCGGCGGCTCATTGGCGCAGTTCAGGCCTTCTGGTGCTTGATCGCGTAGTCGACCGCGAGCTGCACGGTGGTGATCTTCTCGGCTTCCTCGTCGGGGATCTCGATGCCGAACTCGTCTTCGAGGGCCATCACCAGTTCCACGGTGTCGAGCGAATCGGCGCCCAGATCGGCCACGAAGGCCTTCTCGTTGGTGACGTCGGATTCGGGCACGCCGAGCTGCTCGGCGATGATCTTCTTGACACGGGATTCGATGTCGCTCATGACTCCTCCAGGAGTGGGTGCAAAAACCAGCCCGCGATTCTAACGGCGCTGCGGTGTCCGCTCGAAGACACCCGCGCGCCGGGCCGTCCGGGCTCGAAACGGCCGGCCGCAGAGGGCCCTCAGTTCATGAACATGCCGCCGTTGACATGGATTTCGGTCCCGGTGATGTACCCCGCCAGCGGCGAGGCCAGGAACGCCACCGCGTGCGCCACTTCCTCTGCGGCGCCCAGGCGCCCAAGTGGGATCTGCTGCAGCAGCGCCGTCTTTTGCGCCTCGGGCAGCACCTCGGTCATGTCGGTGGCGATGAATCCCGGGGCAATGCAGTTGACGGTGATCTGGCGACTGCCCAGCTCGCGCGCCAGCGCGCGCGTGAGGCCCGCAACCCCTGCCTTGGCGGCCGCGTAGTTGGCCTGGCCAGCGTTGCCGCTGGCGCCCACCACCGACGTGATGTTGATGATGCGACCGTGGCGCTGCTTCATCATCGTGCGCATCACGGCCCGACAGCAACGGAACACCGCTTTGAGATTGGTGTCGAGCACTGCATCCCAGTCTTCATCCTTCATCCGCATCGCCAGGTTGTCGCGGGTGATGCCGGCGTTGTTCACCAGCACGTGCAGCCCGCCATGGGTCTTGACGATACCCTCGATCGCGGAATCGACCGCAGCGCCATCGGTCACGTTCAGGCACAAACCCTGGCCGCCGCTGGCGGCCAAGGCCTGCCCCACCACTGCGGCGCCGGCGTCGGTGGTTGCGGTGCCGATGACGGTGTAGCCCTGAGCCGCCAAGGTGGACGCGATCGCCCGACCGATGCCCCGTGACGCACCCGTGACCAGCGCCACCTGCTTGACTGCGTTCATACCCACATCCCTTGGATTTCCTGCAGGCTTGCAGGATCGAACAGCGCACCGGCAACGGCATCGCCGTCGATGCGCCGAACCATGCCGGCCAGCACCTTGCCCGGCCCGCACTCAATGAAATGCGTGATGCCGCGGCCGCGCAGCGCCTGCACCACCTCGACCCACCGCACCGGCCCATAGGCCTGCCGGTACAGTGCGTCTCGCAGAGCGTCGGGCGTCGTCGGCGCCTGCACGTCGATGTTGTTGATCACGGGAATTCGGGGCGCGTCGAAAGCCACGGTGGCCAGCCGCTCGCGCAGCCGATCGGCAGCCGGCTTCATCAGGCTGCAGTGGAACGGCGCCGACACTGGCAAGGGCAGCGCGCGTTTGGCACCCATGGCCTTGAGAATCTCGCAGGCCTGGTCCACGCCGGCACGGCTGCCGGCAATCACGGTCTGCTTGGGATCGTTGAAGTTGGCCGCCGCAACCACTTCGCCGCTGCGTGCAGCGGCCTGCTCGCAGCCCTGTTGCACGGCGGCGGCGTCCATGCCCAGGATGGCGGCCATGGCACCAGCGCCCACCGGCACTGCTTCCTGCATGGCCTGGGCGCGGAACCGCACCAGCGGCAGGGCTTGATCCAACGGCAGCGCGCCACTGGCCACCAGCGCGGCGTACTCGCCCAGCGAGTGCCCGGCCATGGCCTGAGGGTCGGCGCCACCCTCAGCCTTCCAGGCCCGCCAGCAGGCGACGCCCGCAGTCAGCATCACCGGCTGGGTGTTCGTCGTGAGGTCGAGCTGGTCCTTCGGGCCGTGTGCGATCAGACGGGCGATGTCTTCGCCCAGCGCGGCCGAGGCCTCTTCGAGTGTGGCGCGCACCGCGGCGTGGTCGCCCCAGGCGTCGAGCATGCCCACAGCCTGCGACCCCTGGCCGGGAAAGAGGAATGCGAACGCGGTCATCGGTCGGTCGGTTCAGGTGGACGAAGGGGTGAAAACACAGACTCAGTGACGACGCACAAGGGGCTCAAAGATCGAGCAGCACCGCACCCCATGTGAAGCCGCCACCCACGCCCTCGAGCAGCAGCGTGTCGCCGCGTTGAACGCGGCCCGAGCGCAGCGCGACGTCGAGAGCCAGTGGAATCGATGCGGCGGATGTGTTGCCGTGTTCATCGACGGTGACGATGAGCTTGTCCAGGGGCATGCGCAGCTTGCGCGCCGTGCCCTGCATGATGCGGATGTTGGCCTGGTGCGGGATCAGCCAGTCGATGTCGGACTCCTCGCGCCCGGCCTTGGCCAAGACCCGGCGTGCGGCTTGCTCGAGCACGCCCACCGCCAGCTTGAACACGGCCTGGCCATCCATCTGCAGCAGCGGATGCCCGCTCACCTGGCCACCCGACACATGCCCGGGCACGCACAGAATGCCGACATGCCGCCCATCGGCATGCAGGTCGGTGGCCAGCAGGCCAGGACACTCGCTGGCCTCGAGCACCACCGCACCGGCACCGTCACCGAACAGCACGCAGGTGGTGCGGTCGTTGAAGTCGAGCAGCCGCGAAAACACCTCGGCACCGATGACCAGCGCACGGCTCGCGCTGCCGGCACGGATCATCGCGTCGGCGACCGTGAGCGCGTAGACGAAGCCCGAGCACACGGCCTGCACGTCGAATGCCGGGCAACCCTGGATGCCCAGCTTGGCCTGCACGATGCATGCGGTCGACGGAAACACCATGTCCGGCGTGGACGTCGCGACGATGATGAGGTCGATGCCCTCGGGTCCGCAGCCGGCGGCCTCGAGCGCATGGCGTGCGGCCACGACGGCCAGGTCGCTCGCCGGCACGCCCGGTTCGGCGAAATGACGGGCGTGGATACCGGTGCGCGCGACGATCCACTCGTCGGACGTGTCGATGCCGCGACGAGCCAGGTCGGCCGCCAGGTCGGCATTGGTCACCCGGCGTGGCGGCAGCATGCTGCCGGTGCCGACGATGCGGGAGTAGCGCGGGATCGCGGGCGTATGGGGTGTCATGCAGCGTGGGCGGCGGCGGGCTCGTCCGGGCCCGCGGGAGCCGCAGCCAGCGTGGCGCGGATGCGGTCGTGCACCCGGTCGAGCAGGCGGTTGCGGGCGGCATCATACGCCCGCTCGAGAGCCCGGCCGAAGGCGTAAGCGTCCGACGACCCGTGCGCCTTGAACACCAGGCCACGCAAACCGAGCAAGGCGCCACCGCTGTAGCGCCGGTGGTCGACGCGCGACTTGAACCGCTTGAGCACCGGCAACGCGACCAGTGCGGCCAGGCGCGACAACGGCGTGCGGCTGAATTCCTCGCGAATCATCTGCGTGAGCATGCCCGCCAGGCCCTCGGAAGTCTTGAGCGCCACATTGCCGACGAAGCCGTCGCACACCACCAGGTCGGTGGTGCCCTTGAAGATGTCGTTGCCCTCGACGTTGCCGTGGAAGTTGATCTGCCCGGCCGCAGCGGCGGCGCGCAGCAGCTCGCCGGCCCGCTTGATCGTCTCGCTGCCCTTGATCGTTTCCTCGCCGATGTTGAGCAGCCCGACACTGGGATCTTCATTGCCGTCGAGTGCGCTGACCAGCGCGCTGCCCATCACGGCGAACTGCAGCAGGTGGTCCGCCTCGCAATCGACATTGGCACCGAGGTCGAGCACCTTGGTGAAGCCGCCTCGGGCATTGGGCAGCAACGCGGCGATGGCCGGGCGGTCGATGCCCTCGAAGGTCTTGAGCACATAGCGCGCCACAGCCATCAGGGCACCGGTGTTGCCGGCCGACACACAGGCGTCGGCCGCCGAATGGCCGCTGTCGTCGGCCTTGAGCTGGGCGATGGCCACGCGCATCGACGAGTCGCGCTTGCGGCGCAGCGCCACTTCGACCGCATCGTCCATCGACACCACCTCGGTGGCCACGACCCGGCTGCAACGCGCCCAGCCGGCAGCCGGCGCCAGCGCGGCCTCGGTGCCCACGAGCACGAGGT
>JABWBN010000322.1 GCA_013360485.1 Burkholderiaceae bacterium | reverse complement strand
GGCCGCAAGGCGGCGCCGGCGCGTTGGTGGTGCTGCTGGCCGGGCACGGCGGTCGGGGTCGGCTGTCGCGGGTGTCCGCGGCCGGGCCTGCAGATCCGGCAGGCGCGACGGATCCGTTGGCCCGAGGCCAGCCGACTGACCGATAGCGTGTTGATCGGCCTATAGCTTGCCTGCGGCAGCGGACACGCCCAGCGCGGCCGCGCAGCCGGGAATGGTCTCGAGCAGCAGCTGGCGGCGCTGCACGGCCTCGCGCACGGCCGCGTCCTGCGGCACCTCACCCACCAGATCGAGCTTCACCGGCGCAGCCACCGTGACGTTGACGAAGCGGTCCACCACCTGCTGGAGTTGCGCCCGCACCGCACGGCCCTCGCCGCTGCGCTGCGTCTGGTTGACCAGCAGCTTCATCGGCCGTGCCGCCTGTGTCGAAGCGAGCACCTTCACCGTGGCATAGGCATCGGCCAGCGAGGTGGGCTCCGGGGTGGCGACGACCAGCACCTCGTCGGCCAGCGAGACGGTGAACAGAACCACGTCGGATATACCGGCGCCGGTATCGAGCAGCACCCGGTCGAAGCGGGGCCGCACCCGCGCCACCACGTCGAGCAGCTTGTCGCGCACCTCCGGGGTCATGCGCGAGTACTCGATCAGGCCCGAACCGGCGAGCAGCACCGAGAAGCCCCCGGGCGCGGGCAGGATGGCGTCTTCCAGCGGTGTGCGTCCGGTGAACACATCGTGCAGCGTGAGCCGCGAATACAGGTTCAACACCACGTCGAGGTTGGCCAGGCCCAGGTCGGCATCGAGCACCAGCACGCGCTCGCCGCGCCGGGCCAGGGCCGCGGCGAGATTGGCCGCGAGGAAAGTCTTGCCCACGCCACCCTTGCCGCTGGTAATGGCGGTGATGCGCGCGCCCCTGGGCACCGGCGCCGGGGCGACGGCGCTGCCGACTGACGATGGGATGGTGGCGTCGCTCATTCGAGGTCCTGGAACTGGGAGGTGCCGAACAGCAGGCCTTTTTCCTCGGCACTGACCGACGGCTCGGCGGATGGCTCGAGGCACACGCGGTCGCGACCCTCGGCCTTGGCGCGGTAGAGCTGGCGGTCGGCGCGCTCCATCCACAGCCGGGCGTTGGAGCGCACCCATTGGGGGGCGAACGCGCCACCCACGCTGACCGTGGCCGTGAGCACCGGCCCTTCGTCGGTGCGAACGACGGTGCGCGAAACCCGCTGGCGCAGCCGCTGCGCCACGTGGGGCCCGAACGCTGGCGGGCAGTTGGGCAGCAGGATCGCGAACTCCTCGCCACCCACGCGGGCCACCATGTCCATCGGGCGCACGGTCTCGGCCAGCGCGGCACTGATGGCGCGAATCACTTGGTCGCCCGCGGCGTGTCCGTAGGTGTCGTTGATGCGCTTGAAGTGATCGATGTCGATCGCCAGCAGCAATGCAGACTCGCCCACCCGGGCCACACGATCGATTTCCCGAGCCAGCGCCAGCTCGAAACTGCGCCGATTGGCCAGCCCTGTGAGCGGATCGCGGCTGGAGAGGTCGACCAGGCTGTCGATCAGTGACTGGAGCCACTCGGGGCTACCGGGTAGGCCATCCGGCGCAGGGTGACCACAGTGCTCCAGCAGCGTCAGCGCACGCTCGAGCTGCAACCCCGGTGTCGGGGCCGCGGCCGTAGCCTGCGGGTGATGCATGGCTTCCACGTGCAGCCGATGGTGTGTTGGCGCTGGTGTGCGATGCGAGGCAGTCTAGCAGCGCACCCGGATGGTGCCACCCTGCGAAATGCGGCCCGAATCGGCCCTTTCTTGCCCCCTCGCCGGCACAGCGCTTGGGCAACACTGCGCCGCATGCACCCGCAGTCCGTGCGGCTGCGCCCGAAATCGCCAAGACCCGCCTGCCCATGTCCGAGCTGATGACCGCCCCCCGACCTGCGGCCGCCACTGGTGCGGTCGAGCAGGAGTTCAGCTTCTCGAAGACCGACTTCGACAAGGTGCGAGAACTGATCTACCAGCGTGCCGGCATCAGCCTTCATGCCGGCAAGCAGGCCATGGTCTACAGCCGCCTGTCGCGCCGGCTGCGGGAAACGGGCCACCGGTCGTTCGCCAGCTACCTGGAGTGGCTGCAGTCGCACATGGGCGCCGGCGGCGAACAGGAGTGGCAGGAGTTCATCAACTGCCTGACCACCAACCTGACATCGTTCTTCCGCGAGGAGCACCACTTCCATGCCCTGGCCGACGATCTGCGGCACCGTGGAGGCCAACCGGTGCGCATCTGGTGCAGCGCCGCCTCCACCGGCGAGGAACCGTACTCCATCGCGATGATCGCGCACGAAACCCTGGGCGGATCCGCCGGCACGCGCATCCTGGCCAGCGACATCGACACCAAGGTGCTGGCCACCGCACAGCGCGGCGTGTACGACGCCGAAGCCCGCGGTCTGTCCAGCGCCCGGCTGCAGAAGCATTTCCTGCGCGGCAAGGGCAGCAACGCCGGAATGATCCGCGTGAAGCCGGAACTGGCGCGCCTGATCGAGTTCCGCCCGTTCAACTTGATGAGCCGCGACTGGGCACTCGGCGAGCCGTTCGACATCATTTTCTGTCGCAACGTGATGATCTATTTCGACGCCCCGACCCAGCGCACCGTGCTGCAGCACATGCACCGCGTGCTCAAGCCGGGCGGCCTTCTGTACGTGGGCCACTCCGAGAACTTCACCGACTCGCGCGACCTGTTCAAGTTGCGCGGCAAGACGATCTACCAGAAGGTGTGAGCCAGGCGCTCCTGCCCTGAACCGCCCCGCCGCCACAGGACTGCCCATGAACGCACCGTCCGTTGCCCCAGCCAGCGCTGCGCCCCGCACATCGATACTGACCTCGACCGCCCGCCTGGATCGGTTGAAGGCACAGGCCCGCAAGCCAGGCGAGGCCTCGTTCTTCTTCTGGGACGCCCACTTCAAGAACGACGCCGTGAAGGTGCTGCCCGGCGAGCACTTCGTGCACGACGAGGACGTGCTGATCACGACAACGCTGGGCTCGTGCATCGCCGCCTGCCTGTGGGACCGCGAGCGCCGCATCGGCGGCATGAACCACTTCATGCTGCCCGACGGCGCCGGCGATTCCGGCCGCTACGGCAGCTACGCGATGGAGTTGCTGATCAACGAAATGATGAAGCGCGGCGCCTCGCGGCTGACGCTGGAGGCCAAGATCTTCGGCGGCGGCGCCGTGATCAGCGGCATGAACAGCCTGAACGTCGGCGAACGCAACACGAAGTTCGTCACCGACTACCTGCAGACCGAACGCATCCCCATCGTCAGCCGCGATGTGATGGATGTCTACCCGCGCAAGGTGTGCTTCCTGCCGGCCAGCGGCAAGGCGATGGTCAAGCGTCTGGCGCCCACCAACACCGAGGCGCTGGTGGCCCAGGACCGCGCCGCGGCACAGAAGGTCGTTCCGCCCAACAGCGGCGGCGGCTCGATCGACCTGTTCTGAACCCGCACACTCAGGGAATAGCAGTCATGCCCAAGACCAGAGTGGTGGTGGTGGACGATTCCGCGCTGGTGCGCGGCCTGCTCGCCGAGATCATCAACAAGCAGCCCGACATGGAGTGCGTGGGCGTGGCCGCCGATCCGTACGTGGCGCGCGAGACGATTCGCAACACCAACCCCGACGTGATCACGTTGGACGTGGAAATGCCGCGCATGGACGGCATCGATTTCCTGTCCAAGCTGATGCGCCTGCGGCCCATGCCGGTCGTGATGGTGAGCACGCTGACCGAGCGAGGTGCCGACGTGACGCTGCGCGCGCTCGAGCTCGGTGCCATCGACTTCGTGGCCAAGCCCAAGATCGGCGTGGCCGACGGCTTGCGCCAGCTCGCCGAGGACATCACTGAAAAAGTGCGCACCGCCGCCAAGGCCCATGTGCGCCGCCTGCCCCCAGCCGCGGCGCCGGCGGGCGCGGC
>JABWBN010000321.1 GCA_013360485.1 Burkholderiaceae bacterium | reverse complement strand
GGGCTCGGGCGGGTTGGCCGTCGGCGCCGTCGTCGCACCGCCGCACGCGGCCAGTGCCAACGCATGCGCGGCAGCCCACGCCATCAACAGGCGGCGGCGCCTCGCATCATCCAGGCGATTGCGACTCGTCATATCCATGGGTCCTGTGTTGTGGGCCTCGCCGTGCTGAGGCTGTCGGCGGGCAGGGTCACGGTTCTCCGGGGTGGCGGCTGGGCCATTGCGGTGCCATCGAGGTCACCGCGGCATCACGCCCCACACGGGGTCGTCGGCGTAGGCTGCGGCTTGTTGCGCGAAGTTCGCCGCCGACTGCACCCGCTGCCACGCAGCGGCGGCGCCTTCGGCGCCATGATCAACGGCGTAGGCCAGCGCCGGCAGCAGGTTGCCCCAGTAGCCGGTGGCCGATGTCGGGTAGCCACTGTCCAGTGGCGCGCTTGACGCGACCTCGGTGGGCAACTGCATCGCCCGGGCCACCTCGCCCCAATGCGCGTACCACGGGCCGGCGCCGGACCAGTCGGCCCGGGCGCTGGGGGCGTACGGCAGCGTGTATTGCGCTGCCCACGGGTAGCCGAACGATGCCGTGCCGCTGCCGCCCAGCCGACCCACCACCGATCGGTACTTCCAGGCCAGGAACGCGTCGAGCGCGGGCGTGCGCGCGGGGCTGCACACCTGCAGGTCCTTGAGATAGCCCCAGGCGGCGGTGAAGAAGTCGTCCATCCAGCTCGCCGAGGTCCAGGGATCCTGCGTGCCGTTGTAGTTCGAGTACGGTTGGACCAAGCCCAGGGCATTGTGGTTTGCACGTGCATAGCGCTCATGGTGATGGTCGACATTGGCGTCGATCACAGCCGTGAGTTCGGCATGCAACGGATCGTCCGGTGGCGTCACGGCCGCGGCCTGCGCGAGCGTACGCATGGCCCACGCCGCACCGCGCGTGGTGTTCGCCCCGGCCTGGCTGAGCAACAGCCCGCGCGCGCCGTCACGGGTGGTGTCGGTCTGCTTGAAGTGGTTGGCAAGGGCGACGAACTGCACTTCTTCGGCAAAGTAGTGCCAGCCGGTGAGCAGGTATGCCATGTAACCGATCGATGGATGGTGCGACGTGGCAAAGGCCGGTGGCACCGACCCGGTGGCGGCAGGCGTGTATTGGTTGCGGCTCGAAGCACCGGCGCTGGTCAGGCCGGCGCTCGCGCCGTGCAGAACCAATGCAGGGTAAGCCGATGGCAGTGCAGGGGCCTGCGTCGACTCGTCGCGGAAGTGCGTACCGTATCGACCCGCACAGAGGCCATGGATCACCACGGCGTCGTACGTGCGCGCATGTGCCTTCGACACGAGGTAGGCCACATCCCACTCCGGCAGCAACCCGATGGATGGGTGGTAGCCGGCGGCACCCATGCCGGTCGGGAAACCGGCAGGGCCCAGCGGAACGTACTGCTCCGGCATCCGCGACAGCAGCCGGGCGGACACCGACAGGGGGATGCGGTATCGCGGCACGAGTCGGGTGGCCATCAGGTATTCGGCGTCGTGGCGCGGTCGCACATCGCGATGAACACCCAGCCAATGGCTGTAGCGCGTGAGCCCGCAAAGCACTGCGCGCTGGTGGTTGGCAATGCGCAGCGCCTGCTCGAACCGCACCTGCGACCCCAACGTGAACCGCGCGTTCGCACTGCGCTCGCCGGGCGACGCCCGGAGCAGATAGCCGTTCTCGAGCCAGGGCAGCACTTCCACGTCGCCGCCGCGATAGCAGCGCACTTCCATCCACGCCACAAGGTGGGGGTCGCTGCCCAAGGGTTGGCGAAAGCGCCAGGCGGACATCCAGTGCCCTTCGATCAACACCCGAGACGGTGTGGACCAGTCGTCGCCCTGCCAGCGCGCCACCAGCGTGCCGTACTCGATGCTCGCCACGGCGCCGGTCTGTCGAAGATCGGCGAGCGTCACCGGCGGTGCGGTCGCCGTCATCGGCTTACGCTGCAGTGTCAGCGTGCGCTCGAGTCCTGTTTGGCTGGGGCAGTAACCGCTGAGCACGACGATCCGGGCGCTTCCATCCGGCCATCGACTGCGGACCACGCACTGCAACTCGTCTTCACCGAGGGTGTACCCAGCGGGCAGGTCGCCGGCTCGAAGGGCTTGCGCATAGGTGAATGGAACCCCGGCCAATGTCTCACCCGAGGCGAGCGAGAGGCGAACGACCTCAGCGCCTTGCGGCGGCGGAGGCTCTGGTGTTGGCGTCGGCGTCGGCGTGTCCGGCGGCAGCGTTGCTGCCGGCGCACCGCCACCACAGCCCGAGGCCAGCGCCCAGCCCAGCCCGGCTACCGAGCCGCTGATGAATCGACGACGCTGCACAGTGGCCCCGTACTCTGGATGCGAAGGTGGGAAACGATAACACCGTGCCATGTTGCCCTTGCCCCGGAACGGTTCCATGTCGTAACCTGACCGGTCCGAGCGGCCTGTGGTCTTGCCGAACGCCATCGACACATCCGTCCGCGGACGGCCCGACATGAATACGTCCCTCGCAGTCGTGTTTGCGAGCTTCAATGGTGGAGCCACGCTGCCTCGCATGCTGGCTCGGCTGGCCGAACTCGATACCACCGGATTGGACGTCGAGATCGTCGCCGTTGACAACGGCAGTACCGACGAGACCCCCCGGCTGCTGGCGCACGCCGCCGCTTCGGTGCGGCATATGCGAGTCCTGCTTCACCGACCACGTGGCAAGAATCGATGCCTCAACGCCGCGCTGAGCACCATCCAAAGTGACTTGATCGTCCTGACCGACGACGACGTACTCCCAGCAGCCGATTGGTTGCAACGGTTTGAGCAGGCCGCGCGTCGATGTCCGGAGTACTCCATCTTTGGCGGCTCGATCTATCCAGTCTGGCCTCATGACCCGCCCGCCTGGGTGTTGAATTCGGTACCGATGGGCTCCGTTTTCGGAGTTCATGGGGCGAAATTGGTCGAAGGACCGGCGTCGCCAGACTTGATCTGGGGCGGCAACATGATGATCCGTCGCGCCGTGCTGGCCTCCGGGTTGCGGTTCAACGAAGACATCGGGCCATCGAGTGGACAGTACACCATGGGGGGGGAGACCGAATTCAACGCGCGTGCGGCCAAGGCAGGTTGCCGGTTCCTGGCCGTGCCCCAGGCGGCGGTCGGCCATTTGATCGAGCCGGCTCAGCTTGAATACGACTGGATCGTTGGGAGGGGTTATCGATCGGGGCGCGGCGCATACTTCCGGCGGCATCAGGTCGACGGCAAAGCACCGCCGCGCCTGCTGATGCCTGCCGTGCAGTGGCGATGGTTCGCGCGGCAGTATGCACAGCGTTGGCTTTTGCGGCGCAGCGCAGATTTGGCCAAGCGCTTCCGGGCAGACTGGGACGTCAATTTCACGCTGGGATGGCTGTCAGCGGCCATGGAGGCTCGACGCACCCATGGGTCGACATGAACGCGGCAAGTCCCTTCATGAGGGAGTGGACCGCACCCATGGACCGCGGAGCTTGGCATGAGTAGCACTGGTGGGTCGGTTTCCGTGACGGTGATCATCCCGACGACGGGGGAACCTCGCAGGCTGGACGGCCTGAGGAGGGCGGTCGCGAGTGTCCAAGGCCAAGCATATGCCGATGTTGAACTCCTGGTGGTGGCCAATGGTGGACTGGCGGATTCGGCCGTGCTCGATGCCATGCGGGCCATACACGGCGTGAGCCTCGAATATCTTCCAAACGCCTCCCTGCCGCAGGCGATCAGGCTGGCAAGGCAGCGTGTGGGGACCGAGTATTTCTGTGTCCTCGATGACGACGACGAGTACCTTCCGGGCGCGCTTGTGACCAGGGCCGAACCGATGATGCGCGATCGAGGAATAGGGTTCGTCGCGTCGAATGGATACATTCATCGCGGCGACCATGACAGGTCCTGATTCATCACAAAGCGCAGCCCCGCCGGATCATGCGCTCAGTGAGGCTCGGGGTCCTGGCGAGGTCGAACATCAACTCGGTGAGTAGCGAACG
>JABWBN010000320.1 GCA_013360485.1 Burkholderiaceae bacterium | reverse complement strand
GCCAGCACGGCTTGCGCCAACGGCGGCAGCACGTCGACGCTGGCCGCCACCCGCTCGGTCCCGGCGCGATCCGGTGCCAGGGCCGGCACGCCGGGAGCGGTACCGAAGTCGGTGAGCAGCAGTTCGCCTTCGGCACTGCGCAGGTTGACGAAGTCGAGTCGCTCGCGGGCCTTGAACTGCGCCAGCAGCGCCTGCAGCTGCGCGGGCAGCGGCTGGCCCGGTACCCAGGCCTGAAGCGCGCGGTGCACGGCATGCGACTCGGCGATCGACCCGGCGCTGGCCGCCACCTCACCCAGCACGCGTTCGAAGTAGCCATGTGCGACCGCCAGGTCCGCGCGCACCTTGGTCACGAGCAGGCGGTCCAGTGCAGCGTTGATCCACAGCAGCAGCAGGACCCCCAGCACCGGCAGCACGCCCAGCAACGGCATCAGCACCAGCGCCTGCAGCTTGCGGCGGATGGGCCAGTTCGCGAAACGAGCGGCCAGCCGCAGCCGGCCGGCATCGGTGCTCAGCTGTGCGCCCACTCGGCCACCCGGCGCTCGAGCGTGCGCCGTGAAATGCCCAGCAACTGCGCAGCGCGGGTCTTGTCGCCGTCCACGCTTTCGAGGACGCTCTGAATGTGCTGCTTCTCCAGCGTGTGCAGGTCGGTGGGGCCAGGCGCCCAGTCCGCTGCCACGCGGCGCGGGGCAGCGCTGCGCGACGGCCCCTGGTACAACGCCGAGACGTTCAGCGCCCCCAGGATCAGCGAGCGTTCGATGAGGTTGCGCAGCTCGCGCACGTTGCCGGGCCAGTCGTACTGGCGCAGGAACACCATTTCGTCGGCGCTGACCTCGATCGGGGGCACACCCAGGCGCGGTGCCAGCGTGTCGACGAAGTGCGCGACGAGCTCGGGAATGTCTTCCTTGTGCGCGCGCAGCGGTGGCAGCCGGATTTCGACCACCTGCAGGCGGTAGAACAAGTCGGCCCGGAACCGGCCGCTGGCCACATCCTCTGCCATGGGCCGGTTGGTGGCGGCCACGATGCGCACATCCACCGGCACCTGCCGCTCGCTGCGCACGGGGCGCACGCACCGGTCTTCGAGCACCCGCAGCAACGCCGCCTGCAGCGGCGGCGGCAATTCGCCGATTTCGTCGAGGAACAGCGTGCCACCCTGTGCGCACACGAACAGGCCCTCGTGGTCCGCGCTGCCGAACAGTTCGGACTCCAGTTGTGCGGGCTGCGCGGTCGCGCAGTTCACCGGCACGAACGGTGCGGCCGCATGTGGGCTGAGCCGGTGCAGCGCCTGTGCGGCAAGCTCTTTGCCGGTGCCCGACTCACCGGTCAGCAGCACGGTGGAGTCGACCGCTGCCACGCGGCGCAGCGCTGCTTGCAGGCCGCGGATGGCGATCGAGCTGCCCACCAGTCCGTCGGCCGGCGGCGTGCGCTGCTGCAACTCGCGGCGCAGCACCCAGTTCTCACGCCGCAGCCGCGCCCGCTCGAGCGCCTGGCGCGTGGCACCGAGCACCTGCGTGACCCGGAACGGCTTGAGCAGCATGTCGCCGGCACCGGCACGCAGCGCTTCGATGGCGGTGTCGAGGTCAGCGAAGGCGGTGATGAGCACCACCTCGGCGGTGATGCCCTGGGCGCGCATGTCCTTGAGCAGCTCGATGCCGTTCTTGCCGGGCAGCGCGATGTCCAGCAACACCAGATCGACGTGATGCTCGCGCAGCAGGCCCTCGGCCTCCTCGGAAGACCCGGCCGACAGCACCCGCGCCACCCGCGGCGTGAGCGCCTTGTCGAGGAAGTGCCGCATGCCCGGCTCGTCGTCGACGACGAGCACGACGGCACGCGGCCAGCGATCATCGGTGCTGGCCTCAGCCATGGGCCGTTGGACGTTGCTGGAGCTGTCGCAGCTCATCGAGCGTGTTGGCATTGAAGAACGCCGCCGGATCGTCGAACTCGACACTGACACAGCGGTGGCGCGCGGTCCAGCGGTCGATCTTGCGCTCGCCGGCCTGAAGGCAGGCCATCAGGTCTTCCATCAGCATCGAGCGCATGAGGCAGAACACCGGCTGGGTGCGCAGCACGCCGTCTTCGCGCGTGGCCGCCATCGCGATGTCGGCCCCCTGGCCGACCACGGCCTGGCCCAGCCGCGCGGCAAGATCGTCGGGGAAGTCGGGTGTGTCGCAGGGCACGGTCAGCAACCACGGCGTCTCGCAGTGTTCCAGTCCGGCCAGCATGCCCGCCAGCGGACCGGGGTAGTCGGGCAGCGCGTCGGGCCAGACGGCCACGCCCATCGCTTCATAGGCCGCCAGGTTGCGATTGGCGTTGACCATCACCGCGCCCACCTGGCGCTGCAGGCGCAGCAGCGTGTACAGCGCCATCGGCATGCCGCGGTGGGTCTGCAGCCCCTTGTCGACGCCGCCCATGCGGCTGGCCCGGCCGCCGGCGAGCACCAGCCCGGTGATGTCGGCCGCTGCGATGGCAGTCGATGCAGTCGTGTTGGTCATCGTCGGTCAGCCCTCGAGCATGTCGAACCCTTGCGCCTCCACCTCGATGAAGGCGCGCGTGAACCCGGCCACCGCCGCCCAGACGCGCGCGCGCGGGTGGCCGAGCACGGCCTCGCACAGCGGGTCGATCCAGGTTTGCAGGTGGGCGCGGAAAAAGCGCCGCTGCTGTTCGAGGTTGCAGGTACCGGCGTCGGCTCCGGCGATCAGGTAGCGCATGACCTCCAGGACATAGGCCACATGGTCCTCGGTCTCCATGCGCGACTCGTCACGGCCCAAGCCCAATGCGGCCAGATCGGTGCGCAACTGTGCCAGCGGGCGGTCGTTGAGCGAGCCGCTGAGGTAGTAGGAACCGCACACGAGGATGTCGGGGCGCCCCACGCTCTGGAACAGCGCCTCGAACTCGTCCTGCGCCTGCGCGACATCGGTCTGGCGCATCGCGGCGACGAGTTCCTGCCAGGGGCCCTCGAGATGGCCGCCGGGCTCGCTCGCCTGCGTGACGGCGACGCGGAACTGTGCCAGCAGCGCGTCGTCCGGTGGCGCCAGCCACAGCCGCGCGAGCAGGCCATACAACTCGGCACGCGCGGTCTCCTCGGCATCGCCAGGCGCGGCGACGGCTATCGGTGCAGGGATCGGGGTGTCGCTCATCGGTGCGTCTTCGTCCGTCATCGCGTTCATACGTCCGTGATCCGGACCTCGCCGCTGCGGGTGTGGATGTCGATCACCCGGCAGTCGGCACACATCTTCAGCCGCTCGGCCGCAGCGCCCTGGAAGGCGGAGTGGCCGGCGAGCTTGCCGATCATCGCCTCGATCGCCTGCAGCGTGCCGAAGGGTTTGCCGCAACGCACGCAGTGGTACGGGTCGGTCTGGGCCAGCACGCGAGCGGTCTTGCGGGCCTTGCCGCCGTCGGCCAGCCACAGGCGGGGCAGCAGCGTGATCGCCTGCTCGGGGCAGGTGCCGGCACACAGGCCGCACTGCACGCACTTGTCCTCGATGAAGCGAAGCTGCGGCTTTTCCGGGTTGTCGAGCAGCGCCCCCTGCGGGCACGCGCCGACGCAGCTCAGGCACAGCGTGCAACGGCCAGTGTCGACCTGCACGCTGCCGTAGGGCGAGCCCGCGTCGGGCAGCGCGATCTCGTCGCGCACCGCAGGCGCCTGGGCCAGCAGATGCGTCAGCGCCAGATTCAGCGTGTCGCGCTTGGCCGCCTGCGCCGCAAAGGCGGCCACCTGCGTCACGCCCTGGGCCGGCGCCGCCTGCAGCGTGGCGTCGAGCGCGCCCAGGTCGCGGGCATCGCGTGCCTCGATCAGTGCCAGGTGCGTGCCGACGTAACCCAAGCCAGCCAGGATGGCCTGCGCCACGGCCATCTGCTCGCCCAGGGCCTGCCGATACTCGGGTGCCTCTTCGCCGGTGACCAGCACCCAGACCTGGCATGCGCCATGCGCAATGGCCGACAGCCACAGGTCCAGCCCCATGCTGGCCGTGTGCCAAACCGCGACCGGCAGCACCCGGGCCGGCACACCGCGCACACTGCGGTCGGTGCGCGCGGCGCGCCCCAGGTCGTCGA
>JABWBN010000051.1 GCA_013360485.1 Burkholderiaceae bacterium | reverse complement strand
GTGCCAGCGAGGTGGCCCGCGTGTGGCCCCAGGCGCAGCGGGTCGTCGTCGAGCCCGATGCCGACCTGCTGGCCCGCAGCCGGGCGGCGTTGCGCAGACCCTGGTGGGATTGGCGCGGTCGTCGGGCAGCCGACGACGCGGTCGTGCTCGAGACCGACGTCGTGCCTGCAGCCGCGGGCATGCTGTTCGCCAACATGGTGTGGCATGCGAGCGACGATCCCGACGCGCTGCTGGGTCGTTGGCACCGTGCACTGGCCCCACGCGGTGTGCTGATGTTCGCCACGCTCGGGCCCGATACGCTGCGCGAATTGCGCGCCGTCTACGCGGCACGCGGATGGCCTGCACCGCATCCACCCTACATCGACATGCACGACATCGGCGATGCATTGGTGCAGCAGGGCTTCGATGACCCGGTCATGGACCAGGAAGTGCTGCGGCTGAATTGGTCGTCACCCTCTGCGCTGTTGGCGGAGCTGCGCCAGTGGGGCGGCAACATCGCCGTCACGCGATACGCCGGGATGCGCACGCGCGCTTGGCTGCGTGCGCTGGAGGCATCGCTCGCGCAGGCGGCCGACCCGCAGGGCCGCATCGTCATGAGCATCGAGGTCGTGTACGGGCACGCCGTGCGCGGACAGCGACGTGCAGCTGTCGGCGAGCCGGTGCGTGTCGGGCTCGATGAACTGCGCAGCAACCTGCCTTCGCGGCGGCGCCAGCCGAATCCCTAGCGCTTCGCTAGAATGCTGCGGTTGAGTTAGATTAAAACTCGACGACGAACACAGCGGCAAACCCATCAGTCCTTGCCCCATGTCAGGTCGGTCGGCGCTTCGCCTACAGTGCGACCTGGCTACGAGGACCTCCAGTTGCCCGGATGCGGCTGCATGTGCAGATGCGCCGGGACATCCGTCACGAAAGCAGATCTTGATAATGGATAAGACGTTGACGCAATGGCGGCGCCGGGCCGTCGCAGGGGCAGGGGTCGCATGCGCTTGGGCTGCCCAAGCGGCATGGGCCGTGGGAGATCTTCCGGGTGGCCCGGCCCGCAATCAGATCGACCTGCCCCCGCCCGTCACGCGCATAGCGACCGAAGTGCAGGGGTTGCACAACTTCATGCTGGTGGTGTGTGCCGTGATCTTTGTCGCGGTCTTCGGTGTGATGTTCTATTCGATCATCAAGCATCGCCGCTCGGTCGGGCACCGCGCCGCCCACTTCCACGAAAGCGTAGCCGTCGAAATCGCCTGGACCGTGGTGCCGTTCATCATCGTCGTCGTGATGGGCATGGCGGCCACCCGCACCGTGGTGGCGATGAAGGACACGAGCAATGCCGACCTCACCATCAAGGCAACCGGATACCAGTGGAAGTGGGGCTACGACTACCTGAAGGGCGAAGGCGAGGGCATCAGCTTCCTGTCGGCGCTCGATGTCACGCACCGGCAGATGTCCGATGCCGGAAAGCCCGCCGGGGATGACTACCTTTTGAAGGTGGACAACCCGCTGGTGGTGCCGGTCGATCGCAAGGTGCGCATCATCACCACGGCCAACGACGTCATCCATGCCTGGATGGTTCCTGCCTTCGCGGTCAAGCAGGACGCAATCCCGGGGTTCGTGCGCGACACCTGGTTCCGCGCGGAGAAGACGGGCGACTACTACGGCCAGTGCGCCGAGCTGTGTGGCAAGGAGCACGCCTACATGCCGATCCATGTGCGTGTGCTGTCGGCGCCTGACTATGCGCGATGGGTCGGTGAGCAGAAGCAGGCGCTGGCCGCGCGTGCCGACGACCCGAAGAAGACCTGGACGCTCGACGACCTCGTCGCACGCGGCTCCAAGGTCTACGCGGCCAACTGCGCCGCCTGTCATGGTCCTGCGGGCCGCGGTGCCGGGCCCATCAAGGCGCTGGATGGATCGGCGATCGTCCTGGACGCCGACCGGGCCAAACAGATCGACGTGCTGCTCAAGGGACGCGCCAATGGCGCGATGCCGGCTTGGAAGCAACTGTCCGACACCGAATTGGCTGCGGTGATCACCTACACCAAGAACAGCTGGACGAACAAGACAGGCCAGATCGTCCAGCCGGCCGAGATCGCGTCCGCGCGGCCGTGACTCACCGTCCACCCATCGACATCCCGATAAGGTCCCGCCCATGAGCGCAGTCCTTCCGCACCACGGCGCCCACTCGCCCGGGCACGACCACGAGCATGATCACCATGGGCCTCTGCCGGGTTGGCGGCGGTGGGTGTTCGCGACCAACCACAAGGACATCGGCACGATGTACCTGTTGTTCTCGTTCGCGATGCTGATGATCGGCGGCGTGCTCGCGCTGTGCATCCGGGCCGAGTTGTTCCAGCCCGGGCTGCAGTTCTTCAATCCGGAGCTGTTCAACCAGTTCACGACGATGCACGGGTTGATCATGGTGTTCGGCGCCATCATGCCGGCGTTCGTCGGCTTCGCGAATTGGCTGATCCCGATACAGATCGGCGCGTCGGACATGGCCTTCGCGCGCATGAACAACCTCAGCTTCTGGCTGCTGATTCCGGCTGCACTGATCCTGGCTGGCTCGTTCTTCATGCCCGGTGGCGCACCGGCCGCGGGTTGGACACTCTATGCGCCGTTGACGTTGCAGATGGGGCCGTCCATGGACGCCGCCATCTTTGCGATGCACATCATGGGTGCGAGTTCGATCATGGGCTCGATCAACATCATCGTCACCATCCTGAACATGCGTGCGCCCGGCATGACGCTGATGAAGATGCCGCTGTTCGCCTGGACCTGGCTGATCACCGCCTACCTGCTGATCGCGGTCATGCCGGTGCTCGCCGGCGCCATCACGATGACCCTGACCGACCGCCACTTCGGGACCAGCTTCTTCACCCCGTCCGGCGGCGGCGACCCGATCATGTACCAGCACATCTTCTGGTTCTTCGGGCACCCCGAGGTGTACATCATGATCCTGCCGGCCTTCGGGATCATCAGCGCCATCGTGCCGGCATTCGCCCGCAAGAAGCTGTTTGGCTACACATCGATGGTGTACGCCACCGCGTCGATCGCGATCCTGTCGTTCATCGTCTGGGCCCACCACATGTACGCCACCGGCATGCCGGTGACAGGTCAGCTGTTCTTCATGTATGCCACGATGCTGATCGCGGTTCCCACCGGCGTGAAGATCTTCAACTGGGTGGCCACCATGTGGAGGGGCTCGATGACGTTCGAGACCCCGATGCTGTGGGCCGTGGGCTTCATCTTCGTCTTCACGATGGGGGGGTTCACCGGTCTCATCTGCGCCATGGCGCCGATCGACATCCAGATCCAGGATACCTACTACGTGGTGGCGCACTTCCACTACGTGCTGGTCGCGGGCTCGCTGTTCGCGCTGTTCGCCGGCGTCTACTACTGGGGGCCGAAGTGGACTGGCGTGATGTACTCCGAGTTCCGCGGAAAGCTGCATTTCTGGTGGTCGCTGATCGCGTTCAACGTCACCTTCTTCCCGATGCACTTCCTGGGCCTGGCCGGCATGCCGCGCCGATACGCCGACTACCCGATGCAGTTCACGGACTTCAACATGCTGGCCTCGTTCGGTGCGCTGGCCTTCGGATTGGCGCAGGTCTACTTCTTCCTGTTCGTGGTGGTGCCGATGATGCGCGGCCGCGGGCAGCGTGCGGCTCAGAAACCCTGGGACGGCGCCGAGGGGCTGGAGTGGGAGATCCCCTCGCCGGCGCCCTGGCACTCGTTCGAGACGCCGCCCAAGCTTGACGCCACCGCCACCCGCGTGGTGGGCTGAACTTCGCACAGAGAGCGACATGGACGCACGCACTGCAGCCACGCAACGCCGGGCCAACCTGAAGCTGGCGCTGGTTCTGGCGTCGGTGGCCTGCGCGTTCGGATTGGGCTTCATCGCCCAGTTCGCCCTGTTTGGCCGCTAGACCGGGCCGATCGCAAACTCTCCTGCGGCTGGCAGACCATGATGCGGCAATCGACCTGGTGGGCGTCTTTGCGCCAAGACAATCGCCGCCTGCTGGCGCGGCTGTCGGTGGTGGTTGTCGGCATGTTCGGCTTCGGATATGCGTTGGTGCCGATGTATCGAGCCATCTGTGACGCGTTGGGCATCAACGTGCTGTCCCTGAGCGAACAGGTCACGTCCGGTGGCAAGGCCGGGCGCCGCGATGCCGGCGCGAACACCCAGATCGACACCTCGCGCCGGATCACGGTCGAGTTCGACGCGAACGCGCGCGGACCGTGGGAGTTCAAGCCTGCCGTGCGCTCGGTGCAGGTGCATCCAGGCGAAATGGCGACCGTGATGTACGAGTTTCGCAACGTGCAGGACCGTGCGATGGCAGCTCAGGCCATCCCGAGCTATGCGCCGAAGCAGGCCTCGCCGCACTTCAACAAGCTCGAGTGCTTCTGCTTCAACGAGTACCAGCTGGCGCCCGGCGAGTCCCGCCAGTGGCCGGTGGTGTTCTACGTCGACCCGAAGCTGCCGCGCGACGTCACCACGATCACGCTGTCCTACACCTTCTTCGAGGTCGGCGGCAAGACGCCAGCCGCGCCGAAGTCGGTGGCTGTGAATGCCGAACAGGTGCGTTCATGAGCCGCAGGTTGCAGATCTTGGCTGACCGTGCTCGGTTGCGGGCGGCGTGGCGTTCGCGAGGGGGGGCGAGATGACCTCCGACCTGAGGCAAGCCGTCCAGCGGCCGGCGTCACCCTGGCAGACGCTCCGGGCGGTGGCCTGGAGCTTCTTCGGCGTTCGCCGATCGGCCGATCTCGAGCGCGATGCCGGCCGACTCAATCCTGTGCATGTGGTGGTGGCAGGGTTGCTGGGTGCGGCCGCCTTCGTTGTCGGGCTGGTCGTGCTGGTGAGCTGGGTGGTGGATAGCGGGGTTGCGCGCTGAGTCAGCGCACGATCCAGACGAATGTGATCAGGCAAGTCGAGGAGAGCGAACAGATGTCAGCAGCAACGACTCACGGGGCCACACCGCACTATTTCGTGCCTGGGCCATCGCGGCACCCGGCCATGGCTGCCCTGGGGCTGTTCTTCGTGATACTCGGTGCGGGCCAATGGGTGAATGGCCATGGCTGGGGCGCGTGGTCGCTGCTGCTGGGGCTTGCGGTGTGGCTGTATACGCTCTATGCCTGGTTCGGCGACGCCATACGCGAGAGCGAAGGCGGCCTTTACTCCGACCGCGTGGACGTCTCGTTCCGCTGGAGCATGAGCTGGTTCATCTTCTCGGAAGTCATGTTCTTTGCGGCGTTCTTCGGAGCGCTGTACTGGGCTCGGTCGCACGCATTGCCGATGCTGGGCAATCTCGAGCACCAGTTGCTGTGGCCCGACTTCAAGGCGGTGTGGCCCAGTGCCGGTGGTGGCACCGCTTCGCCGGCGGGCACGGTGGAGCCGTTCACCACGATGGGGCCGTTCTGGATACCCACGATCAATACGGCGATCCTGCTGACCTCCGGCGGCACATTGACGATTGCCCACCACGCGCTGATCGCCAACAAGCGTGCGTCGACCGTGTTCTGGATGTGGGTGACCGTGGCATTGGGCGTGATCTTCCTGTGCCTGCAGGCCTACGAGTACGCGCATGCCTACCGCGACCTGAA
Organism: Burkholderiaceae bacterium; assembly: GCA_013360485.1. Lineage (GTDB taxonomy): Bacteria > Pseudomonadota > Gammaproteobacteria > Burkholderiales > Burkholderiaceae_C > Pseudaquabacterium. Next base: position 14,388 of record JABWBN010000051.1, on the reverse strand, counting down.
CCTGAAGCTCAGCTCGGGGATCTACGGCTCGACCTTCTTCATGCTCACCGGGTTCCATGGCTTCCATGTGCTCGTGGGCATGCTGATGCTGCTGTTCATCACGTTGCGGCTCATGAAGGGCCACTTCACGCCGCGCCGGCACTTCGGCTTCGAAGGCGCGGCGTGGTACTGGCACTTCGTCGACGTGGTCTGGATCGGCCTGTACTTCACCGTCTATTGGCTCTGAGCAAGAGCTGCCGGCCGTGCTGCCGGCCCGTGTTCCTGGTCATCTGTGGCGCCACAGCCGCGTTCGCGCCAGCCTTCAGCGTCCTGTCGGCAAACCACTGGGCTGGATCCAGCCCAGTCTCCAGGCCAGCAGGATGAACAGGAACAATGCGATCGACAGCCCGACGCGCAGTGCCAGCGCGCGAGCCATCCGACGTGGATCGTCGCCCTCGCGGTGACGCAGCATGCGAGCACCCGCAACGCCCAGGGCGGCGACGATCAGCAGCAGGGTCGCCACAATGGCTGTCTTCATGAACGACGATTATCTGCACGAAGGGTGCTGTCGGTGGCGCACAGGGCCAACGACAGACGCCTGCGTGGCGGCGTGGCGGCGCACATGATGCGTGGGCGGCCGTGGATCATGCTGCTGGTGGCGGTATTCGCCACTGTGACCACCGCCGGGCTCGGGTGGTGGCAGCTCGAGCGCGCGAAGCTCAAGCAAGCGCTGCAAGGCGCGCTCGACCATCGCATCGCGCTGGCGCCGTTGCCCCAGATTGCGCTGGCCCGCACTTCGGCCGAAGCCGTGGACCAGGTGCACCGCCGGGTCGTGCTGCGGGGGCAGTGGCTGCATCGGCACACGGTCTACCTGGAAAACCGCCCGATGCACGGGCGCCCTGGGTTCATCGTGGTCACTCCACTGGAGTTGCACGCGGGCGATGCCGTGTTGGTCCAGCGTGGCTGGTTTGCGCGAGACCCGTATGACAGGACCCGTGTGCAGCCCGTCGAAAACCCTGGCGGCGAGGTTGTGATTCACGGCCGGCTCGCATGGCCACCCTCGCCCCTGATGGAACTCGGCACGTCGCCAACGCAACCAGGGGTGATCCGGCACAATCTCGACTTGGCTTCGTTCTCGCGCGAGACCGGGCTGTTCCTGCGGCCGCTGACGGTGCTGGAACTCGACGCGCCCGGGGCGGCAGCCGGTTCGTTGCAGCGTCAGTGGGCGCTGCCGTCGCACAACATCGCCATCCACCACGGTTATGCCGTGCAGTGGTTCTCAATGTCGGCCCTGATCGCAGGCTTGTATGTCTGGTTCCAAATCGTTCAACCCCGGCGCCGAAGTGCCGACTGAGCCGCTGGGTCTGAGCGTTCATGCCATGCCCGCTCCCCGCTTGCTCGATGACGGGGAGGGTCAGTCGCGCACGTGGCGGGGGCGCTGGAAGATGCTGGGTGTGCTGCTGGCATGTGCGCTGCCGGTTGCAGCGAGCTACTTCACCTACTACGTCGTGCGTCCCCAGGAAGGGGGCGCGGCCTACTCTCGTCTCATCCATCCGACGGTGCCGATGCCCGAGCTGGCCGCGACTTCGCTGCATGGCCAGCCGGTGCCGCTGCGCGGCCTGCAGGGGCAGTGGCTGCTGGTGGTGGTGGGCGGATCGTCGTGCGACAGCGCCTGCGAGCAGCGCCTGTTCATGCAGCGGCAGCTGCGCGAAATGACCGGCCGCGAGCGCTACCGGATCGACAAGCTGTGGTTGATCACCGACGACGGACCGCTCGCGCCCGCCTTGCAGCAGGCATTGGCGGATACGCCGGCGATGCACTTGTTGCGCTTGCCCCGCGCCGCTGTGCAGCAGTGGCTCGCGCCGCAGGCCGGGCAGGCGCTGGAAGACCACCTCTACATCGTCGACCCGATGGGGCAGTGGATGATGCGGGTGCCAGCCAGCCCGGATCCGGCACGCGTCAAGCGCGATATCGACCGTCTGCTGCGCGCCGCGGCCGGATGGGACCAGCCAGGCCGCCCGTGATTCCAGCGCCCATCGCACCTCATGAATGATCTGCCTTCGATGATCAAGTTGGCCGCGCTGGCCCTGGTCGTGGCCAGTCTGCCGCTGTCGTGGTGGTGGTTGCGCCAGCGCGGTGCGTCTACGCGTGCCCGTCTGGCGGCTCTGACGGTGCTCACGACGTTTCTCACCTTTGATCTCATCGTCTTCGGTGCTTTCACCCGACTCACCGACTCGGGCCTGGGCTGCCCCGACTGGCCCGGGTGCTACGGCCAGGCCAGCCCGCTGGCCGCGCGCGCCGACATCCATGCGGCTGAGCAGGTGTTGCCCGATGGCCCCGTGACCTGGGCCAAGGCCTGGATCGAGATGATCCACCGCTACCTCGCAATGACGGTAGGCGTGCTGATCATGGTCGCGGCGGCCGTGGGTTGGCGCATCCGCCGCGAGCTGCCGCACTCGCCATGGTGGGGGTTCGCCACGCTGGCCTGGGTCATCGTTCAAGGCTTGTTCGGCAAGTACACGGTCACCTGGAAGCTGTACCCAGCCATCGTCACCGCACACCTGCTGGGCGGCATCGTGTTGCTGGGCCTGCTCGTGTTGCAGCATGAGTCCTTTCGCGATCGGCCCCTGCAGTTGCGCATCCGAACGGGCTTGATCGCGACTGTGCTGGTGCTGCTGGTCATCCAGATCGCGTTGGGAGGATGGGTGAGCACCAATTACGCGGTGCTGGCCTGCAGCGGGTTCCCGAGCTGCAACGGCCAGTGGTGGCCGCCGATGGATTTCGCCCAAGGCTTTGCCATCGCCCGCGAGCTGGGCCATACGGCCGATGGCCGCCTGCTTCCGTTCGAGGCGCTGGTGGCCGTGCACTGGGTGCACCGGGCGTTTGCCGTGGTGGCCATTGCGGCGGTGCTGGGGCTGGCGTGGCGGCTGTGGCACGAAGATGAACCGGCCGCGCGACGATACGGTGCCATGTTGGCCGTTCTGGTTCTGGCGCAGTTCGCCAGCGGGCTGACCAATGTGGTGCTCGATTGGCCGATCGTGGCGGCCCTGTTCCACAGCGCGGGCGCAGCAGCGATGGCCGGTGTGCTGACGTCGTTGTGGGCCCGCCGACACCAGGCCGAGTCCTCCCGGCGGACTTCGGCAACTGTCCCCTGGCGGGTGAATCCGGCCGCCTCCGCACGATGAACCCGACCCTTGCCCAGGGCGCGCACGCGCCGTCGTCCCGGCTGGCGCAGTACGTGGCACTGACCAAGCCGCGCGTGATCCAGCTCATCGTGTTCTGCGCGGTGATCGGCATGCTGATGGCCGAGCCGGGCTGGCCGGATCTCTCGGTTGTGATTGCCGCCGCGGGCGGGATCTGGCTGGTGGCCAGTGCGGCCGCTGCGTTCAACTGTCTGGTCGAGCAGCACATCGATCGCCGCATGGCCCGCACGGCGTGGCGGCCGACGGCCCGCGGGGAACTCGGGCGCGGGCCTGCGCTCGTGTTCTCGCTGCTGCTGTGCGCAACCGGTGGCGTGCTGCTGTTTGTCTGGGTGAACCCGTTGACGATGTGGCTGACGCTGGCGACATTCATCGGCTATGCCGTGATCTACACAGTCGTCCTCAAGCCGCGCACGCCGCAGAACATCGTGATCGGTGGCCTGTCCGGGGCCATGCCGCCGGTGCTCGGCTGGGCTGCCATGCGTGGCGAAGTCGGGCCCGAAGCATTGCTGATGTGCCTGATCATCTTCTTGTGGACGCCGCCGCACTTCTGGGCGCTGGCGCTGTACCGGGTGGAAGACTACCGACGCTCCGGTCTGCCGATGTTGCCCGTCACGCACGGTCTTGCGTTCACGCGCCTGAACGTGTTTTTGTACACCTGCGTGCTGTTTGCCGCCACGTTGCTGCCTTACGTGATCGGCATGAGTGGCTGGCCGTATCTGGTGTGCGCCATCGCTCTCGGTGGGCGGTTCATCGTCCTGGCCTTTCGCCTGTGGCGCGATTACAGCGACGCGCTGGCCCGCCGTACGTTCCGATACTCCATCGCCTACCTGGCGTTGCTCTTTGCTGCGCTGCTGCTCGACCACTACCTGATGCCATGGATCTCCCGATGACCCGTCCCTCGTTTCCTGCCCGGCGGTCGCTGCTGGCTGCTGCCCTGGTCCTGGGCTTGATCGGGTGCGATCGCATCGGCGCCGGAAAGCCCGCGTTCAAGGCCATCGACGTCACCGGCGCCGAGTACGCACGCGGGTTCTCGTTGCCAGACGCCGACGGAACCTTGCGCACGCTGGCCGACTTCAAGGGCAAGGTCGTCGTGGTCTTCTTCGGGTACACGCAGTGCCCCGACGTGTGCCCGACCACGATGACCGAGCTGGCGGAGGTCAAACGTTCCTTGGGCGCCGATGGTGCGCGCGTCGTCGGCGTGTTCATCAGTGTCGACCCCGAGCGCGATACCGGCGAATTGCTGAAGGCCTACATGGCCAACTTCGGCGCCGACTTCGTCGGCTTGCGCGGCACCCCGGAGCAGATCACACAGGCTGCCAAGGAGTTCAAGGTCTTCTTCGCCAAGGTGCCCGGCAAGACGGAGACCAGCTACACCGTCGACCACACCGCCGGCTCGTACGTATTCGACGCCCAGGGCCGCATTCGGCTGTTCACCCGCTATGGCAGCGGAGCCAAGGCGCTGGCCGACGACTTGAAGCTGTTGCTTGCAGAGCCTGCGTCGACTGACTAGAGCCTGCTTCGACTCAGTTCGACATCAGGCCACTTCCATCGCCTTGCGCATCTTCTTGAGTGCGGCCACCTCGATCTGGCGGATGCGTTCGGCGCTCACGCCGTACTCTGCCGCCAACTCGTGCAGCGTCATGCCGCCGCTGCCATCGTCGTTCACCTCCAACCAACGCTGCTCGACGATGCGACGGCTGCGAGCGTCCAGCACGTCCAGTGCCTGCAGCAGACCGTCACCGTGCATTGCGTCGCGGCGCCGCGCTTCGAGCACCTGGGTCGGCTCGCCGGAGTCGTCGGCGAGATAGGCGATGGGCGCGTAGGCCTCTTCGCCGTCGTCGACTTGAGGATCCAATGCGACGTCGCCGCCCGACAGGCGGGTCTCCATCTCGATGACGTCGGTGGGCTTGACGTTCAATTCCTGCGCTACCCGGTCGATTTCCGAGGGCGACAAGGTTGAGCGGTGGGTCTGTCCATCCTCGCCATCGGCCTTCAGGCTTTGCTTGAGCGAGCGCAGGTTGAAGAACAGCTTGCGCTGGGCCTTGGTGGTGGCGACCTTCACCATGCGCCAGTTGCGCAGGATGTACTCGTGGATCTCGGCCTTGATCCAGTGCAGCGCGTAGCTCACCAGCCGCACACCCTGCTCGGGGTCGAAGCGGCGTACTGCCTTCATCAGCCCCACATTGCCTTCCTGGATCAGGTCGCCCTGCGGCAGGCCATAACCGAGGTACTGGCGCGAAACCGAGACCACCAGGCGCAGGTGTGACATCACCAGCTGCCCCGCAGCCGAAACGTCGGCCTGATCGCGCAGGCGCCGCGCCAGACTCAACTCTTCGTCGGGCGTCAGCATGGGCAGTCGGTTGACGGCACCGATGTAGGCGTCCAGGTTGCCCAGCGAGGGCACGGCAGCCCAGGGGTTGCGCAGGGAGAGGGCGTGGTGAGTTGCAGTGTTCATGGCTGGGTCGGATCAACCCGGAATCAATTGGTTCCTTGAATATTAGCACTCGCTGCCCATGAGTGCTAACAGCCGCGGAAACCGATCGCCACCGCGATTTGTATGTGAATGTTCACTCCAATGATCCGAAGCGCGTATCGACACCCTCGAGCAGGCGATCCATCACGTTGAGAAAGGCCGCGATGTTCAGTGGCTTGGTCAGGTAGTGCGCGGCACCACTTGAAATCGCCTCGTTGACCCGCCCTGGGGTGGCATCGGCCGATACGACGACGATGGGAATGTCGGCTGTCTGTGGATCGCTTTTCAGGTGCCGCAGCAGTTCCAACCCGTCGATATCCGGCAGGTGCATGTCCAGCAGGATGAGGTCGGGCGGGTCGCGTCGGACAGCCCCCAGGCCGTCCAGTCCGGTCATCGATACATCCAACGCCACCTGGGGCCGCTGGGCGAGGATGCCGCGCATGACCTCGGCGTTGGTCTCGTTGTCCTCGATGTAGTGCACCTTGCGATGGCGGTAGGGCGCGCCCAGGTTGTCGTGCAAGCTATCCAGGCCGCTGTCGGTGAGGTCAAGCTCGGCCGATGGCAGCGTCAAGGTGAAGGTGGAGCCCACTGCTTCGCGGCTGCGTGCCGACAAACTGCCACCCATCAGCTCAGCCAGGCGCCGGCTGATCACCAGGCCGATGCCGGTGCCTTCGACCGGCCCGCGTTCGCGGCCCAGTCGATTGAAGGGTTGAAACAGCTCGGCCAACTGGCTCTCCGACAGGCCCAGCCCGGTGTCGGTCACGCACACCTCGATGGTCTGCCCGCTGCCGGTGCGGCACTCGACGTCGATCTGCCCGTGCTCGACGTTGTACTTGACCGCGTTGGACAACAGGTTCGTGAGCACTTGCTTCAGGCGGGTGGGATCGGCCATGGCGATGGCCGATCGACCGTCGATCGACGCACGGATCTGGATGTCGCGTGCGCGTGCCTGTGGCTGCACCATCGAGATGCAGTGCTGGATCAGCGGCCCCAGGTCCACAGGTGCGGCTTCGAGCCGCAGCGTGCCCAGCTCAATGCGCGAGAGGTCGAGGGTGTCGTTGATCATTTCCAGAAGATGCCAGCCGGCATGCAGGATCTGCGACACCCATTCGCGCTGCTGGGCATCCAGGGGAGGTTGGCGGTCCATCTCGAGCAATTGGGCGAAGCCCAGCATGGCGTTCAACGGCGTGCGCAGCTCGTGGCTCATCCGGGACAGGAACTCGTTCTTCGCCCGGTTGGCCGACTCTGCCAATTCGCGACGTCGCTCGGCATCCTGCAAGCGGAGGTAGTCGGTCACGTCCTCCACCACGCCCACCAGCCGCTGTGGGCGACCCTGGGCATCGCGCAGCACGCTGAGATTCATTTGCACCCAAATCGCACGGCCGTCGGCGTGGTGCAGGCGCTTGCGCTGCCTCATGGCCGCGGATTCACCGTGCAGCAACCGGACCAACTCGTCGGCCACTCCAGCCCGGTCATCGGGATGGGTCAGTTCAGCAAGCGCTCGCTCGGACAGTGCCTTCTCGCTCAGCCCCAGCATCTCGCGAAACCGGGGGTTGGACTCCCGGATGCGGCCACGCAGGTCGGCGTAGAAGATCCCGACGGGTGCGTGATCGAGAATGTTGCGCAGGCGCTGCTCGCTCTCGCGCAACGCGGCCTCGGTGTCCTCACGCTCGCGCACTTCGCGCTCGAGTTCGGCTGTGCGCTGGGCCACCGCGTACTCGATCCGGCGCGTACGGCCGGTCACGATCAGGAGCATGGCTGCCAGCATGGCCGACGCGACCAGGCCAATGCCCGAGAACAGCCACGCGTTTGCCGATCCCGCCGGCATCACGGCGCCTGCAGGCGCCCACAGCCGCAGACGCCACTGCCGCCCGGCGAAGCGGATGCCGCGGGTGAATTCGCCCGACCGTTCAGCAGCGGTATCGCAGCCGGCCTCGCCGGCCAGCAGTCGTCGTGTCGCACTCGTGTCGGTGTCGATCAGGCACCAGCGCAGGTAGTCTGGCTGCTGGGACAGCGCGCCCTTGACCATCTGGTCCATCCGCAGCGTCACGAAGGCCACGCCCGCGAGCGCCTCGGCGCGTGCTGCAGCGACCGGTTCGCCTGAATAAATGGCCCGGTAGACCACCACGCCCGTCTGGTCGCCCGTCTCCTGAGTGAGCCGGAATCCTGCCGATGCCGCCGGTGCGTCTGTGGCAGCGGTGCGGGCAATCGCTTCGCGCGACGCGGGTATCGACAACACGTTCACCCCGAGCGCCGATCGATTGCGCTCCAGCGGTTCGATGAGCCGCAACACCATCAGGTCGGTGTCGCGTGCTGAAATGGGCTCGCCGCCGCGCTCGAGCCGCTCGAACATCCGCAGCGTGCGTCCGTCGGAGCGGCTGACGCGGTCTTCGTAGGCGGCGATGTCCGCCCGAGGCACCCGTTCGTTGTAGCCCATGGCCAGGAGGTTCACCGGCAGTTGCAGCCACGGCTGGGTCGCACGGTACAGCCCGGTGACACTGGGCTGCGGCGCCGAAACCAGGTGCCCGCGCAGCGCCTCGAGGGCAAAGCCGGCCTGCGCCAGGTGGTGTTCCAGGCTGTCGGCAGCGGCAGCGGCCGATTGCACGAAAACAGCCTGACCGCGCAATCGGTCGAGCCGCATGACGTGCACCGTGGCCAGCGCCAGCAGGCCCGTTGCGGCGACCATCGGCAACGCCAGCGTCACGCGCCGCGGCGCCCAGTCCTGGCGCGGTCGACCCACGACGGACATGGCCACTGGCGCGCCGATCAAGACGCCGAGCGTGTCGCCTGCCCACCAGGTCCACCAAACCGTCAATGCCTGCATGCCTTGGACGACCCCGGACGCAGCCAGCCCTGCCGTGGCCAGCGTGGGGCTGACCAGGCAAGCCACCAAGGCACCGTACACGCAGAACGCAACCACCTCCCTTGGTTCGACCAGCGAGCGCGAGCCCGCGCGCCGGGCCACCAGCCATGCGCCGAGCATGGCCTGCAGGGTCGCGCCCACGGCAACGAGGGCGGCCAGGCCGAGGCCGGTGGCCATGTCTACGCCACGAGCCGGCCCGAGCGATGCATTCACCGCAAACGCGCCCAGCCACACGCCGACAACGGCGCGCCGACCGTAGACCAGTACCGCCGCCAGTGCGATGCCTGCTGCGGGGAAGATGGGCGCCGCCAGCGCAGGAGGAATGGCCAGCCGCAGCGCCAGATGGCCGACGCCGGCGTAGACCAAGGCGGTCAACGCCGCAGGCCACAACAGGCGAAGCGGTCCGGAGGCGGGCATCGTTGCGCGGGCAACGCGCTGCCCGCGTCGCCCGGGATTGGGGACGCGCAAGCCTAACACCGCAGCGGCGCTTCGATGTGACCGCTGGAACCGGGCTATCGGGCCGGCTGTCAGGGCATCCGGCTGACCCGGCGCTGCGCCGCGATTACACGTTGAACAGGAAGTTCATCACGTCGCCATCGCGCACGATGTATTCCTTGCCTTCGGCGCGCATCTTGCCGGCGTCCTTCGCGCCTTGCTCGCCGCCGCAGGCGATGAAGTCGTCATAGGCGATCGTCTGGGCGCGAATGAAGCCGCGTTCGAAGTCGGTGTGGATCACGCCCGCGGCCTGCGGCGCGGTGTCGCCGATGTGGATGGTCCAGGCCCTCACTTCCTTGACCCCGGCGGTGAAGTAGGTCTGCAGGCCCAGCAGCTTGAACGCGGCGCGGATCAGGCGATTCAGGCCGGGTTCGTCCTGTCCCATTTCCTGGAGGAACAGCAACCGGTCTTCATCACCCATCTCGGCCAGTTCGGCCTCGGTCTTGGCGCAGATGGCCACCACCGGAGCGTTCTGGGCCTGGGCATAGGTGCGCAGCCGGTCCAGATAGGCGTTGCCTTCGAACCCGTCTTCGGCCACGTTGCCCACGAACATCGCCGGCTTGGCCGTGATCAGGCACAACGGCCGCAAAACGGTGAGTTCTTCCTTGCTGAAGTCGACGCTGCGCACAGGCCTCGCTTCGTTCAGCGCGGCCTCGCACTTCTTGAGCACGTCCACCAGGCGCTGTGCGTCCTTGTCGCCACCGGCCTTGGCCACCTTCGTGTAACGGACCAGGCTCTTTTCGACCGTGGACAGGTCAGCCAGGCAGAGCTCGGTCTGGATGACCTCGATGTCGGCGATCGGGTCGACCTTTCCGGCCACGTGGATCACGTTCTCGTCATCGAAGCAGCGCACGACGTTGACGATGGCATCGGTTTCTCGGATATGCGACAGGAACTGGTTGCCCAGGCCTTCACCCTTGCTGGCACCGGCCACCAGTCCGGCGATGTCGACGAACTCCACGATTGCCGGGACGACGCGCTCGGGCTGCACGATCTTCGACAGCTGTGCCAGGCGGGGGTCAGGCAGTTCGACCACGCCCACGTTGGGCTCGATCGTGCAGAACGGGTAGTTCTCGGCGGCAATGCCGGCCTTGGTAAGGGCGTTGAACAGGGTCGACTTGCCCACATTGGGCAGGCCGACGATGCCGCATTTCAGACTCATCGGTAGCTTTCGAGGCGCTGGCGCGCCACACGGTATGCACGGGTTGGGCCGCCAAGCCACCGGATCATGCCCGGTCGCGGGCCGCGGCGTGCCGGTGGCCGGGCCTTGCGGCAGCCGGTGACCCAAGCGTGGCGAAGCGGGTCATTTTAGTCCCTCGGCTGGAGCCGCCCAGGCCCGTTCCTACAATGCGTGCCCAATGAACGAAGTCGACGTGAGCATCCGCGGTCGCGGGCCGGTTGCCTATGCATTGGCCCTGGCACTGTCGCGGCAGGGCCTGTCGGTGGCCCTGGAGGGCGAACCGTCGGCGCCTCGCTCAGACGACGTCCGGGCCTACGCGCTCAACGGCGCCGCCCGCGCGCTGCTGCAGGGTCTGCGCGTCTGGGACGCGTTGGCGGCAGCAGCGGTCACGCCGGTACAGGCCATGCAGGTCTGCGGCGATGCGCCGGGCGGCGCGATCCACTTCGATGCAGGTGCCCTTCAGATGCCTGCGCTGGCGTGGATCGTCGATGCTGCCGAGCTCGACAGCGTGCTGCGAACGGCCGCACGGTTCACGCCCCACCTGCGCGACGGCCCGGCGCCCAGCCGCGCGGCGCTGACGGTGCTCGCCGAGGGCAAAGACTCGCGCAGCCGCGACGAGTTGGGCGTGCCCTTTCACCGGCGCGACTACCAGCAAGCGGCGCTGGCGACCCGACTGCTGGCGGATGTGCCCCACGATGGGCGGGCCAGGCAGTGGTTCCGTTCGCCCGATGTGCTCGCCCTGCTGCCCATGGATCGGCCCGAACCTGGCCGCAGCCTGGCGCTCGTGTGGTCGCTGCCCACGCCACGCGCTCACGAACTGCAGCAATTGCCCGAAGCCGAGTTCGAACGCGAACTGGCGCTGGCCTGCGGGGCCGCCGAGGGCGGCCTGAAGCTGGCGGCGCCGCGCTGCATTTGGCCGCTGGCCCTGGGCCGCGCCGAACGATTGTGCGGGCCGGGCTGGGTGCTGGTGGGCGATGCCGCGCATCAGGTCCATCCGCTGGCGGGCCAGGGCTTGAACCTCGGGCTGGCCGATGTGGCCACCCTGGCGCGCGTGTTGGCCGAGCGTGAGCCCTGGCGTGGCCTGGGAGATGCGGGCCTGTTGCACCGCTATGTGCGCGAGCGCGCCGCCGCCACCGAGGCCATGGCCGGGCTCACCGACACGCTGTTGCACCTGTTCGCGGCCTCGCCGCCCTGGATACGGGAACTCCGCAACCGCGGACTGACTCTGCTGGATCATCTGGCACCGCTGAAGCGGGTGCTGGCGGCACGGGCCTACGATGACTGAAGGACCTACACACATGACTTCCACCTATGCACGCCCCAGCCTCGCCTTGGCCCTCGCAGCCGTTCTTGCCGCCGCTGCCGCTGCACCGGCCAGGGCTGACGAAGCCACCATCCGCAAGGCCCTGACCGAGCGGCTGCCCAAGTTGCCGCGCATCGACGAGGTCTCGCGCACGCCGATTGCGGGACTGTTCGAGGTGCGCATGGGCAGCGATGTGATCTACACCGATGCCACGGGTGACCATGTGATCCAGGGCGCCATCATCGAGACGCGCACGCGCACGGACCTGACCCAGGCCCGCGTCGACAAACTCACGGCCATCGACTTCGGCGCGTTGCCGCTCAAGGACGCCATTCTGATCAAGCAGGGCAATGGCACGCGCAAGGTGGCGGTGTTCGGCGACCCGAACTGCGGTTATTGCAAGCGCATCGAACGCGACCTGCAGACCCTCAAGGACGTGTCGATCTACACCTTCCTCTATCCCATCCTAGGCCCCGACTCCACCGTGAAGTCACGCGACATCTGGTGTGCCAAGGATGCCGGCAAAGCCTGGCGGGCGTGGATGGTCGATGGTGTCGCGCCGACCAAGGCGGCCGCCGACTGCGACACGGCCGCCATCGAGCGCAACCTCAAGCTGGGCCAGAAGCACCGCGTGACGGGCACCCCGGCGGTTGTGTTCGAAGACGGCACGCGCTCGCCGGGCGCGCTTCCGGCGTCCCAACTCGAGACGCGCCTGCAGGCTGCTGCCAAGAAGGGCTGACATCGGTCGGTCGGCTGCGCCTGTCGCGCAGCCGCAATCGTGGCTGCCGAGGCAGCGTCGGCCGTCGCTGCACCCCGGCTGCGGTGACAATGCCTGACCTGCCTTACCCATAGCCGTCGCCCGGCCTGCGGCGGCGAGCCGACCATGATTTCCTATCGCATCGACATCGCCGAGCCGCACACGCATCACTTCGAGGTCACCGTGCACGTGCCGCGCCCGGTGCAGCAGCAGGAGCTGTCGCTGCCGGTCTGGATACCCGGCAGCTACATGGTGCGGGAGTTCGGTCGTCACCTCAGCGGGCTGCGCGCCTGGCAGGGCCGTACCGAGGTGCCGTTGGAGCAGTTGGACAAGACCACTTGGCGAGCCCAGTGTGCCGACGCTCGCGCGCTGCGGGTGACCTACCGCGTCTACGCGTTCGACACCTCGGTGCGCACCGCCTTTCTGGACGACCGGCGCGGCTTCTTCAACGGCACGGGTTTGTGCCTGCGAGTGGCGGGGCGCGAGGCGGATCCCCACGTGATCCAACTGGGCCGGTTGCCGCGGGGCTGGTCGGTGGCCACCGCGATGCCGTCGACCGGCGAGCGCGAGTACACCGCGGCCGACTACGACGAACTGGTGGACCACCCGTTCGAGTTGGGCGCCTTCTGGCGCGGCGAGTTCGAGGCCTGCGGTGTTCCGCATGAGTTCATCGTGGCCGGCGCATGGCCCGGCTGGGACGGCCAGCGCCTGCTGGACGACACCCGTCGCATCTGCGAGCAACAGATCCGGTTCTGGCACGGCGATGCGGGGGCACCGCCGCCGTTCGGTCGCTACGTGTTCATGCTCAATGCCGTCGACGAGGGCTACGGTGGCCTCGAGCACCGCGCCAGCACGGCGCTGATCGCCGCTCGGCGGGACTTGCCGCGCCACGGCATGGAGACCCTGCCCGACGGCTACGTGACGCTGCTGGGCCTGATCAGCCACGAGTACTTCCATACCTGGAACGTCAAGCGACTCAAACCCGTCGAGCTGGCACAACCGGACTACACCCGCGAGAACTACACCCGCCTGCTGTGGTTCTTCGAGGGCTTCACCTCCTATTACGACGACTTGATGCTGCGGCGCGCCGGCTTGATCGATGTCGGGCGCTACCTGAAGCTGCTGGCCAAGTCGGTCAACACCGTGGCCGCCACCCCGGGGCGGCAGGTGCAGAGCGTGGCCGAGGCCAGTTTCGATGCCTGGGTGAAGTACTACCGACCGGACGAGAACACACCCAACGCCACCGTGAGCTACTACGTCAAGGGTTCGCTGATCGCGCTGGCGCTGGACCTGCGACTGCGGCACAAGGGCTCGTCGCTGGATGTGCTGATGCGCCGACTGTGGGCACTGGGCAACGGCGGGCCGATCTCGGAGGACGACATCGATCGCACGTTGCGCGCGATGGGCCAGCGCGCCGCTGCCGATGACTTGCGCGCGTGGGTGCACGGCACCGACGAACTGCCATTGGTCGAGTTGTTCAAGAGCGCGGCGGTGCAATGGAACACCGAGCGAGCCGGCTGGGCAGCGTCACTCGGGCTGCGGCTGTCCGAGGGTGCCGTCTCGGGCATACAGGTCCGCCAGGTGCTTGCGGGCAGTGCCGCCAGCCAGGCTGGCATCTGTGCCGGGGACGAGTTGCTGGCGGTGGATGGCTGGCGCGTTCGGCGCCTCGATGATGCACAGGCGTGGGTGCCGCGCCAGCAGGCTTTCGATTTGCTGCTGGTGCGCGACCAGCGTGTGCGGCAACTGCGGGTGCAGCCCCAGACCCAGTCGGCGCTGCAGGAGCTTGTGACGCTGGCCTCGATCGACAAGGCGCCCGCAGCGACGCTCGCGCGGCGGCGGGCCTGGATCGCTGGCTGAACCTGTTGCCGCCAGGCCCAGATGGCCGCAATCCAGGGCTCGGCCATCCGAACGCTGTGGCAGCGGCGCGACGGTTGGGTGCTCATTCCAGCGGTCGTGATTGCGCACCTGGTGCTCGTCGATCAACTGGCGCATGACCGCTTTGGCTGGGGCCGGGCGGAACGGGTCCCGCCACGCATCGAGGTGGCGTTCGTCAAGGAGCTCGAGCAGACCGCCCCCGCTGCAACGCCGCCGCTGGGTGCGGCGGTGCCGGCAACGCGCGTGCCGGCCGTGCGGCG
>JABWBN010000319.1 GCA_013360485.1 Burkholderiaceae bacterium | reverse complement strand
CTCGCCGTGGGCCGGGCCGCGCTGCGTGCGGCGCCATCGGCCTGGCCGACGCGGAACGAACCCAGCACTTCCTCCAGGCGCAGGCCCTCCTCGTGCAGCGACTGGGCGATGCGCCGTGTGCTCTCGGCCACCGAAACGTTCTGCCGCGTGACCTGGTCGAGTTCCTTCACCGCCTCGGTGACGGCACCGATGCTGCCGGCATGCTCGTGCGTGTCGGCCGACAGGTGCGCGAAGACATCGCCCACCTGGCGCACGGAGGCGACGATCTCCTCGATGCGCTGGCCGGCGTGGCCCACGAGCTCGGTGCCGCTGCGCACGGTATCGATCGACTCCGAAATCAACGACTTGATCTGCGCCGCAGCCTGGCTGGAGCGCAGGGCCAGCGCGCGCACCTCGGCCGCCACCACCGCGAAGCCGCGCCCCTGCTCGCCCGCGCGTGCGGCTTCCACCGCGGCGTTGAGGGCCAGGATGTTGGTCTGGAAGGCCAGGCTGTCGATCACGGCGATGATGTCGGTGATCTTGTGCGACGACGCATCGATGTCGCGCATCTTGTCGACCACCGAGGCGAAGATCGCCCCGCCGTCTACCGCCTGCTGGGTGGCGCGTGCGGCCATCGTGCGGGCTTCGCGCGCCGCCTCGGCGCTGCTGGTGACGATGACGTTGATCTGCTCGAGCGTCATCGCCGCATCGCGCAGGCCGTCGGCGCTGCGCTCGGTGCGGTCGCGCAACTCGTCGCTGCCGCTGGCCAGTTCGGTGGACGCACTGCGCACGCCTTGTGAGGCATCGTGCACCAGTCGGACCGCCTCGGCGATGCGCTCCTGCACCTGCTTGAGCCGCAGCCCCAGCGCCGATTCGGCGCGCAGCACCTCCAGGTTCAACCGGATCGGGCCGCTTTGCCCCATGGCCCGCACCAGGAACTCCATGTCGAAGCGCTCGCGGGCCTGAATCCGGTTGCGGCGCGCCACCAGCGCCAGCAGCAACGCCTGCACAACGATCGCGGCGCTGTAGCCGGGTAGAAGTGCAACGGCAGCGGCCTGCAACCCCAGCCACGGGGTGCCGGCCAGCGCCAGGCCCGAAACGGCCACCAGTGCCGGGCGATGCAGTGCGGGCAACAGGCTGAGGGTGAGCAGCGCGTTGAACAACATCCACTGCGGCCATGGCGAGGCCAGCACCTGTACCAGCACGGGGGCTACCAGTGCGACGGTCATCGCCAAGGCCGCCGGGCCGCCGGCGGCCGCGCGTCGGCGTGCCCACCAGGCCGCACCCACAGCCGGTACTGCGACGGCGGCCGCGACGACAACCTGGCCAGCTGGCACCGCCAACCCCACTGCCAGCAGGCCATTGAGCGTGGCCGCCACGGGCAGGATCAATTCGGGGCGGCGGGAACCGGAGCGATCGGACATGGGGGCGGGCGGCGCGGTGTGTACGGCAGACATGGCGATCCCTTGCGGCATGGACCAGGGCAACGTTATCCGCAGCGTTCAGGCCCCGAAGCCCGGAATTGCCGCCTTCGCACAGGTCAAATGAAAGAACTGCGACCGCACCCGGTTGGCGTGCAATGGCCTACCATCGGCCGCATCGCCTGCGTGGGCAGGCTCCGTCAGCAGCACAAAGCAATGAAACGAGTCCTCATCGTCGAAGACCAGCCCGAGATTCGCGAACTCATCCACATGACGCTCGAGTTCGAGAACTACGAACTCCACGAGGCGCCCAATGGCGACGCGGCCCTGCAGATGATCGAGAAGGTCAAGCCCGACCTGCTGCTGCTCGACGTGATGATGCCCGGCTCGCTCAATGGCCTGGAGCTGTGCAAGCGTGTGAAAGCCGACCCCAACCACAAGAAGGCCAAGGTGGTGATGCTGTCGGCGCGCAGCCAGGCCAGCGACCGCCAGGCCGGGCTGACAGCGGGGGCCGACGCCTACCTGAGCAAGCCGTTCAGTCCGCGCGAGCTGCTGCAGCTGATCACGCGGATGGTCTGAGAGCTGGCCCGCCCCGCCATCACCAGCTCGCCTCGCGCTCCGGCGTGGCACCGATCTTGTGGATCGACAGGTCGGCGCCTTCGAATTCCTCCTCGGCCGTCAATCGCAGGCCGACGAAGCTCTTGAGCAGGCCGTAAACGGCGAAGCCACCCGCCAGCGCCCACGCCACGCCCAGCACCGTGCCCAGCACCTGGGCGCCGAGGCTCACGCCCCCCAGGCCGCCCAGGGCCGGCAGGCCGAAAATGCCGCACGCCACGCCACCCCAGGCACCGCACAGGCCGTGCAGCGGCCACACGCCGAGCACGTCGTCGATCTTCCAGCGGTTCTGCGTCAGGGTGAACATCGACACGAAGATGGCCCCGGCCACCCCGCCGACCACCAGCGCGCCCACCGGGTGCATGACATCGGATCCGGCGCACACAGCCACCAGCCCTGCCAGAGGGCCGTTGTAGGCGAAACCCGGATCGTTGCGACCCATGAGTGCCGCCACCAACGTGCCGCCCACCATGGCCATCAGCGAGTTCACCGCCACCAGGCCGGAAATCTTGTCGATGGTCTGCGCACTCATCACGTTGAAGCCGAACCAGCCCACGGCCAGCACCCAGGCACCCAATGCCAGGAACGGAATCGACGATGGCGGGTGTGCGCTCATCGCACCGTCCTTGCGGTAGCGATTGCTGCGCGCGCCCAGCAGCAGCACCGCCGCCAGGCCGATCCAGCCGCCCACGGCATGCACCACCACGCTGCCGGCGAAGTCGTGGAACTCGGCGCCGGTGGCGGCCTTGATCCAGGCCTGGATGCCGAACTTCTGGTTCCAGGTGATGCCCTCGAAAACGGGATACACCAGGCCCACCAGCACCGCGGTTGCGATCAATTGCGGGCCAAACCGCGCCCGTTCGGCGATGCCACCCGAGACGATGGCGGGTATGGCCGCCGCGAACGTGAGCAGGAAGAAGAACTTGACCAGTTCGTAACCGTTCTTGGCGGCCAGCGTCTCGGCGCCCGTAAAGAAGCTCACCCCATAGGCGACGCCGTAACCCACCAGGAAGTAGGCCAATGTCGACACCGCGAAGTCGACCAGAATCTTGACCAGGGCATTGACCTGGTTCTTCTTGCGCACCGTGCCCAGTTCCAGGAAGGCAAAGCCGGCATGCATGGCCAACACCATGATCGCGCCCAGCAGGATGAACAGGGCGTCCGTGCCCTGCTTGACCTGGTCCATAGCCCACACTCCTCGAGGATGCGCCGCGCCGTCATGGAGCACTTGCGCACCATGTCCGCTCAGCGGCGCGCCAACGTATGCAATTCATGTGCCTACACTGGTGCACGCCGAAGGCACCGATCCGATGCACCACGCACCGACCATGGCCGTTTCCGCGAGAAATGCGCACCGCATGGGTGCGTCATGCACCGTTGACGGGCAACAAGGCGGTCGCGCTGGGCCGCAGTACCCGCCAAGTGCCCTCGAAGTCGGTCAGCTCCAGGCGAAGCGGGGATGCTCGAAGTGCGCCACCCGGGTCGGCCGCTCCAGCAGGCAGACCTCGCGGAACTGGTACAGCATCGCCGCCGTCGGCGCAGCGATCCAGATGCTGCCCACCGGCATGCGCAACGTGGGATTTGCCTGACCCGCCACATCATCGAGCAGGGGCGCGTCGGGACGCAGCAACTCCGTCAGCGGCAATCGGTGCACGCGTGCAACCTCCGCTGCATGCGGGTGCAAAACACGTGCAACGCCGGCCCACACCACGACCGGCGTGATCACGTAGCCAGACCGCGTGGGCATGTCATCGAGCCGCCCGCACACCGCATGTGGTGGCAGCGCCAGGCCCAGTTCCTCGTGCAGTTCGCGCAGCGCAGCCTGCTCGGGCGTCTCGCCGGCGTCGATGCGGCCACCCGGCAATGCGAATTGCCCGGCATGGGCGCGCAGCGAGGCCGCACGCAAGGTCACCAGCACCGCCGCGCGGTCACGTGTCGGAATTATGACACTGCACTCACACGCCGGCCGCATGAGGCGCCTTTCGCACTGGAGGTACGCGGACCCTTCGCCCGCTCGCAGCCAGATCCGGCGCCAGGCGCAGGGCGTCCTGGA
>JABWBN010000050.1 GCA_013360485.1 Burkholderiaceae bacterium | reverse complement strand
CCTCGCCCAGGGCGCGCCGGGCATCGGCGGCGCTGCCCAGGCGCCACAGCAGGGCCTCGGTCTTCAGGCGCGCGCCGCGGCAGTCCGGGCACGGCGTGTAGCTGCGGTACTTCGACAGCAGCACCCGGATGTGCATCTTGTAGGCCTTGCTCTCCAGGTAGCCGAAGAAGCGGCGCACGCCGTACCAGTGCTGGTTCCAGTTGCCGTTCCAGTTCGGGCTGCCCTCGATCACCCAGGTCTGCTGCGCCGGCGTGAGCTGGTTCCAGGCCGTGTCGCGCGGTATGCCGGCCTCGCCCGCGTACTTGATCAGGTCGTCCTGGCACTCCTTCCAGGCCGGCGTCTGCATCGGCTTGATCGCCCCGGCGCGCAGCGTCTTGCGGTGGTCGGGGATGACCAGGTTCAGGTCGACGCCGATGACGCGACCGAAGCCACGGCAGGTGTCGCAGGCTCCCAGCGCCGAGTTGAAGCTGAACAGCGCCGGCTGCGGCTCGGCATAGCGCAGGTCGCTGTCGGGGCAGTGCAGGCCGTTGCTGTAGCGCCAGACCTCTGCCACCGCCGGCTCTCCGCTTGCGCTTGCCGCCAGCACGTGCACGTTGACGCGGCCGCCGCCGCGCCGCAGGGCCAGCTCCACGGCTTCGATCACCCGCGCCGGCTCGGCAGCGCCCAGGCGCAGGCGGTCGGCGACGACATCGAGCACTTTGCGGTGACCGACCACCCGCTCGCCCTGCACCCGTGCGAAGCCGCTGGCCGACAACCACTGCGCCACTTCGGCGGGCGTCACCTGCTCGGGCAGCTCCACCGGAAACGTGATGACCACCCGCGGGTCGCCCACGGCTGCGGCACGCGCGCGCAGGTCGTCGTGGATGCTGTGCGGCGTGTCGTGGCGCACGCGTTGCGCAGTCTGGCGGTCGTAGAGCTCGGCGGCACGCGCATACAGCAGCTTGAGGTGGTCGTTGAGCTCGGTCATCGTGCCGACCGTGCTGCGGCTGGTGCGCACCGGGTTGGTCTGGTCGATGGCGATGGCCGGCGGCACGCCGTCCACCTGGTCGACCGCCGGGCGGTCCATGCGGTCGAGGAACTGGCGCGCGTAGGCGCTGAAGGTCTCGACGTAGCGCCGCTGGCCCTCGGCATACAGGGTGTCGAAAACGAGGCTGGACTTGCCCGAGCCCGAGGGGCCGGTGACGACCGTCATCTCGCCGGTGCGCAGGTCGAGGTCGAGCTGCTTCAGGTTGTGCTGACGCGCCCCGCGAATGCGGATGACTCCCTCGCTCATGCAACCCCTTGCGTTTGGCCCGGCCGAGGATTCTAGGAGGCCGCGCCGACGCTGGCAGTCGTGACGGATTTGCACCTCGACTGCGTAGTGCTACGCACTCCCGGGGCGTGGTCAAAGATCAAGAATCGAGCGCATGCCGGTTTCGTCCCGGATTGCAAGGAGCGTCGTATGGCGAGGCAATGGATGCGTATGGGTTGTATCAGCGCGTTGCTGGTCGCCCTTGCGGCGCCGGCAATGGCGCAGATCAAGATCGGCCAGACCGCTGGCTTCACGGGGCCGGTGGCAGCGGGTGTGAAGGAGATCACCGACGGCGCGAAGCTGTACCTCGATGCGGTGAACGCCCGTGGCGGCATCGGCGGGCAGAAGATCGAGCTGGTTTCGCTGGACGACAAATTCACTCCCAAGCTCGCTGCCGAAAACGCCAGTAAGCTGATTGGCCAGGGCGTGGTGGCGCTGTTCCTCACCAGGGGCACGCCGCACTCGCAGGCGGTCCTGCCGCTGCTGACCGAGCACAAGCTGGCCGTGGTGGCGCCATCCACGGGTGCGATGGCGCTGCATCAGCCGGTCCATCCGTGGGTGTTCAACGTACGGGCCACCTACCAGCGCGAGGCCGAGCGCGCGGTGCAGCACCTCTTCCTCATCGGCATGCAGCGCATCGCCGTGATCCAGGTCGACGACAGCTTCGGTGCCGACGCGGCCACAGGCGCGCTCAGGGGCTTCGCCAGTCAAAAGAAGAGCCCCGCTGTGCATGTGAAGTACGACCGGACCAAGCCCGACCTGGCGCCACTGATCCCGAAGGTGGTGCAAAGCGATGCGCAGGCCGTGCTCTTCATCGGCTCGGGCACCACAGTCGCGGAAGGGGTGGCGCAGCTGCGCGCCGCCGGCTCGCGAGCCCAGATCGTGACACTGTCGAACAACGCATCGTCGGGATTCGTCAAGTCACTGGGCGATCACGCCCGGGGCACCATCGTCAGCCAGGTGTTCCCTTACGAGCGTTCACTGGGCGCACCCATCGTCAAGGAGGCCCACGACCTGTTGCAGGCCCGCGGCGGTGGCGAGCTGACCCCGGCCATGCTGGAGGGTTTTTCCGCTGCCAAGGTGCTCGTCGAAGGGCTGCGCCGCGCCGGCAAGGATCTCAGCCGAGCCGGCCTGCAGCGTGCACTCGAAGGCATGCGGCGCGTCGACATCGGCGGTTTGGAAGTGAGCTACGGCCCCGACGACCACACCGGCCTGGACTACGCCGAGCTGTCGATCATCGGTGCCGACGGTCGCTTCAAGCGATGAATTCTTCGTGTCCAGACTCGCGTCGGGCCCAGCAGACTCGGGCGAAGTGATACATTTTTCGGCATTCCGGAGCAGTTTGCCGATGACCCCAGACGACCCGCTGGAACGCCTGCGCAGGCTCGAGCGGGTCACGGCCGGCTCGCTGGACGGCTATTGGGAGCGCAATCTGCGCACCAACCGCAGCTGGTACTCACCCAGCTTTCGGGTCCTTTTCGGGTTCAGCGATGACGAGTTGCCCGACGATCGCAACGTCGTCAACAGTCGCATCCACCCAGAGGACTGGTCCAGCTTCGAGGCCGCCTACACACGCGCCATCGCCCAAGTCGGCCGCTTCAGCTACGAACTGCGCTACCGCGACGCGCGCGGCCAGTGGCGCTGGGTGCGCGGGCGCGGCCAGGCGTGGCCGGGCACCGGCGGCACGACCGAGTTCATCACCGGTGCGGTCAGCGACATCCACGCCGAGAAGGTGGCGCAGCAATCGCTCGAAGAGGCCAACGGCCGCTTCGAGCGTGCCATCGAGGCCTCGGAGGAGGGCCTGTTCGAGCGCATCGAAGGCGAGCCGGCGATTCTGATGTCCGATCGCTACCTGGCGCTGATCGGTTTTGCGCGGCATGAGTTGCCTGCCGATCGCCGCTGGCTCTTGGAGCGCTTCCATCCCGACGACCTGTCGGAGTTCAACCGTGTCGTGACCGAGGGCGTGGCGGCCCTGGGGCGCTGGGAGGTGCGGTTTCGCTTTCGCCACGCCTGCGGCGACTACCGCTGGTTCCGCCAGCGTGGCTTGGCCCGGCAGATGCCCGACGGCCGGGTGCGGGTCACCGGAATGCTGGCCGATGTGCACGAGCTCACCTTGCAGCGCCAGGAGCTCGAGCGCACGCGCAGCCAGCTCGAGACGCTGGTGGCCGAGCGCACCGCCCGCCTGGAAGCCGCGCTTGCTCTGGCCCGCGAGCGCCAGATCGAAGCCGAACGCGCCAATGCAGCCAAGTCGCGCTTCCTCGCGCACATGAGCCACGAGATCCGCACACCCTTGAACGGCGTGCTGGGGCTGCTCGACCTGGCGCGCCGCGCCGCGCCCACGCCCGACCTGCAGCGCTATCTGGACACTGCCAACCACTCCGGCCAGTCGCTGCTGCAGGTGATCAATGCAGTGCTCGACTTCTCGCGCATCGAGGCCGGCCGACTGGAACTGCGCCCCGAGCCCTTCGACCTGGCGGCAGTCCTCGTCGACACGGTGCGCGCCGTAATGCCGTTGGTGCGCGAGCGGGCGCTCATGATGCTGTTTGACTGGGTCGAGGGCCCGAGCTGGGTGCTGGCCGACCCGGCCGCAGTGCGCCAGGTGATCACCAACCTCGTAGGCAACGCAGTGAAGTTCACCGAGCGTGGCCATGTCCAGGTGGTGGGCCGCAGCCAGGTGCAGGACGACGGGCGGCTGCTGGTGACGGTCGTCGTCAGCGATACCGGCCCGGGCATACCCGCCGAAGTGATGGGGCGCATCTTCGAGGCCTTCGAGCAAGGCGATGCGAGCTTGGCCCGGCTGCACGGCGGCACCGGCCTCGGGCTGTCGATCGCGCGATCACTGGCCGCGGCAATGGATGGCGATGTCGTGGCCGCCAGCCCGCCCGACGGGGGCTGCCAGTTCACCGTGACGCTGTGCCTGCAGCGCGCAGAAGGCCCGGCGGTTCCCGTGCGCCGTCCCGACGGCGAAGCGTGGCTGGTGAACGCCACGCCGCTGGGCGCACAGTGGCTGGAGAAGCGCCTGGCCCGGCTGGGCTGGCGCACGCGCGCACTGGGCACGGTCGACGAGCTGCTCGCGCTGGCCCGCAAACAAATGCCGCAATTGGTGCTGCTGTCCGAGTCTGGCCTGACCCACGGCCTGGACCTGCTCCCCATACGGGCCGCGTTCCCCGGCATTCCCATGCGGCTGCTGGTGCGACCGGACTGGCACTCTCCCGCACTGGAGGCACAGGCGCAGGCACTGGGCATCGGGACGGTGCTGACACCGGTCACACCGGTGGAGTTGCTGCGCCTGACCCAGGTGCAGGCGCCATCGAAGCGGGTGCGGACAGAACCCGGCCTGCCAGAGCCCACCTGGCCGGAAGGCAGCCGGGTGCTCCTCGTCGAGGACAACCCGGTCAACCAGCTCATCGGCCAGGAATTCCTGCGCGTGCTGGGTTGCACGGTGCGCACGGCCGGCGACGGCGCGCAGGCACTGGTGGACTGCGTGGACTTCAGGCCCCAACTGGTGCTGATGGACCTGCAGATGCCCGGGATGGATGGCCTGGAGGCTACGCGCGAGCTGCGCCGCATGCAGCAGGAAGATCGCTGGCCTGGCGCGCCCATCGTGGCGCTGACGGCCCATGCAGCGCCGACCGACCACGCCGCCTGCCTGTCCGCCGGGATGGACGGCGTGCTCACCAAGCCGCTGGCGCTGGATGCGCTGTGGCGTGAGCTCGACCGCAACCTTCGATCGGAAACGTGAACCGAGGCACGCGATCCCGACGCCGCAAGCGGCCCCGCGGCGCCTGACGCTGATCAGCCAGGCGCATCAGTCTCGCTGACGCCGCCCAGGAAGCGTTCCACCAGTGCGTACTGCGCCGGCGTGTTCAGAGCCGGCGCATGACCGCAATCGGCGATGGTGGCCACCACGGCCCGGGGCCCGCGCGCACGCATGGCCTCGGCCACGTCGGCGAGCAGCAGGTCGCTGTGCGCACCGCGCAGCACCAGCACCGGGATGTCCAGGCTGTCCCACGCGTCCCACTGCAGGTAGTCATCGGGATGGCAGGTGAACTGCCGCACCATCGCGGGGTCGTAGTGGGGCGTCACGCGGCCGTCGGGCAGGCGGCGGGTGCTGGTCTCGGTCAGGCGGCGCCACTGTTCGTCGCTCAGCCATCCGTAGGGGCGGTAGACGGCGCGGAAGTACTGCTCGAGTTCGGTGACGGTGGCAAACGACGCGGGGTTGCCGGCGTACGAACAGATGCGCTCGACCGCGGCCGGTTCGAGCTCGGGGCCGATGTCGTTGAGCACGAGCCGGCGGATACGCCCGCGCAGCAGCGTGGCGGCACAGCGCAGACCAATGGCCCCGCCCATCGACGTGCCCAGCCAGTGGCAGTGCCCGATGCCCAGTTGGTCGAGCAGCGATTCGGCCAGCCGCGCATAAAAGGCCAGGCAGTATTCGTCGTCCGGCTGCGGACTCCACTGCGAGAGGCCGCGGCCGATGGTGTCGGGGCAGATGACGCGCCAGCGTTGCGACAGATGCGCGGCGATGTCGTCCATGTCGCGTCCGGTGCGGGCCAGCCCATGCCAGGCGATCACCACTTCGTCGTGCTGCTCGCCCCACTCGGTGTAGTGCAGCTCGCGCCCGACGCAGCTCAGGTAGCGGGAACGGTGGGTCATCGCGATGTCCTCGTCGTGGCAGCGCGGGCGCGACTGGCGTGCCTCAATCGGGCACGTTCAACGTCGAGCCGCTGAAGGTGATCGCATCGGCAGCGGCCGGTTGCCCGGCGATGGGTGGCACGTTGCCCGAAGTCAGTGCCGGCGCAGCGCCGGGGGTGCCGCCACGGGGCACGGTGCGCACCACCTGGCTGGGCGGCAGCGCGGCGCCGTTCTTCAGGTGGGCCCACATCGCGTCCAGCGCGCGATTGAGGTACAGGTGCAGCGGCACATAGCGGCTGTCGTAGCCCGGCAGCACCGCTTGCAGACCGATAAAGCCGTCGAAGTGCTGGGCGTTGGTCACCTCGACGTACGACAGTTTGCTGGCCGCACCCTCGACCACCTTGTTCAACGCGGTGTAGGGTCGTGACGTGTGATTGACCGGAAGCAGCGCATCGGAGCGGCCATGGACGATGATCGCCGGACGCCCGCCCAGGTTCGCGCTGCGGCGCGTTTCGTCCAGGCCGGTCTGCAGCGCCTTGGCCGCGGTGTCGCCGCCGGTGAGCAGGTTGCGCAGGCACAGGGCGCCGTCGAGGTTGAAGTCCTGCTTCAACGTCGACGGCGAGAACGAGAACAGATCGCGCAACGCGGCGCCAGGACTCAGGTTGTTGATCAGCTGCACGCCGGCCGAGGGTGGCACGCCGTTGCCGGTGGCCGCCATCGTCGACAGGCCCGCGGCGAGCGCGGTCGGCACGCCGGCGGCGGTGGTGGCACCGTAGCTGTAGCCGCACAGGTGGTCCTTCACGCTGGCACGGGCCAGCGCGTTGGCAAACGTCACCGTGACCGCTGGCGCCACCTCGAATGCAGCATGCGAGGCATGCAACGGGTTCGACTCGGCCTCCCAGCCGTAGTCGCGCAGCTTCTGCAGGGCCTCGTCGGCCTGCTCGGCCAAGGTCTCGGCAGCCAGCAGACCCGTGGCCTTCAGTGAGGCGCAGCGGTTGGCCGCGAAGGCCGCCACCACAAAGGCACCGCCGGGCGTGCCCGCCACCTGCGCCGACTGCGAGGCACAGCTCTGATACAGGTTGGCGTAGCTGGTGAAGTCGAAGAGCGTCTTGCCCACGGTCGTCACTGCGGTGCCGCCGCGGCGGATGGTCACACCCGGGTTGGCGGGCAGTTCGACGGCAGGCTCGGCCACGGCCACGCCGTCGATCAGGCCACCGCGATCGAGCTCCGCCGCCGCCAGCGCAGCACCGCCACCGTTGGACACGCTCGAGGCGATCACCAGCGTGTTGGCAGGCGTGATCGCGCGTTCGCGGGCGCCATCGGGCAGACGTGCGCCGTACTCTTGATTGAGCACCCACAGTGCGAACTCCACCGCCTGCAGCGTGAAGGTGCCCCAGTCCTTCTCAGGGTTGCGCTGCGAATGCGCATGCTTGAATGCGAAGCGGTTGGGCGTGGCGGCGTTGAGCGCCGCCAGATCGGCGGCCGGCAGCGCGGCGCGGAAGTGGGCGCTCGACCCGGCCGTCGCCGCTGCGGCCCGGGTGCCATCGATCAGGGCCACGGTGTCGCCGGCCAGGTCGTGGGGCGCACTGCCGGTGCCTTTGTCGGTGTAGGCCACCGCGCAGCCGCGCTTGAGGCCCCACTCGCCGGTGGAGATGGCCCCATACACGCCGCGCGAGCCCGATGACGTGGCGGTGACGATGCAGGGCGCGGCCGGGTTGAAGGTGGCAGGCACCTGCACCATCAGGGTGACGTTGCGGGCACCGGTGCCGTCATCGCTGTAGGCGATGGCCTCCAACCCGGCAATGCGGCCTTCGCCACTGCCGGCCACGCCGTTGGCGTCGACGTTGGGCCCGTAGAACACGCCATAGCCGCCACTCGTGGTGGTATCGACGATGGCCCGGTAGCTGCTGTAGATGGCCAAGCGGCGAATCTCGGCGGCCGTGGGCGTGGTCGAGACGGCCGGCGCCGTGGCCGAGGCCAGCCCGGTGCGCCCGAGACCCGCCGTGAGCAGGTCGTCGCTGATGCCGTCGTAGCGGCTGGTCGTCACTGCGCCAAGGTACGTCGGCTTGACGTTGAGCTCGATCGGGTCGCTGTCGAGCGCGCAGCCCGTCAGCGCGAGGGCTGCGGCGGCGGCGGCCACGCTGGTCATTCGAGCACGCCGATCGGGTCGTTTCACGCCTGGGGTCACCAAGGGTCGGTTCATTGCACGGGTCTCCATGTCTGGTTTTCGGCGCTTCGGTCAGGGGCGGGCACCAGCCACGCGCAGTGCGCGCAGCCGGCCCACCACGCCGGCCGGGAAGTGATAGACGGACAGCACGAACAGCACGCCCAGCCACAGCAGCCAGCGGTCGGGCGAGACGAATTGCGACAGCACAGGAACGCCTTCGAGCGCCGCGCCCGCGACCTTGAGCAGGTCCTGGAGATAGTTCTGCGCCAGCATGAACAACACGCTGCCGAGCACCGCGCCATACATCGTGCCCATGCCGCCGATGACGACGATGAGCAGGATGTCGAGCATGATCTCGAACGACAGCGTGGTGTCGGGACCGGTGTAGCGCAGCCACAGCGCCAGCAGCGCCCCGGCCAAGGTGGCACCCATGGCGGCCAGGACATTGCTCAAGGTGCGGAAGACAACCGTTCGAAAGCCGATGGCCTCGGCACGGAAGTCGTTCTCGCGTATGGCCTGCAGCACCCGACCGAACGGCGAGTTGACGATGCGCAGCAGCACCAGGACGGCCACCAGCACGACGGCGAACAGCAGGTAGTAGGTGAACAGCTTGCCGTCCACCGTGACGCCCAGCAGCGGCTGCTCGAGCGGTTCGAACGACGGGCTCAGCCACTCGGGGTTTCGAAAGGTGAGCCCATCTTCGCCGCCGGTGAACTCCGACAGCTGCGAGGCCAGGGTGAGGAACGCAGAGGCCACCGCGAGCGTGATCATCGCGAAGAAGATCGCCTTCACGCGCAGCGAAAACAGGCCGATCACGAGCGACAGCGCCAGCGACACCACCATCGCACCGGCCAGCCCCACCGCCACCGCGCCCCAACCCGCTCCCAGCCGCGTGCTGGCGATGGCCACGCCGTAGGCACCGATGCCGAAGAACATGGTGTGCGCAAAGCTCACGATGCCGGTGTAGCCCAGCAGCAGGTCGTAGCTGGCCACCAACAGGATGAACACCAGCATCTTGGCCGCCACCCCCAGCGCCTTGCTGCCGGGAAACAGGAATGGCGCCAGCGCCAGCGCCAGGACGATGACCACCAAAGCCAGCGCCAGCCAGCGGCTACGCGGCAGGTCGTGCGACAGCAGGCGGCTCAGCATCGGGTGCTCCCTCGGTTAAGGGCGCAGGCAGGTACAAAAGCGATGTTCATGCCGAGCACATCACCGGTTCGTCACGGGATAAAGGCCCTGCGGCCGCCACAACAGGATGGCCACCATCAAGCCGATGTTGGAGAACAGGGCCACCTTGGGCGCCAAGTAGCCGGTGTAGTTGGCCAGCACGCCCACCATCAGCGCGCCGATGAAGCAGCCCAGCGTGGAGCCCAGGCCACCGATGATGATGACGATGAAGATCAGCACGTTGACCTGTGCGCCGATCTGCGGCACCACGTTCTGCTGGAACAGCCCCCACATCACGCCACCCAGACCGGCCAGTGCCGAACCTGCCACGAACACGCCGACGAACAACCGGCGGATGCGATAGCCCAGGGACTCGACCATCTCGCGGTCCTGCACCCCGGCGCGTATCAGCAGCCCGATCTTGGTGCGGTTGAGCGTGTAGACCAGCAGCGCGAACACCGCCAGGCCGATGACCATGGCCAGGACCCGGTACCGCTCGATGGCCGCGTCGCCGATGAACCAGGCACCGCGCACCACGTCGGGCAGCGGCAACGGAATCTGCTGCGGCCCCCAGATCACCTTGATGATCTCCTCGCCGATGATCATGCCGCCCATGGTGATGAGGATCTGCTTGAGGTGCTGGCCGTACACCGGGCGCACCATCACGCGCTCGAACGCCAGGCCCACGGCACCGGCCAGCGTCATCGCTGCGAGCATGGCCAGGAACATCGCGCCGAGTTGCGCCGCGCCGCCCTGCCAGCCCAAGGCCGCCCCCATCACGCTGGTGGCCACGAACGCGCCCAGTGCGATGAACACGCCATGACCGAAGTTCAGCACGTCCATCAGGCCGAACACCAGGGTCAGGCCGGAGGCGGTGATGAAGACGATCAGGCCCATCGCCAAGCCGGCCGCCGTGAGCGTGAGCCAGGTGCTGGGGTTGCCGACCAGCGGCAGGGCCAGCGCCGCCAGGGCCACGAGCAGCGCCAGCGGCTTCCAGTCGAAGCGCGATCGCGGTACGGCCTGCGTGTCGGTCGCGCCCGCGGTCGTGGCGGCGGCGGGGCTGGCGTTCATTGGTGGGCTCCCAGCGACAGGCCCAGCAGGCGCTGCTGCAGGGCATCGTCTTCGGCCAGCTCGCGCATGACACCGCGGTGCACAATGCGGCCGTCGTCCATCACCGCCACGCTGTCGCCCAGCGCCCGGGCCATCGTGAAGTTCTGCTCCACCAGCACGATGGTCGTGCGCTGGCGTTTCAGCTCGGTGAACGCGGTGATCAGGTTCTGGATGATCGACGGGGCCAGGCCTTTGCTGGGTTCGTCGATCAGGATGAGCGCGCGCGGCTCGCAGATGGCACGTGCCACTGCGAGCATCTGCTTCTGTCCGCCCGAGAGCTTGCCCGCCGGATAGAGCCAGAATTTGCGCAGCGCCGGGAACAGCCCGAAGATCCAGTCGAGACGGGCACCGTCGAGTTCGCCGGCGTGCCGTGCGGCGCGCGCGGCCAGCACCATGTTTTCCTGCACGGTGAGATCGCTGAAGATGCCCATGTTCTCCGGCACATAGGCAATGCCGCGTGCAGCAATGTCGGGCGTGGGCAGACCGTCGAGCCGCTCGCCGCGGAACCGCAGTTCGCCGGCACTGGCTTTCCACAGGCCCATGATGGTGCGCAGCGTCGTGCTCTTGCCGGCGCCATTGCGCCCCAGCAGCATCGTGACCTCGCCCTCGGGCACCTCGAAATCCACGCCATGCAGGATGTGATAGGCGCCGATGTGCGTGTGCATGCCGCGCAGCTCGAGCAGGGGCTGGGTCATCACCTCAAGCTCCAGGCTGGACCGCGCCAGGTTGCGGCGCCGCGCCCAGGTAAGCCTGCTGCACCACCGGCGAGGCGATCACCTCGGCCGGCGGCCCGTCGGCCACCAGCGCCCCGTTGTGCAGCACGACGATGCGATCGGACAGCTCGCGCACCACGTCCATCTTGTGCTCGACCAGCAAGATGGTGCAGTCGCGGCGGGCCTTGATCGAGCGGATCAGGTCGAGCACGACGGGCACCTCGTCCACGCTCATGCCTGCCGTGGGCTCGTCGAACATGAACACGCGCGGCTGCAGGGCAATCAGCATCGCCACTTCGAGCTTGCGCTGGTCGCCGTGCGGCAGGCTGCTGGCATGCGCGTCATGGCGATCACCCAGGCGCACCTGATCGAGGATGACCTGTGCCTCGTCCACCCATGCGCGGCGATCGAGCCACACACGCCAGAAGTCCAGGCCGCCGAAGGGCCCGCCCTTGCCGCGACCCGACTCGCGCGCCTGGATGGCCAGCCGCACGTTCTCGCGCACGCTCAGGTTGGGAAACAGCTGCGTGAGCTGGAAGGCACGTCCCAGCCCGCGGTGCGTACGCACCGGCGCCGGCAGCGCCGTGAGCTCATGCCCGTCCAGCCACACCTGGCCCTCGCTGGCGGGCAGCTGGCCGGAAATGAGGTTGAAGTAGGTGGTCTTGCCCGCACCATTGGGACCGACGATGGACGTGAGCGTGCCCGGCTCGAATCGGCACGACACGTGGTCCACTGCCACGTGGCCGCCAAAACGGATGGTCAGATCGCGGGTTTCGAGCACGGGCGTGCCGGTGTTTGGGGTGCAGGGCAACCACCTGCGGCCCGTGGGTGGGCGCGCAGGAGTGGACCGAAGGGGCTGGGCGCGTCTTTAACGTGCTAGCGCTTGTTGCGGATCGGCACGTTCATCTCTTCCGGCTTGATCTCGCGCACGAGTTCAGGCACGCCCCAGGCAAAGGCCGGATCGGACTTGATCTTGAAGTGGTACATGCTCTGCATGGCCTGATGGTCGTCCTTGCGGAAGGTCATGCGGCCCTTGGGTGTCTCGAAGCTCATACCCTCCATCGTGGCGATGAGCTTGTTCGTCGCGGCGTCGCCCTGGGTCTTCTTCAATGCCTCGACCACGGCGATGGCTGCACTCATGCCACCGGCGGTGAAGAAGTCGGGCGGCGCCTTGAACTGCTTGTAGTGGTTGGCCACCAGCCACTCGTTCACCGGGTTCTTTGGAATGCCGAAGTAGTAGTAGGTAGCACCTTCCATGCCGGGGAAGTTCTTGTAGGCGGCCATGGCTGGCAGGATGTTGCCGCCAGTGGCGATCTCGATGCCATAGCGCTTCAGGTCGAGGTCGGCGATCTTGAACGGATTGCCCGCGCCGGCCCAGATGATGAAGATCACCTTGCGGCCCGGTTGATCCTTGAGCTTGTCGATCAGACGCTGCGCGCCGGCGGTGAAGTCCGTCGTCGTGGTGGGCAGGTACTCCTCGTGGATGATCTTCGCGGTCTTGAGGGCATCCTTGAATGCCTTCACGCCATCACGACCGAAGGCGTAGTCCTGCGCCAGCGTGGCGACAGTGACGCCAGCCTTGTCCAGCGCCACTGCGTTGCTGATCGCGTCCTGGCTGGAATTTCGACCGGTGCGGAAGATGTACTTGTTCCACTTGTCGCCGGTGATCGAGTCGGCCACCGCCGGTTCCACCAGCAGGATCTTCTTCGACTCCTCGGCCACCGGCAGCATGGCCAGCGCCACGCCACTGCTCGTCGGGCCAATGGCAATGTCGGCCTTGTCGTCGTTGTAGGCGGCGGCCAGCAGGCTCTTGCCCAGGTCCGGCTTGCCCTGGTCATCCTTCTCGATGACGACGATCTTCTTGCCCGCCACCTGCATCGTGCCACCCGTGGCGTACTCCAGTCCCATCATGAGGCCGGTCTGGGTTTGCTTGCCGTAGGCTTCCAGCGGACCGGTCTTGCTGTAGACATGGGCGATGCGGATTTCGCCCTGCGCCCAGGCGGCGGGGGAGGCCAACGCGGCGGCCAGCGTGCCGGCCAGCAGGGTAACGGGGAACAGGCGTCGCTTCATGGGTGTGTCTCCAGGGTGTAGGGGCCGCAGCCGTGCGGCTGCCGACAGAACGCGGTAGCCATTGCAAGCGCTGTGCCACGCGCACCAGATCAGTGCAAACCCTTAACAAACACCCGTGCGCAATGAGAAATCGCGGGGATCCTCTGCAGGATGCATGAAACTCATACACATCATCGACAAGGGATCGTCTGAAAATAAGACACAACTGGGTGTTGTCTGATATCCAGTCACACTTCGCGGGCTGCCGCACGCTCAGATCGAGCGCCCGCATGTGCCCAGTTCCGGGTAGCGCGCGAGCCGATCGTAGAACGCCGCTCGCGACATCCGCAGCAGCCGCGCCGCGGCCAGGCGGTTGCCGCCGGTGGCCTGCAACGCCTGCGCCATGGCCTGGCGCTCGAGTTCAGCCACCTGCTCCGGCAGTGGACGCACCGCCATCGACGGATCGCTGCGCCGTTGGGGCTCGTCGACCTGCCGCGCTGGCTCGGGTGGGCCGGCTGCATCGGGTGACGCCGAGGGCAACCCCTGTGACGCCGCACCGGTCAACACGCCCTCGAAGTGCCGGACATCGAGCGACAGGTCGTCGGTCATCAGCGCGGCCTGCTCGAGCACGTTGCGCAGTTCGCGGATATTGCCCGGCCAGGGCTGGCGCGCGAGCAGGTCCAGGGCGGCGGCGGTCAGGTTCTTGTGCGGCAGGCCGCCACGGCGGGCGATGTCATCGAGCAGAGCATCGGCCAGGGGTTCCAGGTCAGCGAGGCGCTCGCGCAGGGCGGGCAGGCGGATGGGCAGCACATTGAGCCGGTAATACAAGTCGGCACGGAACCGGCCATCGGCCACCATGGCAGGCAGGTCGCGGCTGGTGGCGGCGATCACGCGCACATCCACCTTGACCACCTGGTTGCTGCCCAGTGGCTCGACTTCCTGCTCCTGCAGCGCACGCAGCAGCTTGGCCTGCAGGGCGAGCGGCATATCGCCGATCTCGTCGAGGAACAGCGTTCCGCCGTCGGCCAGCTTGAACTTGCCCTCGCGGCCACGGCGGTCGGCGCCGGTATAGGCACCGGGCGCAACGCCTAAGAACTCGGCCTCCAGCAGTGTGTCCGGCACGGCCGCGATGTTGACGCCCACGAAGGCATGCCCGGCGCGCGCCGAGGCCGCGTGGATCGCATGCGCCAGCAACTCCTTGCCCGTGCCGGTCTCGCCCAGCAGCAGCACCGTGGACTCGGTGGCCGCGACCCGGCGCGCCTGGCGCTTGACCTCCAGCGCAGCGGGGCTCGCGCCGATGTAGCCGGCAATGGTGTACTTGGGCCGCCGCTGCGCGGCCAGCTGGCGCTGCGCGTCCTCGAGCTCGCGCTGCAGGCGACCGAACTTGGTCATCAGCGGCTGCATGGTGCTCTCGGGATGGTCCATCAGCACCATGCCCAGCGCCCCGATCACCCGCCCCTGCGGGTCACGCAACGGCACCCGGCTGACGAGGAAGGTGCCGGCCTTGTTGGTGAGCAGGTCCACCATGATGGGCCGGCCGGTGTCCACCACCTGGGCCATCAGCGTGTTGGGCACGACCTCCTCGACCCTGCGCCCGACGAAATCGGACTCCCCTTCGAAACCCAGCGCCGGCAGGAAGCGCTTGTACCCATCGCTGATCCAGACGATGCGGTGTTCGTGGTCGACCACCATCATCCCCTGCACGGTCTGGGCGTAGAGATCGAACATCGATTGCGCCGCCAGCTTGAGCAGGCTGTCGGCATCCTGCGGCAGATTCGACGGTGTATTCGAGATCAGGGCCATGCCCGAGACTCTAGTGCACGGCGAACCCACACAATCGTGGCCAGGGCCATGGGGCCCGCCGCCCTGACCCACAGACATGCTCGACTCGGGCCCGCCGACCGAACCGCAGCCGCCGCGCCCGTCCAGCGACGCCCGCGGTCCCGCGGCGCCCAGCCCCGCACCAGGTTTCGATCTACCCGAGCCTGAAGCCGCACGATGGCAGGTCGACCGTGCCGCGGCCGTCGCGCTGCTGCGCTTTGCCACCTATGCCGCGGTGCTGGCCCTGCCGCTGCCACTGCTGTATGGCGGGGTCACGCCCGGCCGGCGCACATGGCTGCTCGTCATCCTTCTGGGCATCCTGGGCACGCTGGTGACCGCGCGCCGCCTGCTCGACCGCCGGCCGCGCGCGCTGACCATTGCCACGCTGGCCATCCTCAGCGTCATGCTCGTTCTGGCGCAGTTCGCGATGGGCGTGGGCGTGCAGGGGCAGGCGCAAGGTCTCACCGCGATACTGGTGGTGCTGGGCGGCGTATTGGCCGGCACGCGGGCCGCCTGGGGTTTGGCCGCGCTGAACCTGGCGGGCGTGGCACTGCTGTACTCAGCCGAGATGGCGGGGCTCATACCCGGGCGCACGCTCACCGCCCAGCAGCCTTCGTTGAACCGAGCCCTGACCCTGGGCGTGGTGATTGCGTGCGGCCTGTTCGCTGCCGTGGTGCTGGCGCGGCAATACCTGCAGGCCCTGGACGACGCGGCCCTGCAACGCGAGCGCCTGGACGGGATGCTGCGCATCGGCACCGACTGGATCTGGGAGCAGGACGCCCAGGGGCGATTCACCTTTGTGTCGCCGTCGTTCACCCAACGCACCGGCCTGCAGGCCGATCGCGTGCTGGGCCGTGCGCTGTGGGACCTGCCGGACGTGCAGGCGCCCGAACCCGGCTGGCAGGCGCTGCGCCGAGCCTATGACGACCAGCGCCCCCTGCGCGATGAATTGCTGCGCCTGCAAGCCGCCGACGGTCGCCGCTTGCTGGTGGCCGTGACCGCCGAACCCTGGTACTCCCCCACCGGCAAGCTGCTTGGTTGGCGCGGCGCGGGCCACGAGGTGACGCGGCTGATGGAGGAAGCCCAGCGTCGGCGCGAGTCCGAAGACGTGCTGTTGCGCATCTTCGACACCACGCCCGACGGCTTGGCGGTGAGCACCCTCGACGAAGGCCGCTTCCTGATGGTGAACCGGCACTTCGCCGCCATGCTCGGCCGCACGCCCGAGGACATCGTTGGCCGCACCTCGCTGGAAATCGGCTACTGGCGCGACGCCGCCGAGCGCGAGCCGATCCGCGCGGAGCTCGGCGCACGCGGCCAAACGCAGTTGCGCGCGCATCGCCTGCACACCGCCACCGGTGCCGAGCTGGCCGTGCTCACCTCGGCCGCGCTCGTGATGCTGCACGGGCGGGCCCACGTGGTCACGGTGGCGCGCGACGTGACCGAGATCGAGCGCGAGCGCCACGAGATCGGCAGCGTGTTGGAGCACGCACCGCTCGGCATCGCGCTGGCCCGCGACCACGTGATGCGGCGTGTGAACCCGGCGTTCGAGCAGTTGCTCGGCTACGCGCCGGGAACGCTGGCCGGCCGCGCCGCACACGAGATCTTCCTCCGGGAACGCGACCATGCCAGCTACCTCGCGGTCGCGGCGCAGGCACTGGAACCCGGTGGCGTGGAGCGCGAGCTGCGCTGGCCGCAGCCCGACGGGGTCATGCGCGAAGTCTGGCTGCGCGGGGTTCCAGTCGACCCGCAGCGGCCCGGCGACGGCGTGGTGTGGCTGGCACAAGACGTCGCCGAGCGCCACCGCGCGCAGAAACAACTCGCCGAGGCCAAGGAGCAGGCCGAGTCGGCCAGCCGTGCCAAGAGCGCGTTCCTGGCGACGATGAGCCACGAGATGCGCACGCCGCTCAACGGCACGCTGGGCATGATCCGACTGGCCCGCGGCGAAATCGCCGACGCAGCACGCCGCGACGAGTACCTGCGCCATGCCGAAGCCAGTGGCCAGGCGCTGGCACAGATCATCTCGGATGTGCTGGATTTGTCGCGCGTCGAAGCCGGCCGGCTGCAGCTCGAGCACACCCGCTTCGACCTGCATGCGCTGGCGCAGTCGGTGCATGCCGTGCACCTGCCGCAGGCGCAGGACCAGGGCCTTGCATTCGCTCTGGTCATCGAGCCCGGCGTGCCGCGGTTGGTGGACGGCGACCCGGTGCGTGTGCGTCAGATCCTGGTGAACTATGTCGGCAATGCACTGAAGTTCACGCCATCGGGTTCGGTGGAACTGCGCCTGTCGCCCTGCGAGCGCCCCGCAGACGCCCCGGCCGGTGCGGTGGGCGTGCGCGTCAGCGTGACCGACACCGGCATCGGCATCGACGACGCGACCCGCGCTCGGCTGTTCCAGCCCTTCGAGCAGGCCGACACGTCCACCACCCGGCGATTCGGAGGCACCGGGCTGGGGTTGTCGATCTGCCGCGAGCTGGCGCGGCTGATGGGCGGGCGCGTGGACGTGCACAGCGCGCCCGGCCAGGGCAGCGAGTTCATCGCCGAATTGCCGTTGATGCCGTCCGTCGACATGCCGGCCGCCACCGCGCCTGTCACTTGCGACACGCCATTGGCCGGCCGCCGCATCCTCGTGGCCGAAGATCATCCGGTGAACATGATCATCGCCGCCGAAACGTTGCGGCGCTGGGGTGCCGAGGTGGACGAGGCCACCGACGGTGCCATGGCGTGCGAGCAGGTGCTGCGCGCCCGCGATGAGGGCCGTCCCCACCACGCCGTGCTCATGGACATGCACATGCCGGTACTCAACGGCATCGAGGCCACCCGATGCCTGCGCCAGAAAGTGCAGGCGCATGAGCTGCCCATCGTCGCGCTGACCGCTGCCGCCCTGGCCAGCGAGCAGCGGCTGGCGCTGGACGCCGGCATGAACGACTTCGTCACCAAGCCCATCGATCCGGCACAGTTGCTGCTCGCGCTGCAACGGGCCTGGACCTCGGGCGACTCTCCGATGAATGCGGACGATCCCCGGAGCGCCACCTGAGCACCTTGGGTTTGGTCGTGCCTCTGGGGCTCGCGTGACCGCGGCGGTATCCTCGCGCGCCATGTACCTGCATCGCTACGGGTTGTCGCGCGAGCCGTTCTCGATCGCGCCCGATCCGCGCTTCCTCTACCTGAGCGATCGTCACCGCGAGGCACTGGCGCACCTGCTGTACGGGCTCCAGGGCAACGGTGGCTTCGTCATACTGACCGGCGAGGTGGGTGCCGGCAAGACGACGCTGTGCCGGGGACTGCTCGAGCAGGCCGAGGTACACGGTCGGATCGCCTACATCTTCAACCCACGGCTCACCGAACTGGAGCTGTTGCAGACGGTGTGCGACGAGTTCGGCCTGGAGGTCGAGTCGTCGCGCCGTGGCTCCATCAAGGTGCTGATCGACGCCCTCAACGCGTTCCTGCTGGCCGAGCACGCCGGCGGGCGGCGCTGCGTGCTGGTCATCGACGAGGCGCAGAACCTCAGCGATGGCGTCCTCGAGCAGTTGCGACTGCTCACCAACCTCGAAACGACGGAGCGCAAGCTGCTGCTCATCGTACTGGTCGGCCAGCCGGAGCTGCGCGAGATGCTGGCCCGTCCGCAACTGGCCGCCCTGGCGCAGCGCGTGATCGCGCGCTACCACCTCGAGCCGCTGTCGGCAGACGATACACGCGCCTATGTGCGCCACCGCCTGCGCGTGGCTGGCGCGACCGATCCCCTGCCATTGGGCGATGCAGCGGTGGCGCGGGTGCATGCGATCACCGCAGGCGTGCCGCGCCGAATCAACCTGCTGTGCGACCGGGGGCTGCTCGCCGCCTACGCTGCGGACTGCGACCAGGTCAATCCGGATCAGCTGGATGCTGCGGCCGTGGAAGTCGGCCTCGCTGCCGCGCGACCCAAGGCGAGCTCCGCGACCCCGGCATGGCGGCAGGCTGCCGTGGGCGCGGCCTTCGGGGCGGCCCTCGGTGCCGTTGCCGTGGCGATGTGGCTGCACGGTCGCGGGCTACCTGCGCACGCACCCGTGGCGGCGGCAGGCCCAGCGCCCGATACACCGTCATTGCTGGCGCAGCCCGCGGTACCGAATCGTTCGTCCGGCGCGCTCGAGGCGCGCGCATCGCGGACCGATCTCCGGAATCCGCCAGCGATTGCGGCCGAGCCGCGCCGCACGCACCTGCCCGAACTGTGGCCGCGCCTGCATGACGATATCGACGGCGCGTGGCACCAGCTGGCACGACACTGGGACCCAGCATCGCCTGCCCCGCCTGCGGGCAACGCGCCGCGTGTTGGCGGCGAATGCCCTGTTCCGGCGCCGCTGCGTTGCTGGCGCGGCAACATCACGCTGGCGCAGGCGATGGCGCTGGACCGGCCCGCCCTGCTGCTGTTGCGCAATGCAGCGGGCTCCGAACGCGCGGCACTGCTGCGCTCGCTCGACACCCAAGACGTCGTCGTCGAAACCAACGACGGCGCATGGCAGTTGTCGCGGGCCGAGTTGGCACTGGCCTGGAGCGGCGACTATGCCACGCTGTGGCGCGCACCCGAGGGCTGGCCCGCGCAGGGCGCGCCCGAGCCGAACGATGCGATCGTGGCATGGCTGGAGCAGCAACTGGACGCAGCAATGCCACGCGATGCCAGCGTCCCATCCGCAAACTGGCGTGATCGACTCATCCGATTCCAGCGCGCCCAGGGGCTCAAGCCCGATGGACTGCCCGGCCCCATGACCGTGATGCAGTTGAACCGCGCGCTCGGCGTGCACGAGCCGCGACTGGAACCCTAGGGCCTGCCCATGTCCATCGTGCTCGATGCCCTGCGCCGCGCCGACCGTGAACGTCGGCACACCTCCCATGCCCAGGGTCTCGGCGAGACCGTGCTCCAGCCTGCCGACTCGCCGGCGACGACGCCCATGCCGCCGGCCAGACCCGATCGTCGGTGGGCGTGGGGCTCGGTGGCAGCCCTCGCGGCCGTGGCGGCCGTCGCCTGGTCCTTGCGGTTCAGCTCGCATCGACCCGTGACCGATGGTGTTCGGTCGGTGCCGAGCGCAGCCCGTGCAGCTGCGTCTGCGGC
>JABWBN010000318.1 GCA_013360485.1 Burkholderiaceae bacterium | reverse complement strand
CGCCCAAGGCCGAGAGGAGGGACTGCGTTGCACCATCCGCGCAGTGTAGGGACGGCCGCGCCTGTTGGGGGAACCGGCGTGACCCGTGCGTGAATTGCTCGGCGGTCGGGCGCGGCCGCGTCAGCTGGCGGCGGGCACCCAGCCGCGCGGCACTGCACCCAGCAGCCGGCGCGTGTATTCCTGCTGAGGTGCGGCCAGGATCTGTGCTGCGCTGGCCTGCTCGACCACCTCGCCGTCCTTCATCACCAGCACCTCGTCGCTGATGAAGCGCACCACCGCCAGGTCGTGGCTGATGAACACGTACGACAGCCCGAGTTCGTCCTGCAGGTCGCGCAGCAGGTTGAGCACCTGGGCCTGCACCGACACATCGAGCGCGCTGACGGCTTCGTCGAGCACCAGCACCTCGGGGTCCAGGGTGAGACAGCGGGCGATGGCCACCCGCTGGCGCTGGCCGCCGGAGAATTCGTGCGGGTACTTTCCGAAGGCGCGCGCATCCAGCCCCACCTTGGCCAGCAGCGCCTGTGCGCGAGCCTCGCGCTCGGCGGTGTTCGCCCCGACGCCGTGGATGGCCATCGGCTCGATGAGCGTCTGCCCGATGGTGAAGCGTGGGTTCAGGCTCGCGTATGGGTTCTGGAACACGATCTGGATGCGCCGGCGCATCTGCTGCCGCTCGGCGTCGCCCATCTCGAGCAGGTTGCGCCCGTCGAAGATCACCTGGCCGCCGGTGGGCTCGTGCAGCCGCAGCAGCGTGAGGCCCATGGTGGTCTTGCCCGAGCCCGACTCGCCCACCACACCCAGCGTGTGGCCGCGCCGCAACTGGAAGTTGACGCCACGCACCGCACGGAACTCGCGCGTGCCGAACAGGCCTTCGCGCAGGAAGAAGCTCTTGGCCAGCGACTTGACCTCCAGCACCACCGGCGCATCGGGATCCTTGGGCTTCGCCGGTGCCGCCGCCGTGGCTGCGCCATTGCGCCCGGCGATGTGCTCGTCGATCACGGTCAGCCGGGCCGGGGTCTCGGTCAGGCTGGGCCGGCAGGCCAGCAGCGCCTGGGTGTAGGCGTCCTGCGGTGCGCTGAAGATCTGCGCCACCGGCCCCTGCTCGCGCACGATGCCGTGGCGCATCACCACCACATGGTCGGCGATCTCGCCCACGACGCCCAGGTCGTGGCTGATGAACAGCACGCTCATGCGGTGCCGTTCCTTCATCTTGGCGATGAGCTCGAGGATCTGCCGCTGGATGGTCACGTCCAGTGCCGTGGTCGGCTCGTCGGCAATCAGCAGCTTGGGCTCGCAGGCCAGCGCCATGGCGATCATCACGCGCTGCTGCTGGCCACCGGACATCTCGTGCGGATAGGCCGCCATGCGCCGCTTGGGCTCCGGGATGCCCACCTCGGCCAGCAGGGCCTGCGCCCGCTCGAGCGCCTGCCGGCGCGACAGCCCCAGGTGCCGGCGCAGAGGCTCCACGAGCTGGTCGCCCACCGTGAACACCGGATTCAGC
Source organism: Burkholderiaceae bacterium (assembly GCA_013360485.1). Taxonomy (GTDB): domain Bacteria; phylum Pseudomonadota; class Gammaproteobacteria; order Burkholderiales; family Burkholderiaceae_C; genus Pseudaquabacterium. The sequence goes on along the minus strand of JABWBN010000318.1, from coordinate 2,582 downwards.
GAGGTCATCGGGTCCTGGAAGACGCAGGCGATCTCGCGCCCGCGCATGCCCTGCAGCTGGGCCATCGAGGCCTGCAGCAGGTCCTGGTCGCGCCACAGGACACGGCCGTGGCGCTCGGCGTTGTCGGGCAGCAGGTTGAGCACGCTCATGGCGGTGACGCTCTTGCCCGAACCCGACTCGCCCACCAGGGCGACGGTGGTGTTTTCGGCAATGTCGAACGAGACGCCGCGCACGGCTTGCGCGCGCTGCATCACGCCGGCTTCCTTGCCCATGCGGAAGTCGACCCGCAGGTCCTGGATGGAAAGCAGCATCGGGTGAACTCCGGGCGCGTTACTCGAGGCCGCGCAGCTTGGGGTCGAGCGCATCGCGCAGCGCGTCGGTCATCAATGAGAAGGCGGTCACGAACATGGCCATGAACAGCGTGGCCGCGCCGAGCTGCCACCAATGGCCCAGGATCAGCTCGGACTGCGCCTCGGCCAGCATGGTGCCCCAGCTCACCTGGTCGATGGGCACGCCCAGGCCCAGGTAGGACAGGATCACCTCGGCCTTGATGAAGCCCACCACCAGCAGGCCCATGCGCACCAGGATCACGTGGCTGACGTTGGGCAGGATGTGGCGGAACATGCGCGAGGTGAGCGACGCGCCGATGGCCTCGGCCGCGCGCACGTATTCGCGCGAGCGGTGCTTCATGAATTCGGCGCGCACCTGGCGGTACAGCCCGGTCCAGCCGGTCAGCCCCAGGATGAGCACCACGGTGCCGATGCCGCGGCCGAACACCGCCGCGAAAGCGAAGATCAGCAAGATGCCGGGTATGGCCTCGAACACGTTGTAGAGCCACTCGAGGAAGTCACCGACCTTGCCGCCGAAGAAGCCCGACAGTGCCCCGAGCAGCGTGCCGATCAGCGTGGCGGTGACCGCGGCCATCACGCCGACGAACACCGAGATTTCGGTGCCCTTGATGGCCTTGGCCAGCACATCGCGCCCGAGCCGGTCGCCGCCCAGCGGCAACGTCTGCGCGCGCGGCTCGTCCACCGTCTTGTACTGGCGTGCACGCTCGGCCCATTCGGCGTAGCGCGGCGCCAGCGGGTCGACGGCCGCCAGGTCAGCCATGGGGCCGCGGGCGGTGTCCACGGCGGCCTGCTGCGCTGCGGGCGCGGGTCCCATGAACGTGGGTCGGGCATTGGGCACGCCGATCTCCTGCTGCCACCCACTGGCCACCAGGCTCAGCGCCGACGCCATGATCAGCAGCACGAAGCCCAGCACCAGCAGCAGCGAGACCACGCCGACGCGGTCACGCCGGAAGCGCCGCGCCGCAGCATGCCACACCCCTTCGGAGCGCTCGATGGCGCTGGCAGCGACGACAGCGCCGCTCATTTGAGCACCACCCGGGGATCGACCAGCTTGAACGCGAGGTCGACGAGCAGATTGATCAGCATCGTCAGGAAGGCGAGGTAGACGGTGACCGCCTGGATGACGGGATAGTCGCTGCGGTTGACCGCCAGCAGGATCTCGCGCCCGAGGCCCGGTATGGAGAAAAACACCTCGATCAGGAACGAGCCCACGAACACGCCGGGCAACTGCAGGCCGACGTTGGTGAGGATGGGGATCATTGCATTGCGCAGCACGTGCTTGAACAGCACGGTGTTCTCGGTCAGACCCTTGGCGCGAGCCGTGCGCACGTAGTCCTGGCCCAGTTCATCGAGGAAGAAGGTGCGGTACAGCCGCGTCTGCGGCGAAATGCCCACCAGCACCGCCAGCAGCACCGGCAGCGGCGTGTAGACGGCCAGGTTGGTCAGCGTGCTGTCGCTCCAGCCCTGCACCGGGAACCAGCCGAGCTGGAAGCCGAACAGGTACTGGCCGATGATGATGTAGACGAGGAAGCTGATCGACAGGGCCACGGTGGTCACCACCATCAGCACGCGATCGGTCAGCGAACCGCGGCGGTAGGCGACCCACATGGCCAGCGGCAGTGCCAGCAGCACGTCGAGCACGAGGATGGGCACCATCACCGTCAGCGTGGCCGGCAGGCGGGTGGCGAACAGGTTGCTCACCGCCTCGTTGGTGGCCCAGCTCCTGCCCCAGTCGAAGGTGACGATGCCCTTGACGAAGATCCACAGCTGCACCCAGACCGGCTCGTTCAGGCCGAGTTGCTCGCGGATGGCGGTGATCTGGTCGGGCGTGGCATTCAGGCCGCCGAGGATCTCGGCAGGGTCGCCACCAAAGTACTTGAACAGCACGAACACCAGCAGCACGACGCCCGCCAGGGTGGGGACCATCTGCCACAGGCGCCGTATGAGATAGGCCAGCATGTCGGGCGCACTCCAGCGCAAGGGGGCGGCTGGGCGCTCGTGGCGCTGCCGCCCGCATCGGGAAATTTCAGGATGCGGGAGTGTAGGGGAGCGCGCATGCGACACCGCCTGGGGGTTTGCCCCGGTTCCGGGGGAATGCCGATCGGGGTGCAGAACCGGGCACGCCACCGGGGTTAACGGGCAGGCGTGAGCCGCGGCAGGCGGATAGACTCGCCGGTTTGCCGATGTCGCAGCGCGAGCGGCCGTGCCGACCCGGCGCGGCGCGCGGCGCGA
>JABWBN010000317.1 GCA_013360485.1 Burkholderiaceae bacterium | reverse complement strand
TGGCCGCGGCGCGCGAGCCCGCCCGGGTCACGGCGCGTGGTGTTCGCGTGGGCGTGCTCAGCTACAACTGCGTGGGGCCCCGCGAGTCCTGGGCCACCTCGCGCAAGGCCGGGTGCGCCTACGTGAAGGTGCTCACCCATTACGAACTGGACTACGCCTCGCCCGGCGGCCCGCCCACCATCTACACCTTCGCCGCACCGGAGAGCCTGGAGGCGATGGCGGCCGACATCCAGGCGCTGCGCGCGCAGGTCGACGCAGTGGTGGTGGCCCTGCACAAGGGCGTCGGGCACACGCCGGCGCGCATCGAGCGCTACGAGCGGGCGGTGAGCCATGCCGCCATCGACGCGGGAGCGGACATCGTCGTCGGTCACCACGCCCACATCCTGCGGGGCATCGAGCTGTACCAAGGCAAGCCCATCTTCCACGGGCTGGGCAACTTCGTCACCGTCACGCGTGCGCTCTCGGTCAGCGACAACGACAGCCCCGAGCGTCTGGCCTGGGCCCGACGCCGTGAGCAGCTGTTCGGGTTCGCACCAGACCCGACGATGCCCACCTACCCGTTCCACCCCGAGAGCCGGCACACCGCGATCGCGCGCTGCGAGGTCGCTGCCGGCGGCGTGCTCGAAGCCGGTTTCGTGCCCTGCCACATCGATGACAGCGCTCGGCCCGAACCGCTGACCCGCTCACGAGGCGGCGACCGGGTGGTGGACTACATCGGCCAGATCTCGGCCGCAGCAGGCCTGCGCATCACGCTCGAGTGGCAGGGCGACTGGGTCCGGGTGCTCCCCGCATGAAAGCCAACATCGACCACCAACCCCGCCCGCTCGAGGGCGTGACCGTGCTCGACCTGACCGCAGCGCTGGCCGGGCCCTACGCCACGTTGCTGCTGGCCGGCCTGGGCGCGCGCGTGATCAAGATCGAGAACCCACGCTCGCCCGACACGGCGCGACACAACGCGCCCTTCGTCGGCCGCGATGGGGTTCACATGCAGCGTCGGCACGACGACGACATGTCGCTTGCGATCATGGAGCGAGCCCGCAACAAGCTCTCGATCACGCTGAACCTGAAGTCACCGCGCGGCCGCGAGCTGTTCATGCAGCTGGCCGCCCAGGCCGACGCGGTGGTGGAGAACTTCAGCGCCGGCACGGCCGATCGGCTCGGCGTGGGATACGGCGCGCTCTCGGCCATCAATCCGCGCCTGGTCTACACGTCCATCAGCGGCTTCGGCGCGAACATGGTGTCGGCACAGAACAAGGCGATGGACACCATCGTCCAGGCGCTCTCGGGCCTGATGATGACCAGTGGCGGGCCGAACGATCCGCCGGTGCGCGTGGGCGTGCCGTTCGGCGACCTGGCAGCGCCGCTGTACGCGGTGATCGGCACCCTGGCCGCACTGATGCAGGCGCGTGCCACCGGCCGCGGCCAGCACGTCGACGTGTCGCTGCTGGGCGCCATCACGGCCATGGTGGCGGCCGAGCCCTTCGAAGTGATGCGCCGCGCCGGGCAGGAAACCCGCACCGGCAACACCATGCCGCGGCTGGCACCCTTCGGCATCTTTCCCACACGCGACGGCTACGTCGCGATCTGCGCGCCCACCGACGCCTTCTCGGCGGCGTTGTTCGACGCCATGCAGCGCCCCGACCTGCGGGTCGACGAACGGTTCATCGACCGCGAGCAGCGGGTGAAGCACGGCGACGAGCTGCACCGCCTGATCGAGGACTGGATGCGCACGCTGGATACCGACCAGGCGGTGCAGACGCTCGCCACCTGCGGCGTCCCGTCCGGACGTGTGCGCGATCCGGGCGAGGCCACGCGCGACCCTCGCCTGCTCGCGCGAGGCGAGACCGAGCGCCTGGAGCACCCGATATACGGGGCCGTCGACGACGTCGTGGTGGGGGGACTGCCGATCCGCATGACCGGTTCGTTCGCCGGCTTCGACCGGGCGGCCCCACGGTTGGGCGAGCACAACACGCAGCTGTTCGGCGAGTTGCTCGGCCTGGATGCCGCAACCCTGCAGGCGCTCGCCAGCGCAGGCGTGATCTGAGGCTGGCCATGACAGGCGCCCAACCCCCACTGCCCGCAACCGTGCGACTGGCGCGGCTGATCGGGCTGGGCGTGCTGGTCATCGCGCCGGCACTCGCACCAGCACTCGCGGCGCCCGATGGGGCTCGCGCCGTCTCCGAGCATGCCTCCGGCCCCAACGCGGCACCCGCGCCGATGCGCACAGTCGATCCCGGTGCACCGCTGTACCGGCAGCTCCCGCCGGAAGTGCGCGCGCTGGGCGTGCTGCGCTTCGTGGGCGACTCGCACCCGCCGTACCGCATCCTCAGCGACGAGCGCGAGATCCGCGACGGCATCGATGCCGACCTGGCCCGTCTGCTTGAACCGGTGCTGGGTGTACCCATCCGCCACCATGTGGTGAACGGCCTTTCGGCCACGCTGGCCGGACTCGAGGCCGGTCGCTACGACGTGGCCATGGGGCCGGCGCTGGCGACGCGAGAGCGCCAGTTGCGCCTGGACGGGGTGTCCTGGCTGATCACCCGACCGTCCTTCGTCTATCCCACCAGCCGACCCGCGCGCTACCGGCGCGTGGAAGACCTGTGCGGCCGCAAGATCTCGTACGTGGCCGGCAGCGTGACCGAGCGCGTCGTCAACCGCATCGTCGATCGCTGCGCCGCAGCCGGCCTGGCAGCCTCGCAGCATGTGCCGCTCGCGGACACCAACATGACGATGGTGGCCACCCAGGCTGGCCGGGCCGATCTGGCTGGCATGACCCTCACCGCCGCGCTGCATGCCGCGCACATCAGCGAGGGTCGCTTCGAGGTCTATACGGACGAGACGGGATCGCTCGGCACCGACCTGCTGAGCCTGTTCGTGACCAAGCGCTCGGGCCTGGCCCCTGTGATGCTGGCCGCGATGCAGCACATCGTGGCCAGCGGCGAGTACCAGCGCGTGATGGCCAAGTGGGGAGTCACGGCCGTCAGCGTGCAGGCACCGCGCATGAACGCCGCACAGTGAGCTTGCCATGAATCCGAAGCCCGATCTCAAGCGAGTCGATGCCCCATCCGCGCCCGGTTCCGCGCCCGACGATGTGTCCCATGCGTTGCCACGCCGCCGCTGGGGCGTGCTGGCGGCCAACACGGTGATGCTGCTGTTCGCCCTGCAGGTCGTGGTCTTTTTGGTCACGCAGCCGCGCTTCGAGTGGAGCGTCGTGGCCGAGTACTTCACCGCCAGGGTGGTGCTCCAGGGCCTGGGCGTGAGCGTCTGGCTCACGGTGGTCGGCATGGTCCTGGGCACGCTGCTGGGCACGACCCTGGCGCTGCTCAAGCTCAGCGATTTCCGTGTCGGCCATGCCTTCGCTTCGCTCTACGTCTGGCTGTTCCGCGGCACGCCGCTGCTGATTCAGCTGCTGTTCTGGTACAACCTGGCGTACCTGCTGCCCACGTTGAGCATCGGCATCCCGTTCGGCCCCACGCTCGCGAGCTGGGACACCAACGAGGTGATCACGCCGTTCATCGCAGCGGTGCTCGGACTGGCGCTGAACGAGGCCGCCTACATGGCCGAGATCATGCGTGCAGGCATCCTCTCGGTGGATCCGGGCCAGCGCGACGCGGCCCGTGCGTTGGGCTTCACGCCGTTCAAGGCCTTCCGCCGCATCGTCTTCCCCCAGGCCATGCGCTTCGTGCTGCCGCCCGCCGGCAGCCAGGTGATCGGGATGCTCAAGGGCACCTCGCTGGTCAGCGTGATCGCCATGACGGACCTGCTGTTCTCGGTGCAGACCATCTACAACCGCAACTTCAAGGTCGTTCCCTTGTTGCTGGTGGCGCTGCTCTGGTACCTGGCCATCTTTTCACTGCTGAGCTGGTTCCAGTGGCGGCTGGAACAGCACTACTCGCGGGGCCATGCCCGCAGCCCGCTTCGTCCGCCCACCGACAGCCCGCGCGCACTGCCGACGGGCAAGACCAAGGAGACGACATCATGAGACACCGGAACGCTCACCCTCGGGCCTGGGCCCTGACACCCCTGGCCGGCGCGCTGCTGGCGCTGCCCGGCCTGGGCGCCGCACAATCGGCCAGCCCCTCGGCCAGCCCG
>JABWBN010000049.1 GCA_013360485.1 Burkholderiaceae bacterium | reverse complement strand
GCCTCGCGGGCCTGGCGCTCCTGCTCTTCACGCGCGCGCTGCGCAGCGGCCAGCTCCTCGGCCTGTTGGCGCAGCGCCTCTGCCTCGGCCCGCGCCTGCTCTTCGCGGCGTTGCAACTCTGCGGCTTCCGCCTCGGCCGCGGCCGCCGCGTCCTCAGCGGTAGCAGGTGTCTCGTCGCGCTTGACGAACACGCGCTTCTTGCGCACCTCGACCTGAATCGTGCGAGCCTTGCCGGATGCGTCGGCCTGCTTGATCTCGCTGGTGGACTTGCGTGTGAGCGTGATCTTCTTGCGTTCTGCGCCGGCTGTGCCATGCGCGGAGCGCAGGTAGTCCAGCAGCCGCTCCTTGTCAGTCTCGGTGAGCGCGTCGTCAGGCGACTTCTTCGCGACACCGGCAGACTGCAGCTGCTCGAGCAGCGTCCCCGCGGGACGGTTGAGCTCGGCTGCGAACTGGGCGACAGTCGTCACGGCCATTGGGAATTTCCTTGCGTGGGCTTGCGGTGCGAAGCGATGGTTCGTGTGCGTGTCGTCGGCTTCAGGCAGTGAACCAGTGCTCGCGGGCCTTCATGATCAACGTCTTTGCGGCAGCTTCGTCTATGCCGGTGAGATCGATCAACTCGTCGACAGCCAGATCGGCAAGTTCATCGCGGGTATGCACGCCGCCGTCGGCCAGCTTCCCGATCAAAGCGGGGTCCAGCCCTTCGAGGTCACGCAGGTCCTGCGAAACCTCCTCGACGGACTCCTCATGCGCGATCTCCATCGTCAGCAGAGCGTCTTTCGCCCGATTGCGCAACTCGGTGATGGTGTCCTCGTCGAAGGCGTCCATTTCCAGCATCTCTTGCAGCGGCACGTAGGCCACTTCCTCGAGGCTGGTGAAGCCCTCTTCGATCAGGATGTTGGCGACTTCCTCATCGACATCGAGCTTCTCGACAAACAGCTTGCGAATGCCGTCGCTCTCCTGGGCCTGTTTGGCCTGGGATTCTTCGGCGGTCATGATGTTGATTCGCCAACCGGTGAGCTCAGAAGCCAGGCGCACGTTCTGGCCACCTCGGCCGATGGCGATCGCGAGGTTCTCCTCGTCGACCACCACGTCCATGGCATGCTTTTCCTCGTCGACGACAATGGACTGAACGTTGGCCGGAGCCAGCGCGCCGATAACGAACTGCGCGGGGTCATCGGACCACAACACGATGTCGACCCGTTCCCCAGCCAACTCATTGGTAACGGCATTCACACGCGAGCCTCGCACTCCGACGCAGGTTCCGATCGGGTCGACCCGCTTGTCGTAGGAAACGACGGCGATCTTGGCCCGCGATCCGGCGTCGCGAGCGCAGCTCTTGATCTCGAGGAGAGCCTGTTCCATCTCCGGCACTTCTTGAGCGAACAGCTCCTTCATGAAGTCCGGCGACGAGCGCGACAACATGATCTGGGGTCCACGCGCAGTGGGGTCCACGCCCGCGATGTAGGCCCGCACACGATCGCCCGTGCGGAGGTTTTCCTTGGGGATCATCTCGCTGCGCTTGAGTCTGCCCTCGACGCGCCCCGACTCGACGATGATGTCACCCTTGTCCAGCCGCTTGACGGTGCCGACGAAAATCTTGTCGCCACGCGAGAGGAAGTCGTTGAGCAGCGTTTCGCGCTCGGCATCGCGTATTTTCTGCAGGATGACCTGCTTGGCCGCCATGGCACCGATGCGCCCGATGGGCACCGAGTCGATCGGCTCCTCGATGTGATCGTCGACCTCGATGTCGCCAATCTGCTCCTTGGCCTCGAACAACAGGATCTCGGAATCGGGCAGTTGCAGCCCAGCCTCGTCCGGCACGACGTGCCAGCGGCGGAACGTTTCGTACTCGCCAGTGTCTCGGTCGACCGACACCCGGATGTCGACTTCGCCGCCATGAAGCTTCTTGGTGGCCTGCGCCAGTGCCGCTTCGACCGCGCCAAACACAACCTCGCGGTCCACGTTCTTCTCGCGCGAGATGGCATCGACCAGCATGAGCATTTCGCGGTTCATCAGTCTTGACCTCCGTCTTGCTTGTTCGGCTCGCTCGCGCGGCGACGCCCTTTGAAGTCGATCACCGGCACCAATCGTGCCTCTCGCACTTCGTCGAGTTCGAAATCCAGTGCCTGCTCAGGTTCGGCACCACCGGTAGCGGGCAACACCAGGCGCCAGCCACCACCCTCCCGGGGCTGCAGCGCTCCCCGCCACTTGCGACGGTTCTGAAACGGCAGACGCAAGGTCAGATCGATCTGGTTGCCCACGAAGCGATCCCAATCGGCTGGCTTGCGCAGCGGTCGGTCGAGCCCGGGCGACGACACCTCCAGCCGCGCATAGTCGACCGCCTCGACCTCGAGCACGTACTGCAGTTGCCTGGTGACGACCTCGCAATCCTCGACCGTGACCGATTCGCCCGGCCCGGTTGCGTAGACACGATCCGGCACCCGGTCGATATAGACGCGCAGCAGCCCACCGGCCGACCGCTCAGTGTCGACCACGTCATAGCCCATGCCTGTTACCGTGCGCTCGACAGCGCCCTGCCAACTCATCCTGCCTGCTGCAACCCTTTGGTCGGTTCTATCGGTTTGGTCGGTCCGGGAAAGCCCCGAAAAATCGCCGCCGAGCAAAAAAAATGGGCTGGATGAATCCGCCCATTCAGCTCAACAGCGAAAGCCGGCATTGTAGCCCGCAAGAGCCATGCCGGCAAGCAATCCCAAACCGCACCGACATGCGTGCGAGAATCGCCGACCGATCCAACGACCACGACAGGACCTACGACCCATGGGCTTTCTCGCCGGCAAACGTCTGCTGATCACCGGGGTGTTGAACAACCGTTCAATCGCATACGGCATCGCCCGCGCATGCCACCGCGAGGGTGCCGAGCTGGCCTTCAGCTACGTCGGCGAACGCTTCAAGGAGCGTATCGAGGAGTTTGCCGCGGAGTTCGGCTCTAACCTCGTCTTCGAATGCGACGTCGCAGACGACGCTCAGATCGATCGGCTGTTTGCCGACCTGGGGCAACAATGGGATCAGTTCGATGGATTCGTGCATGCCATCGCGTTCGCCCCGCGTGAAGCAATCGCCGGGGACTTCCTCGAGGGGCTGAACCGCGAGGCCTTTCGTGTTGCTCACGAGATTTCGGCCTACAGCTTTCCGGCGCTTGCCAAGGCAGCGCTGCCCCGCCTTCGGCCCGGCGCCGCTCTGCTGACCCTGAGCTATCTCGGGGCCATGCGCTACGTGCCCCACTACAACACAATGGGTTTGGCCAAGGCATCGCTGGAGTCCAGCGTGCGCTTCCTGGCCCAAAGCCTGGGGCCGCGCGGCATTCGCGTCAATGCCCTGTCCGCCGGCCCCATCAAGACTCTTGCGGCGTCTGGCATCAAGGACTTCGGCCGCCTGCTGGCTGCCTTTGCAGCGACAACTCCGATCCGTCGCACGATCACCATCGAGGAAGTCGGCAACGCGGCGGCATTTCTGCTGTCAGACCTGGCCAGTGGCATCAGCGCCGAAGTGGTCTATGTCGACGGCGGTTTCAGCCATATGGCCTCCGGCAACCCGGATGCCTGACATTCGACGCCGGCCGCCTCGCAGGGCGGCCGCGACAAGTCAGACGTTGCCGGTGCGGCATCAGGCGCGCACGCAATCCACTGCGTAGACTCGCGCGCCTGCTTCGTCAGTGGTCTCGACCAGACCGTGCACATCGGTGTCGAAGCCCGGAAACTTGGCGTTGAACTCGCGAGTGAAGCGCAGGAACTCGACGATCTTGCGGTTGAAACGCTCACCCGGTATCAGCAACGGGATTCCTGGCGGATATGGCGTGAGCAAAGACGTGGTGATTCGACCCTCGAGCCGATCGATGTCGACGCGCTCGGTGTCGCGGTGGGCAATGCGCGCAAACGCATCGCTGGGCTTCATGGCGGGCTGCAAGTCCGACAGGTACATCTCGGTGGTCAATCGAGCCACATCGCCACGGGCGTAGGTCTCGTGGATCGACTGGCATAGATCGCGCAGACCCATGCGCTCATAGCGCGGGTGCTGGGCGCAGAACTCCGGCAGGATGCGCCACATCGGTGCGTTGCGTGCATGGTCATCCTTGAATTGCTGCAGCGCAGTGAGCATCGTGTTCCAGCGTCCCTTGGTGATGCCGATGGTGAACATGATGAAGAACGAATAGAGCCCGGTCTTCTCGACGACCACGCCGTGCTCGGCCAGGAACTTGGTCACGATCGCTGCCGGGATCCCCGTTCGGGCGAACTTACCGCTGACGTCCAGGCCTGGGGTGATCACCGTGCTCTTGATCGGATCGAGCATATTGAACCCCGGAGCCAGGTTGCCGAAGCCATGCCATTTCTCGTTGGCCTTGAGCACCCAGTCCGCAGCCTGCCCCACGGCTTCCTTGGCCAGTCGGTCGGGCCCCCACACCTTGAACCACCAGTCGCGGCCGAATTCCTTGGTGACCTTCCGCATGGCACGCCTGAAGTCGAGCGCCTCCTTCAGACTTTCCTCGACCAGCGCCGTGCCACCGGGTGGCTCCATCATCGCTGCGGCCACATCGCAGCTTGCAATGATGGAGTACTGGGGTGACGTCGAGGTGTGCATCAGGTACGCCTCGTTGAACAACGGGATGTCCAGCCGGCGCGTCTGCGAGTCCTGCACCAGCACCTGCGAGGCCTGGCTGATGCCGGCCAGCAGCTTGTGGGTGCTTTGCGTCGAGAACACCATGGCTTCCTTGGGACGCGGGCGGTTCTTGCCCATCGCGTGGTAGCTGCCATAGAACTTGTGGAAGGCGGCATGCGGCAACCATGCCTCGTCGAAGTGCAAGGTGTCAACGTAGCCGTCGAGCTTGGACTTGATCGCTTCGGTGTTGTAGAGCACACCATCGTAGGTGCTCTGCGTGATGGTGAGAATGCGCGGACGTACCTTCTTCGCGTCCAGACCGGCCAGCAGCGGGTTGTCAGCGATCTTGCGGCGGATCGTCTCGGGCGAGAACTCGCTCTCCGGAATCGGTCCGATGATGCCGTAGTGGTTGCGTGTGGGCGTCAGGAACACCGGCACTGCGCCCGTCATGATGATCGAGTGCAGGATGGACTTGTGGCAATTCCGGTCCACGACCACCACATCGCCGGGCGCCACCGTGTGGTGCCACACCATCTTGTTGCTGGTGCTGGTGCCATTGGTGACGAAGAAGCAATGGTCCGCGTTGAAGATGCGCGCTGCGTTCCTCTCGCTCGCGGCCACCGGCCCTGTGTGGTCGAGCAACTGGCCCAGTTCCTCGACCGCATTGCAGACGTCGGCGCGAAGCATGTTTTCGCCGAAGAACTGGTGGAACATCTGGCCCACCGGGCTCTTCAAGAAGGCAACGCCGCCGGAGTGGCCGGGGCAGTGCCACGAGTACGAGCCATCCTGCGCGTAGTCCATGAGCGCCTTGAAGAACGGTGGTGCCAACCCGTCGAGGTAGCTCCTGGCCTCTCGAATGATGTGCCGGGCGACAAATTCCGGCGTGTCCTCGAACATGTGGATGAAGCCATGCAGCTCGCGCAGGATGTCATTCGGGATGTGCTCCGAGGTCCGCGTTTCGCCATAGAGGTAGATCGGGATGTCGGCGTTCTTGAAGCGGATTTCCTGGATGAACTTGCGCAGGTTCAATACCGCCGGGTCCAGCTCCGGCCCGGGAGTGAACTCCTCATCGTCAATCGACAGGATGAACGCACTGGCGCGGCTCTGCTGCTGGGCGAACTGGCTCAGGTCGCCGTAGCTCGTGGCGCCGAGCACCTCCATGCCCTCTTTCTCGATGGCCTGCGCCAGTGCCCGGATACCCAGGCCCGACGTGTTCTCGGAGCGGTAGTCTTCGTCGATGATGACGATTGGAAAGTGGAAGCGAAGCATCGCGCGTGCTCCTCGATAGCGGTGGACATGCCTGGTTCGGCGGAGCGCGAAGTGTAGGCCCCTTGTTCCAGCGCCGGCATGACACACGCGTGCCTGGCCTGATCGCTACACTTCAGCTGCTCAGGGCCCCTGTGGGCCCGGGTCGCCGTCTTGAGGGCGCGCCCCGCCCGACCGATGTGATCGAACGCAAAGAGAGGTGCATCGATGGACTTCACTGACAGCACCACCTGGTGGGTGATCACCGTCGTGCTTGTTGCAGCGGAACTGGCTACAGGCACGTTCTACTTGTTGATGCTGGCACTGGGCACGGCCGCTGCCGCGCTGGCTGCGCATGCCGGTCTGGAAATCAGCGGCCAGTACGTGACCGGCGCTGTGATCGGCGCCACTGCGGTGGGAGCATGCCATGCCCGCCGGAGGCAGCGCAAGCGCTCCGACGCGGCGACGAACCCCAATGTGAATCTCGACGTGGGCAGCCCCGTGCAGGTCGCGGCCTGGCGACCCGACGGCACCGCACGGGTTCACTATCGTGGCGCCGAATGGGACGCACGCTATGCGGGTGCTTCGCCCGCCGAGCCAGGCGCCCACGTGATCCGTGCGGTACAAGGCAGCATGTTGGTGCTCGAGCGTGCCCCTGGCTGATCCTGGCAACTTCCAACCTCATTCGAACCCCGAAAGGCATCCATGGAAATCATTGCGTTGCTGCTCTTTGTCGTGGCCGTGATCTTCATCGTCCGCTCCGTCAAGGTCGTTCCCCAGCAGAACGCCTGGGTCGTCGAGCGGTTAGGGAAGTACCACGCCACGTTGACGCCAGGGTTGAACTTCCTCGTGCCCTTCATCGATCGTGCGGCATACCGGCACTCGCTCAAGGAGATACCCCTGGACGTGCCCAGCCAGGTTTGCATCACGAAGGACAACACGCAGCTCACGGTCGACGGGATCTTGTACTTCCAGGTCACCGACCCGATGCGCGCAAGCTACGGATCGTCGAACTACATTGTCGCCATCACCCAGCTGGCGCAAACGACATTGCGCAGCGTGATCGGCCGCATGGAGCTGGACCGCACGTTCGAAGAGCGCGATGCCATCAACGGCGCGGTGGTCGCGGCCCTGGACGAGGCCGCCCTGAACTGGGGCGTAAAGGTGCTGCGCTACGAGATCAAGGACCTCACGCCTCCGCCGGCGATCCTGCACGCGATGCAGGCCCAGATCACGGCCGAACGTGAGAAGCGTGCCTTGATCGCCGCATCCGAGGGGCGACGCCAGGAGCAGATCAACATCGCCACCGGCGAGCGCGAAGCGGCCATCGCCCGGTCCGAGGGCGAGAAACAGGCTGAAATCAACAAGGCGCAGGGCGAAGCCGCAGCCATCACGGCAGTTGCAGACGCCACGGCCGACGCGATACGCAAGATCGCGACGGCGGTCGAGCAGCCCGGCGGAATGCAAGCGGTCCAACTGAAGGTGGCCGAAAAGGCCATCGATGCCTACGGCAATCTTGCTCGTACCAACAACACGATGATCGTGCCGGGCAACATGACTGAAGTTTCGGCCCTGGTGGCCAGCGCAATGGCGGTGATGAAGCGCGCGGGTAGTGCCGGCTGAGCCGTACATCATGGTGTGGCCCGCATTGGAGGCAACCGCCCGTTCCGGGCTAGAATCGCGGGCTTCCCTGCGGAGGGATGGATGAGTGGTTTAAGTCGCACGCCTGGAAAGCGTGTGTGGGTTAACAGCCCACCGCGGGTTCGAATCCCGCTCCCTCCGCCACGAATCGCCTCGCACTTGCCCTAGAGCACACCCGCGAACAGCCCAGAACCCCCATTCTCCCAGGCGGGAGCCGGGGGTTTCTGTTTTCTAGCGTTCGTCGGCGTTCGTACCGAGCCAAACCAAAGTGGGGGTATTCTTGGGGTATCCGAGGCCCCCACGGTGGGGGTACGGGCTTCCGGGGGTACGCGATGCCGCTCACTGACCTGTCGCTCAAGGGTCTCAAGCCGAGACCGACCGCCTACAAGAAGGCCGACGAACGCGGCCTCTACGTGCTGGTGACGCCGGCCGGCACCAAGCTCTTCAGGTGGAAGTACCGCTACGCCGGGAAGGAAAAGGTGATGGCGCTAGGGCAGTACCCCGACGTGTCCCTCTCTCAGGCCCGCGCCGACCGCGAAGCGGCCCGCCTGGTGCTGAAGGCGGGGTCGGACCCGATGGCGATGCGCAAGGCGGAGAAGGAGGCCAGGGCCTTCGCCCTGGAGAACTCCTTCGCCGCCGTCGCCCGCGCCTGGTGGAAGGACTGGAGCGCGGCCCGCACCTCTCACCATGCCGGCTACGTGCTGCGACGCCTGGAGGCCGACGTGTTCCCGCAGATCGGCGCCCGGCCGGTGGCGGAGATCGAGGCCCCCGAGCTGGTGCGCATGGCAAAGGCCATCGAGGCCCGCGGCGCCCTAGACATCGCCAAGCGGGCGCTGCAGACCTGCGGCCAGGTCTTTCGCTACGCTATCGCGCACGGCCTGGCGACGCGCAACCCGGCAAAGGACATCCGGCCGTCCGACGTGCTCCAGTCGCGCAAGGCCGAGAACTACGCCCGGATCGACGCGAAGGAGCTGCCCGAGTTGATGCGCCGGATCGACGGCTACAACGGCGCCGCGACGACCCGCCTCGCAATCAAGCTGCTGGCGATGACCTTCGTTCGCACCGGCGAACTGATCGGCGCCCGGTGGAGCGAATTCGACCTCGACGCCGCCCGCTGGGACATCCCGCCGAGCCGGATGAAGATGCGCACGCCGCACATCGTGCCGTTGTCCCGTCAGGCCGTGACGCTGCTGCGCACCCTGCACACGGTGTCAGGGCACGGCCCGCTCCTGTTCCCCGGCGAGCGGGACCACGAGAAGCCGATGTCCAACAACACGATCTTGAAGGCGCTGGAGCGCATGGGCTACAAGCACCGCATGACCGGCCACGGTTGGAGAGGTCTTGCGTCGACGCTGCTGCACGAGATGGGCTTCGACCACGCGCACATCGAACTGCAGCTCGCGCATCAGGAGCGCAACAAGGTAAGCGCGTCCTACAACCACGCCACCTACCTTCCGCAGCGCTCGAAGATGATGCAGCAGTGGTCGGACTACCTCGACGCCTGCACGAGCGACAAGGTGCTGACGTTCAAGCGGAGGGCAGCGTGATGGACCAGATCAAGCGCTTCTGGCAGCGCTTCGAGGAGCGCCAGCAACTCTGGTCGGAGGTGCCGAACGTGTTCCCTGTCCGCCGCGACCTTGCGAAGCTCAAGGGCAGGCGCGACTCCGGAGACCCGAACGTCGTCGAGTACTTGGACGAGGCCGGCCACCCGGATCATTACGCCGTCGAGTTCACGGCTAGCCAGCGTGAAGACCTGAGGCGCCAGTATCGCGCGGTCAAGCCAGCGACCGGGCCAAGGGACGACGAAGATGAGCTGTTCGTCAGGATCATCGAAGCCCAGGCTGACGCGATCCTCGACTCGCAGTCGATCGAGGTGCCTGACCAGAAGGACCGGCGCCGTGCGATCGACTCGTTCGTCAACGCTGCCCAGAAGCTTGACACTGCCCTCGACCAGCTCGACAGCGCTGCACTCGGGTGGCTGTACGGCCACATCGCCGACCGGCTAGCCCCCGAGGGCTACCAGCTCAGTGAGGCGGATGGACGCCTCGCGTCCATGCTCGACGACCCGCTGCGGGCGCAGGTGGAGGCCGGGCACCTTCGCCAGCAGATACGCCACCTTGTCGGTGTCGTCACCGAGGCCGCAGCAGAAGCGAAGAAGTCGCTCCCCCCTGCCGAGCGCACGGAGAACGACCCAAGGCTCACAACGGCGCTCTGCCTTGAGCGCCAGATCGTCGAGCGCGGCATCCAGTTCGTTACCACTGAGACCGGCTTCCCGGCAGCATGTCTGCGAGCCATGTTCGAGATCGCCGGTGTCGAGGTGGACAAGGTGAGCTACTGGCTCGACAAGGCGGCGAAGCATCCGGATTCTTTCGGACGCTTCCGGGCCGACCAGCGCAACAAATTCGGCGGCAAGAATCCGCCCACCGATTAGTCGACCGCACGCCCCCCGCTTCCTAACCTGCCGGCTATGCGTTCACACGAACGCAGCCGAACAGAGAAGGAAGCACCAATGACCTACATCCACGGGAACCGCTCGGCGTACACCATCGCCGAGTTCTGCGAAGAGCATCGTGTCTCCCGGACTCACCTCTACATGATGGTGAAAGCCGGCAAGGGACCGCGCCTGATGAAGCTCGGGCGTCGCGTGCTGATCTCGGTCGAGGCCGCCGCCGACTGGCGCCGCGCCATCGAAGCCGAGACCACGAAGGAGATGCTGGCGGCGGAGATCGCGTGACGACCGCCCGCACCGTGACCGCCGAGCGCCTGCGCGAGCGCGCCCGGCGCTGGCTCGACGACGAACTCAACCGGGCCAGGCTCGCCCATCGCGCCCGCTGGGGCGAGCACGAGGCCTGGGTGCGCCAGTACCTCATGCACGAGCTGCGCGAGCGCCTGGCACGCTTCGCCGGGGGTCGACATGGGTAAGCCTGACGACGACGCCGAGATCGCCCGGCTGATGGCCGACATGGGCATCGACGACAACGCGGTGCTGACTGTGCCGGTGGAAAAGACGACGCTCGACCTTAGCGACGAGGCGGTCGAGCGCCGCAAGCGCACCTACGAGGCGCGCCGCCTGCCAGATGGTCCGGTTCTGCTGCCGGCAACGGAGATCAAGGCCGAGTCGATCAAGTGGCTGTGGCCGACATGGCTCGCCAAGGGCAAGCTGCAACTCCTGGCAGGGCAGCCAGGCCAGGGGAAGACGACGATCGCCCTCGCTGCCGCATCGGTGGTGTCGAGCGGCGGCCGCTGGCCCGACGGCACCAGGTGCAAGGCTGCGTCCGTGTTGATCTGGAGCGGCGAAGACGATGCTGCCGATACGTTGCTGCCGCGCCTGCTGGCAATGGGCGCCGATCCGAAGCGCATCTACTTCGTCAAGGGCACCCATGACCCAAGATGCCGACGACCTTGTGCGCGAGCACCTTCTTGCAACGGCCCGGCTGATGAATCGCGCCCTCAGGGAACTGCGGGATCAGGCTGGAACCGAGACCTACACCGCCACCGTCGCAGCCCTGCGCGGCGGCGGCATGGCCCGCGCGACGACGACGATCTCGCTGGCCGGCGCCATGATGGTGTCGTTCGACCTGGTGGGGCCGCGCGGCGATGTCGTCAACCTCGGCGCCGTCGAGTTCGATGGCCCCGAGCCAACAGTGAACTGACCGCCGCGCGTGCGCCGATGTGCGCCGCCGTGCGAACTTCGCGCGAGGTCTTTCAAACGCACGCAACCGGCGATAGGTTCGCGGCATCACAACCCGGGATGCCCCATGAACACTCTCGCCGCGATCCGCGAAACCCGTGCCGCCAAGGTGGCCGACATGCGTGCCCTGCTGGCCAAAGCCGATGGCGAGCAGCGCAACCTGGCCGCCGACGAACTCGCACGCTTCAACGCACTGAAGAGCGAGATCAACGGACTCGAAGAGCAGGAAGCCCGCGCCCGATTCCTGGACGACGCCGAGCGCCACATGATGGGCCGCCCCGCCGACGGCGAGCAGCGCGACCGCGCCACCCTGGAAAGCCGTGTCTCGCTGCTGCGCCTGCTGCAAGCCCAGACCGAGCAGCGCGCACTGACCGGCGCCGAAGCCGAGTTCCACGCCGAGGCTGAGCGTCGCACTGGCCGCAAGGCGCAGGGCGTGTTCATGCCGATGTCGGTGCTGGAAACCCGCGTCAACACCACCACCAGCGGTAACGACCTCGTGCCCACCGACCACCGGGGTGACCAGTTCATCGGCCCGCTGCGCAACAGCCTGTTGGCGCGGCGCCTGGGCGTGCGCGTGCTGGCCGGCCTGAGCGGCAACGTCACCATTCCGAAGCAGGCAACCGCGACTTCGGTCGGCTGGGTGGCGGAGAACGGCGCCGTCAGCGACACCGGCATCACGACCGACCCGGTGACGCTGACCCCGAAGCACGCGGGCGGCGTCACCGAGATGAGCCGCCAGCTCATCATGCAGTCGAGCCCCGACATCGAGCAGTTGCTGCGCGACGACCTCGCCTTCCAGCTCGCGAAGGCCATCGACTCGGCGCTGATCGTCGGCGGCGGCAGCAACGAGCCCACGGGCGTGCTATCCACCGGCGGCGTCGGAACCGCGAACCTGGCGACGCTCTCGTGGGCGAACGTGCTGGGCATGGTCAAGACGCTGGAAGAGGCGAACACGCTCTCGGCGTCGACCGCTTGGATCGGCTCGCCGGCCGTGAAGGCCAAGCTCGCGTCGACGCTGAAGGCCAGCGGCATCGCCGGCTACCTGCTGGAAGGCGGCCGCATGGCCGAGCTGCCGGCCTACTTCACGAATCAGGTGCCGCTCAACACCGTGCCCAACCCGGACACCCTGCGGTTGATCCTGGGCGACTGGGCGCAGGTGATGCTTGGCATCTGGAGCGAGGTCGATATCTTGGTCAACCGCACTGAAGCAGCTTGCCGGCAACCCAGGCAAGCGGGCGCTGCCTGTGGAGCCCAAGCCCGAAACCGGGGCACCCCCCTGCCCCGACTGGATGCCGCCCGAGGGACGGCAGCAGTGGGAGCGCGTGGTTCCCGAACTCGACCGCCTCAAGCTGTTGTCCAAGATCGACGGCGCCGTGCTGGAAGCCTTCTGCGCCACCTATGCCGAGTTCGTCCAGTCGGTGCGACGTGGCGAGCCGCTGAAGGCCGCGATGCTGGGTCAGATGAGGTTCTATGCCGGCGAGCTGGGTTTGACGCCGGCAGCACGCGCCCGCCTGGCCGCACCGCCTGGCCAGGAAGACGAGCAGATCGACCTGTTCTTCCACTGACGCCATGCGGGCCGATGACGCCGACGCCTTCTGGTTCGATGCCGCCGCCGCCGACCGCGCCGTCGCCTTCTTCGAGCTGGTGCTGACCCACACGAAGGGCGAGTGGGCGGGCCAACCGTTGAAGCTGGCCGACTGGCAGGCCAATGAGATCATCCGGCCGCTGTTCGGCTGGAAGCGTGCCGACGGCACGCGGCGCTATCGGACGGCCTACATCCAGATCCCGCGCAAGGCCGGCAAGAGCACGCTCGCGGCCGGGATCGCGCTGTACCTGCTGCTGGCCGACGGCGAGCCTGGCGCCGAGGTCTACAGCGCCGCCGCCGACCGCGAACAAGCCGCCATCGTCTTCGAGATGGCCAAGCAGATGGCCGAGGCCTCGCCGCACATCAGGAAGCGCGTGCAGGCCTTCAAGCGGGCGTTGACGGTGCCAGGCACGGCGTCGAGCTACAAGGTGCTGTCGAGCGAGGCATACACCAAGCACGGGCTGAGCGCCCACGGCATCGTCGTCGACGAGGTGCACGCGCTGCCCGACCGCGAGCTGTGGGACGTGCTGACGACGAGCACGGGGGCCAGGCGCCAGCCGCTGACGGTGGCGATCACGACGGCCGGCTTCGACCGGCACTCGCTGTGCTGGGAGCTGTATGAGTACGGCTGCAAGGTGCGCGACGGCATCATCGACGCGCCGGCCTTCCTGCCGGTGATCTACGAGGCCAGCCCCGACGACGACTGGACGGCCCCGGCGACCTGGCGCAAGGCGCACCCGGGCCTCGGCATCAGCGTGAAGGAGGATTACTTCGCGGCCGAGTGCGAGAAGGCGCAGCAACTGCCCAGCTACGAAAACACCTTCAAGCGGCTGTTGCTCAACGTCTGGACGGAGCAGGACACCCGCTGGCTGCCGATGGACCGGTGGGATGCCTGCGGCGCCGAGCTGCCCGACCTCACCGGCCGCACCTGCTATGCCGGCCTGGACCTGTCGACGACGACCGACATCACGGCGCTGGTGCTGGCCTTCCCCGTCGGCGCCAAGGTGCACCTTCTGCCGTTCTTCTGGGTGCCGCGCGAGAACATCCACAAGCGGGCCAGGCGCGACCGCGTGCCCTACGACGTGTGGCAGCGCGAGGGCTTCATCGAGGCCACCGACGGCAACGTCGTCGACTACGGCGTGATCCGACGGCGCATCAACGAGCTGGCGGAGAAGTACCGGATCAAGGAGATCGCGGTCGACCGCTGGAACGCGACCCAGCTCTCGACCGAGCTGGCCGGCGACGGCTTCGAGATGGTGGGCTTCGGCCAGGGCTTCGCCAGCATGGCCGCGCCGACCAAGGAACTCGAGCGGCGGGTGCTGGGCGGCGAGGTCAACCACGGCAAGCACCCGGTGCTGCGATGGATGGCCTCGAACGTGTCGATCACGCAAGACCCGGCCGGCAACATGAAGCCGGACAAGGCGAAGTCGACCGAGCGGATCGACGGCATCGTGGCGGCGTTGATGGCGCTGGGCCGCGCGATGGAAGCCGACGAAGAGAAGCCCAGCCGGTACGAGAGCGAGGGCATCGCCTTCGTGTGACCGCTGCCAAAGCGCCTGCCTTGCCGAGGTGGGGGTATCGAAGGGGGTATTCGAGCGCTTACCGAAGAAGACCGCGAGCGCCGGAGCGGCTTACCGTGGATGTTCTGGATGCCGCTCCCGCTTCGTCCGTCAAACCCGGTCACCGCGACCCCGCAAAGTCCGAAGGCCGGGAGTCATAGCCGCCGCGGCCTGGATTGACGTGACTGGATGGCCTGACGGTACAAGGCCAAGTAGGCCCTCGCAGCGTGCTGCCACGACAGCGGCTGCGACATGCCGCGAAGCTGCATCTCCAGCCACTGCTGCGGTGCATCGCGTTTCAGGCGCATGGCTCGCAGCACCGCGCCCTCGAAAGCGAGGGCCGTGGCAGCATCGAACACGAAGCCGGTCACACCGTCGCTCACCGTATCGGCAAGGCCCCCGACGCGGCGCACGACGGGTACCGTGCCGTAACGCAAACCGTACAGCTGCGTCAGGCCGCAGGGCTCGAAGCGAGATGGCACCGCTATGGCGTCGGCGCCGGCGATCAGTTGGTGCGCCCGCGCCTCGTCATAACCAATGTAGGCCCGCAAACGACCTGGAAACGACCGCTGCGCCGCCGAAAATGCCTCTTGCAACAGGCTGTCGCCCTCGCCCTGCACGACCACCTGCACACCCGACTCGACGAGCCTGGGCAGTGAAGCCAACACCAGATCCAGCCCCTTTTGCGCCGTCAGTCGGCTGACGATGCAGAGCAGCAACGAGTTGTCGTCAGCACGCAGCCCTGCGTCCGCCTGAATGGCTCGCCGGCATGCCAATTTGCCCGCCATATGCACAGGGTCGAACGACGCTGCAAGCGCCGGATCGGTGGCGGGATTCCAGAGGGTGTCGTCGATGCCATTGAGGATGCCACTCACGTCGCTACCGCGCCCGCGAATGACGCCGTCCAGACCACAGCCGAATTCGTGCGTGGCGATCTCTCGCGCATAGCTGGGACTGACGGTCGAGATGCGGTCAGCGAACTTGAGCCCCGCTTTCATAAACGACAGCTGCCCGTGGAACTCCAGCGCAGCGGGAGCCATGAAACGCGCCGAAAGCCCCAGCAAGGCCCAGTCGTCATGCGGGAACAACCCCTGGTAGGCGAGGTTGTGCACTGTGAAGACGGTACCAGCGGCTGTGGGCCAATGGTCGGCAATGTATGCGCAGGCCAGTGCGGCGTGCCAGTCATGCACATGCAGCACCTGCGGTGTCCAGGTGGTATCGATCTCACCTGCTGCCAGCTGCGCCGCGACCCAGCCCAGCAGGCCGAACCGCTGCAGGTTGTCCGGCCACTCGGCACCATCGGGTGCTTGGTAAGGGCCGCCCTCGCGGCGGTACAGGCGAGGTGCGTCCACGATATAGACCGGCAGGCCACTGCCGGGCATTGTCGCGATCAGCAGCCGCACGTGCAGCGCCCCGAAAGCCGCGCCAAGATCGGCCACCGTGCGTGCGTGAAGTACGGATTCGAGGACAGCCGGCAGGCCCGGCAGCAACAGCCGCACGTCGGCCCCGGCCTCGGTCAAGGCCATGGGCAATGCAGCCATCACGTCGGCCAAGCCTCCCGTCTTGACCAAGGGATAGACCTCGGCAGCCGCATGCAGCACGCGCAAGGCGGGCGCTGGCAGGTGCGCTACCGGTTGTGCTGTGGTCACTGCGCGAGCGCCTCCAGCATGGCGCGCGTCACGAGCGTGACCCCTTGGGGGCTGCGATGAAAGCGCCGTGCGTCATCTTCGGCATTTTCTCCGATCACCATGCCGTTGGGGATCACGCAGCCGCGATCGACGATCACTCGATTGAGCCGCGCGCCTCGGCCGACCTCGACGCTGGGCAAGAGCACCGACCAGTTCACCTCGGAATGCGAGTGCACGCGCACGCTGGAGAACAGCACTGTACGGAAGGCTCGACCGGACACGATGCACCCCCCGGAAACCAACGACTCGATGGCCAGCCCCCGGCGATCGTCCTGGTTGTGCACGAACTTCGCCGGCGGCAGTTGCGGTTGGTAGGTCCAGATCGGCCACAGGGTGTCGTAGAGGTTGAGTTCGGGCACCGTGGCCGTCAGATCCATGTTGGCGTCCCAGTAGGCATCGATGGTTCCGACGTCACGCCAGTACGGTGGCCCCCCCGGCTTGGCTCCGACGCAGCTGAGATCAAACGGATGCGCCACTGCCTCACCCTGGCGAACGATACGGGGAATGATGTCCTTGCCGAAGTCATGACTTGAACCCGGCTCAGCCATGTCGCGCTCGAGTTCGCGATACAGGTAGGCCGCATCGAAGATGTAGATGCCCATGCTCGCCAGCGAGCGGTCAGGGTCATGCGGCATGCCGGGTGGATCGGCCGGCTTCTCGATGAAGTCGATGATGCGGCGTGACTCGTCGACGGCCATCACGCCGAAAGCGCTGGCTTCGCTGCGCGGCACCTCGATGCAGGCAACGGTGCACGGATGCCCCATCGCGACATGGTCGGCCAGCATCAGCGCATAGTTCATCTTGTAGATGTGATCACCAGCGAGAACCACGATGTACTCGGCGTGGTACCCCTGCAGGATGTCCTGGTTCTGCCAGACCGCGTCGGCCGTGCCCCGGTACCAGGACTCTTCGTCGATCCGCTGCTGGGCGGGAAGCAAGTCAACGAACTCGTTCATCTCCGACTTCAGGAAGGCCCATCCACGTTGCAGGTGTCGCAGCAGGCTGTGGCTCTTGTACTGGGTGATCACACCAATGCGCCGGATGCCCGAATTCAGGCAATTGGACAACGCGAAGTCGACAATGCGGAATTTCCCACCGAAGTAGACGGCCGGTTTCGCTCGGCTGTCGGTCAGCTGCTTGAGTCGGCTGCCGCGCCCTCCGGCCAGCACCAATGCCACGGCGCGTTTGGGCAGATCCAGGCTCGATGCCAGCTCGAGTGAAGCCATGCGCGGGTACTCCCGGGGTTTGGTGGTGCGCACTGCAGCGGCGCATCAAACAATAATGCCATGGGCGTGCCTTGGAGAGCCATGATGGCGATGCGCGAACGCGACGACCCGCTCAACCCCGGCGACCCGGCATCGGTCTCGCAACGGGTGGATCGGCACCTTCTCGACACCGTGGGTGTGTCGCCGGCGGAGGCCGGATCGAGCGATCTGCTGCAGGCGGTTTCTCTGGTGGCCCGAGCGGAGCTTTCCCGCCGCTGGGTCGCCACGCAGGCTGCGGACCACACCAGCAGGGCCCGGCGTGTGGTGTACCTGTCGATGGAGTTTCTGATCGGTCGCGGCCTGGGCAACGCATTGGCCGCGCTTGGGCTGGATGCGAACGAGGCGGTGCGCCGCCATGCCCATGCGCTGGAGGATGTCCAGGACCGGGAACCCGATCCAGGACTGGGCAACGGCGGCCTCGGGCGCTTGGCGGCGTGCTTCCTCGACTCCATGGCCACACTGGGGCTGCCCGCCTGGGGTTACGGCATCCGCTACGAATTCGGCATGTTTGCACAGGCCATCCAGGGCGGCCGCCAAGTTGAGTACCCCGATCCCTGGCTCGCCGACGGTACGCCGTGGGAATTCCCTCGTCCCGAGATCGCGCATCGCGTGAGATTTGGCGGTTGGGTCGAGCGCTCCGAGTCGCCAGACGCCACGCCGGTTTGGCGTCACTCGGCGGAGGTCAGCGCAAAGGCCTACGACATTGTCGTGCCGGGGCATGGCACCGACCGTGTGGCCACGCTGCGGTTGTGGAAGGCCGCGGCACCCGCGCACATCGACCTGCAGGCGTTCAACAGCGGCGACTACGCCCGCGCCGCCGAGTACAAGAACCAGTTCGAGAACATCTCCTGGGTGCTCTATCCAAACGACAGCACGCCGGCCGGTCGCGAACTGCGCCTGCGACAGGAGTACTTCTTCACTGCTGCCTCACTGCAGGACGTCGTGGTGCGTCACCTCGCCGAGCACGGCCAGCTCGGCAACCTGGCCGAGCATGTGGCAATCCATCTCAACGATACCCACCCGGCCATCGCGGTGGCCGAACTGATGCGCCTGCTCATCGACGAACAGGGGTTCAGCTGGGCATCCGCGTGGCAGATCACGCGCCAGGTTTTCAGCTACACCAACCACACCCTCATGCCCGAGGCGCTGGAGACCTGGCCGGTGGCGCTGATGCAGCAGGTGCTGCCGCGTCATCTGGAGATCATCTTTCGCATCAATCACGAGTTCCTGGCCGAGGCGGCCCACCTGCACCCGGGTGATGTCCAACTGCTGCGGCGCCTGTCGCTGATCGATGAAAATGGCGACCGGCGTGTGCGGATGGCCCATGTGGCCATCGTCGGCAGCCGGTATGTCAACGGTGTTTCGGCACTGCACAGCCAGCTTCTGGTGCAAACCATCTTCGCCGACTTTGCATCGCTGTGGCCCCAGCGCTTCGGTAACGTCACGAATGGCGTGACGCCTCGGCGCTGGCTGCAGCAGGCCAACCCGGCACTCGCCCGGTGCCTGGACGACACCCTGGGCACACACTGGCGGCGCGATCTGGCGGCACTGCAGCCGCTGGCCAAACGCGCCGATGAACCCGAGCTGCAACAGGCGTTTCGAGCGGCTCGGCTCGAGAACAAGCGCCGCCTGGCCGCCCTCATCCATCGCAGCACCGGACTGGGCATCGATCCGGACTCATTGTTCGACGTGCACGTCAAGCGCATCCACGAGTACAAGCGCCAGCTGCTGAACCTGCTGCACGTGGTCACGCGCTACCGCGCCATGCTGGCGCAACCGCACGTCGACTGGGTGCCACGCACCGTCATCTTCGCCGGCAAGGCGGCATCGGGTTACCTGCGCGCCAAGCAGGTGATACGGCTGATTCACGACATCGCCTTGGTCATCAACGCAGACCCCCGAGTGTCCGATCGCCTGAAGGTGGCGTTCGTGCCGAACTACAGTGTCTCGGTGGCGGAAACGATCATCCCGGCCGCCGATCTGTCGCAGCAGATTTCGACCGCAGGGACCGAAGCGTCCGGAACGGGGAACATGAAGCTCGCGCTCAATGGCGCCCTGACCATCGGCACCGACGACGGCGCCAACATCGAGATCCGTCAATTGGTGGGCGACGACAACATCTTCATCTTCGGCCGGCGGGCGCATGAGGTCGACGCCATTCGACGCGCCGGCTACCAGCCGATGCGCATCTACGAGCACAACCCTCAGCTCAAGGCCGTCCTCGACTCGATCGCATCGGGTACGTTTTCGCCCGCGGAACCCGCTCGGTACCGCGACCTGGTCGACTCCCTGCTGTGGGGAGGTGACCCCTACCTGCTGCTCGCCGACTACGAAGACTACGTGCAGACTCAAGCACGGGTCGACGCGCTGTTTGCGCAACCAGCACTTTGGGCCAGCCATGCACTGCGCAACGTAGCGGCCATGGGTGAGTTCTCGTCGGATCGCGCGGTCCAGGAGTACGCGCATCGCATCTGGCAGGTGCAGCCAGGGCCGGATATTGCCCGAGACCGCCGCGTTTAGCACGCTGGCAGTCACGGCGACTTGCTGCGCGCACCAACGAAAGAGCGGGGGCGCCACCCGGGCACCCCCGCGCTTCACCTCAAGCGTGAAGCGGCCGCCGGCGACCGGCAACCGCCACCGGACCCATCAGTTCAGCGGAACCTTCTTGCCATCCTTGTACATGTACAGGGTCATGGCCGGGTTCTTCAGTTCGCCGTCCTTCTCGAAGGCGACCTTGGCGGTCACGCCCTGGTAGTTGACTTCGGCCAGCTTGGGCAGGTAGACCTTCGGGTCGGCCGAGTTGGCC
>JABWBN010000316.1 GCA_013360485.1 Burkholderiaceae bacterium | reverse complement strand
CGGGCGCGTGACGCCGGGCGGCAGCGTGCGGCTACTTCGGCGGCAGGAACATCGCCTGCAGGTCCGACAGGAAGTCGAAGCCACGCGCGCTGGGCCACACCCGGGCGAGGTCACGTTCGACCAGGCCGCGCGCCTGGGCCAGTTGCAGCACGCCATCGATGACGCTGGGCGGCAGCCCGGTGCGCGCCGTGAAGTCGGCCAGCGCGAAACCCTCGCGCAGGCGCAGCGCATTGAGCATGTACTCGAAGGCGAGCCGCTCGCGCGGCACCTCTTCGTCCTGGCTCATGGCATGGCCGGCCAGCGCCTCGTCCATGTAGCGCTGCGGCTCGCGCCAGCGCACCTGTCGCATCACACGGTGCGGATAGCTCAGTTTGCCGTGTGCCCCGGCACCGATGCCCAGGTAATCGCCGAACTGCCAGTAGTTCTGGTTGTGCACGCAGCGGTGGCCGCGTCGCGCGAATGCGGAAACTTCATAGCGCTCCAGGCCAGCGGCCGCCGTTCGCTCGCAGATCAGGTCGAGCATGTCGCTGGCGAGGTCGTCGTCGGGCAGCCCCCGGGGGGGTTCGAGCGCATAGCGCGTGTTGGGTTCGATGGTCAGGTGGTAGATCGACAGGTGCGGCGGGTCGAGCGCCAACGCGGTGTCGAGGTCGGCCTGCAACTGCGCCATGCCCTGCCCGGGCAGGGCGTACATCAGGTCAAGGTTGAAGGTGTCGAAGGCGGCAGCCGCCTCCTCCACCGCGGCCCGTGCCTGCGCGCCGTCATGGACGCGCCCGAGCCGGCGCAGCATGGCATCGTCGAAGCTCTGCACCCCCACCGACAGCCGTGTCACGCCAGCCGCGCGAAAGGCACGGAAGCGCTCGCGCTCGAAGGTGCCGGGGTTGGCCTCCAGCGTGACCTCGCAGCCCGCCTCCAGGGGCAGCCGGGCCCGAATCGCCGACAGCAGCCGGTCGATCGACTCCGGCGAGAACAAGCTGGGTGTACCGCCACCGATGAACACACTCACCACGGGCCGCCCCCACACC
The DNA here is from genome assembly GCA_013360485.1 of Burkholderiaceae bacterium. Taxonomy (GTDB): domain Bacteria; phylum Pseudomonadota; class Gammaproteobacteria; order Burkholderiales; family Burkholderiaceae_C; genus Pseudaquabacterium. The sequence goes on along the minus strand of JABWBN010000316.1, from coordinate 3,110 downwards.
GACGGCAGCGCCGACTCGAGATCGGCCACCAGCGCCGACAGGTACAGCGCCTCGGGGGCGGCCACCACACTGGCGGGGCCTGTCGCGGCGCCGCGGCCGGGGTTCCACACATGCGAGTTGAAGTCGCAATAGGGGCACTTGGCCAGGCACCACGGCAAGTGCACGTACAGCGACAACGGCGGCGGCTCGCCCAGGTGCAGCGTACCAGGCCGCAGATAGCGGCTGACAGGATCGTCCATGGCCAGGCGCCCGATCAGCCCACGAGGTGCCAGGCCTCGTGCATCAGCTCGCGCATCAGTGCGGCCGATCGTGCGCGGTGGCTGTGGCGGTTCTTGGTCTCGGCGTCGATCTCCGCCACGGTGGCACCCAGCTCCGGTATGAACATCAGCGGGTCGTAGCCGAAGCCCTGGGCGCCGCGTGGCGCGAGCAGGATCTCGCCGGGCCAGCGGCCCACGGCCACCAAGGGTTCGGGGTCACCGGCATGGCGCACCGCCACCAGGGTGCTGATGAAGTGTCCACGGCGATCGGCCATGCCCCGCAGTTGGGCCAGCAGGCGCTCGTTGTTGGCGGCATCCTGGCGCCGGCGCCGCGCCTCGCGCTCCTCGCCGGCCAGCGGTTCCACTTCGCCCGCATAGTGCGCCGAGATCACGCCCGGTGCGCCGCCGAGCACATGCACGCACAGCCCGGAATCGTCGGCGATGGCCGCACCGCCGCAGGCCGCCGCCGCGTGTCGGGCCTTGGCCAGTGCGTTCTCGATGAACGTGTGGTGGGGCTCGTCGGCTTCGGCGATGCCCAGTTCGTCCTGCGCCACGATCTGCAGCGGCAGGCCCGCCAGCAGCGCACGCAGCTCGGACAGCTTCTTGGCGTTGTTCGATGCCAGTACCAGCCTCATCGCGTCCTCGTCGTCATGCGGCCAGTGCTGCCTTCTGCGCCGCCACCAGCTCGGCAATGCCGCGCTCGGCCAAACCCAGCATGGCCAGCATCTGGTTGTGCGAGAACGGCTCACCCTCGGCCGTGCCCTGAACCTCGACAAATCCGCCCGATCCAGTCATGACCACGTTCATGTCGGTGTCGCAGGCGGAGTCTTCGGTGTACTCGAGGTCAAGCAACGGTGTGCCCCGCATCATGCCCACCGACACCGCCGCCACGTGGTCGCGGATCGGGCTGGCCGCCAGCCGCCCCTGCGCCCGCAGCCAGGTGACCGCATCGTGCGCAGCCACCCAGGCGCCGGTGATCGCCGCCGTGCGGGTGCCGCCATCGGCCTGCAGCACGTCGCAGTCGATCAGGATGCTGCGCTCGCCCAGTGCCGCAAGGTCGAACACCGCCCGCAGCGAGCGCCCGATCAGGCGCTGGATCTCTTGCGTGCGGCCGGTCTGCTTGCCGCGTGCGGCCTCGCGATCGCCGCGGGTGTGGGTGGCGCGCGGCAACATGCCGTACTCGGCCGTGACCCAGCCTTCGCCACTGCCGCGCTTGTGCGGCGGCACCTTCTCTTCGACCGACGCCGTGCACAGCACACGCGTGTCGCCGAAGCTCACCAGCACCGAGCCCTCGGCATGGCGCGTGTATCCGCGCTGCAACGTCACCGGCCGCAGGGCATCGCAGGCGCGGCCCGCGGCGCGCACGAAATCGTTCATGGGGGAGTCTCCAAAGGCGTGGGGTGACGCGGGCGGACGAGGCATACAGCCGGCAGGACCGGGGACGGCCCGCCGCCAGTGTCTTCAGGATTTCTTCTGCGAGGAGCGGCGGATCGCCTCGTTGATCTCGCGGATGGATCGCTCGATTTCGGCATCGTCGAGCTCATCCGGCGCGGCGTCGCCCGAGGCGAGGCTGGCCTGGATGGTGGAAGCGAAAACCTCGTCGCCCAGCGACTCGGTGGAAACCGCCGACTGCGTCTCGGTTTCCTCGGCGCCTTCCCACTCCACCGCCAGGATGGTGACGTTGTCGCTCTTGGCCCCGGCGTTGCGCAGGGCCTGCTCGGCCAGTTCGGGCACCGCATCCGAAATGGGGCGCTGGGTCAGCTGCTCGGTGATGACGGCGTCGGTGACGCTGCCCCACAGGCCGTCGGAGCACAGCAGCACCTTGTCGCCCGCCTGCATCAGCAGCGGCCCGGCGGTGTCGACCACCGGCTTGCCGGGCGAGCCCAGGCAGGTGAACAGTACGTTGCGGTTGAAGCGCTGGGCGATGGGCACCACCTGGGCCATGGTGTCCTGCAGCTCGGTGTAGGAGTGGTCGCGCGTGCGGGCGATGAGCTTGTCGCCCCGCACGAGATACAGCCGGGAATCGCCACAATGGGCCCAATACGCCGCATTGCCCTGCAGCAGGCAGGCCACGATGGTGGTGCGTGGCGTGTCGAGCAAGGCCTTGTCGGTGGCGTAGCGCAGAAGCTGGTGGTGCCCGGCCAGAATGGCATCGTGCAGGAATCGCAGCGGATCCTTGAGCCCGGGCTTGGCCTCGCGCTGAAAGAGCGCGGCCAGCGTTTGCAGAGCCAGCTGCGAGGCCACCTCGCCCTCGGGGTGCCCACCCATGCCATCGGCCAGCGCAAACAGCCCGGATGACCGCGTGTAGCAGTAGCCCATGCGGTCTTCGTTCTTTTCGCGACCGCCGCGACGACTGACCTGGTAGACGGAAAAGCGCATCTGGGTGCCCCGCCTCAGGACTTCACGCCGCCCTTGAGGTTTTCGATCTGCAGCTTCAGCCGTTCGCTGAAGCTGAGCTTGGTGTAGCGTCGTTCGGTCTCGCGCGAGAGTTCCTTCTGCAGTGCGAACACGCTCTGTGGCCGCGACAGCGGATCGAGCGACATGCACCACTCGGTCACCTCGATGAGGTTATCGGAGTAGATGTTGCGCAAGCGCGAAAGGCTGAGCGCCAGGCGATCCTTCTCCAGGCGCTGCGGCGCATCGTTGGGCGGATAGCCCTGCATGCACGCATAGATGCACGCGCCGATGGCGTAGATGTCGGTCCACGGACCCAGCGTGCCGTCGCGCCGGTACATCTCGGGTGCGGCGAAGCCGGGCGTGTACATCGGGCGGATGAAGTTGCCTTCCTTGCTCAGCACCTCGCGCGCGGCGCCGAAGTCGAGCATCACCGCCTTGTTGTCGTTGGTGATGAAG
>JABWBN010000315.1 GCA_013360485.1 Burkholderiaceae bacterium | reverse complement strand
CCAGCGCCGCCAGCGGCTCGCGGATGCTGCGGCGGTCGTAGCCCACGAGTGGCCCACGCGCCTGCAGCCCCCACAGCATGCTCTTGACCAGCCCCTGCAGGTCGATCACCAGGTCATAGCGCTGCGCGCGCAGGCGCAGGCGCAGATTGGCGATCGCCTGTCGTGTCTCGGCGCGCCACAGGCTGCGGCGCCACTTGCGCCAGGCCAGCGGCAGCACCTGCTGCACCGCCGGGTGCAGCGCCGGGATGGCGGCGAACGGCGCCTCGACCAACCAGTCGATGGTGGCATCGGGGCAGCGGCGATGCAGGTCGGTCACGGCCGGCAGCGCATGGACCACGTCGCCCATCGACGTGGTCTTGACGATGAGCACGCGCACGGTGCGCCGGCCGTCAGCCGGCCTTGCCGGCGCGTTCGGCCACCAGCGCCGGGTTGAACCGCGGATCGTTGTACATCTTGAACTGGCGATAAACCTTGAAGTACGCGTGTCCCGCCCGTGCATCGGCAAGCAGCGCATCCAGGCACGCAGCCAGGTCGGTGCGCTGCTGCTGCAACCGCCCGAGCTTGACCTGGCTGGCGGCGACGTGGTCGGCATCGACATCGGTGCGCAGCGTCTGCGCGCGCATGGCATGCACCTTCAGCGCCATGATCGACAGCCGGTCGATCATGCTGCCGGCGGTTTCGCTGTTCAACCGCGCGCCCGGTCCCACGGTGGACACGGGTGCATCGGTGCAAGCCGACTGCGCATCGACCAGGCCCAGGGCCACGAGCAGGATCTCGTCGACGCGCTCGGTGGCGTCGTTGCGGGCCTGGTTGTAACGGTCGATGGCCCGCTTGTTGGCCGCGATCTCGGCGTCGCTCACCTGTGTGCGACGCGCCAGATCCTCCTCGGCCCACAGCCGACAGTTGAACGCATGGTTGGTCTGGACCCACTGCCACAGCCCGTCGTCAGGGGCGGCGGGCTCGACGGTGGGCCAGCCCGCAGTGGCCAGCAGCCGGTCGTGCAAGGCGGTGACATCGGCCGCGTTGGGCAGGGAATCGGTCATGGTGGGGTGGCAGAATGACGAGCCCGGATTATCGGTGCTGGCCACCGTGTCCACCTACGGGCCGCCCACCGCCGCCTCAAACTCCGCATGACACCCCGCCCGCTGATCGTCCGCCTGCGCAACTGGGTGGGCGATGTCGTGCTCGGCGTGCCGGCGCTGCAGTTGCTGCAGTCCCACGGCTATCAGTTGCACCTGGTGGGCGCGCGCTGGGCGCGCCCCTTGCTCGCCGGACAGGGTTGGGACGTCCACGCCCGGCCGGCCAAGCTGCGCGATCGCGTGGGGCAGTTGCGCGCATTGCGCCAGATGGCACGGTCTACCGATGCCGACTTCGATCGCCGGGAGAACGCGATGGTGCTGCCCACCTCATTCTCGGGCGCGCTGGAGATGCGCCTGGCTGGCCTGAAGGCCGTGGGTTACGCCACCGAGGCACGCGGCCCATTGCTGCGGCGCAGCGTGCCCATCACCCACGGCGGTCACGCCCTGGTGAGCTATTGGGAGCTGGCCTGTGCCTTCTTGCGCCTGGACCGGGCACCGCCGCCGTCCATAGGCTTGCAGACGCTGGCCGAGGACCAGGTGCGCGCCGACGATGCACTGGCTCGGCACGGCGTGCGTCCGGGCTTTATCGTGATCTGCCCGTTCGCTGGCGGCCTGTTCGAGGACCAGGACAAGACCTGGCCGGACTTTCCGGCCTGCGCGCGCGAACTACAGGCCCTCGGCCGCGACATCGTGGCCTGCCCGGGCCCCGGCGAGGGTGCCCTGATCGCCGAGCACTACCCCGGTGTCGTCTGCATGACCGGTATCGACCTGGGCGCCTACGGCGGCCTGCTGCGGCGCTCGTCGCTGGTGATCTCCAATGACACCGGGCCGGCCCATCTGGCCGCTGCGGTCGGTACACGGGTGCTCAGCGTGCTGGGCCCTACCAAGCCCGAACAGTGGGCGCCCTGGGGCCCCGGCGTCCATGTCGTCCGCCACTGGCCGCGGTGGCCCACCACCACGGAAGTGATGCAGCATGCCGCCACCTTGCTGCAACCGGACGACGCGCGGCCATGACGTCGACGCTGGGGCGCTTGCGCTACCTGGGGCTGGGGCTCGGCCGCCTGCACCACTGGCACGACGGCCTGGGAGAGTTTTCGCGCCAGCTCGGACGCGCACTGGCGGTGCGCGCGCACGAGTTGCTGGAGCAGCACGGTTTGGCACTGGTGTTCCACTTGCCGGCGCGCCTGCATGGCGAGTTCGGGTCGGACGTGGGATACCTGGACACCCACACGCTGCAGCGCTACTTCCACCACCGCCCGATGCGCTTCGCGCTCTGGCACACGCTGCACCAGCACAACCGGCTGCGCCCGCCGCTGGGAACCGTGCGCGTGGTCGAGACCGTGCATGACCTGAACTTCCTGCACACCAAGCAGGGACCTCGCCAAGCGGTCTACCTGCGGCGCATGCAGCGGCGCCTGGAGCGCGCCAGTGCCTGCATCGCCATCACCCGACACGTGGCCGATGACATCGCGCGGCACGTGGCGCCGTCACAGCCGGCTCGCGTCATCCACAACGGTGCGACCGACCTCACCGGCGTCGCGCCCACGCCGGTGCCTGGCCTGGACGACGCCCCCTACCTGCTGCACGTGAGTCGAATGGCGCCCACCAAGAACATCGCGGCGCTGCTCGATCTGGCGGCCACCTGGCCCGAGCAGCGGCTGGTTCTGGCGGGTGCGGCCAGCCCTTACACCCATTGGGTGCAGCAGATGATCGAGGAGCGACGCTTGCACAACGTGCGCGTGCGCCTGGACGTCACCGAGCCCGAAAAGGCATGGCTGTATGCGCACTGCCGCGGCTTCCTGTTCCCATCGCTGGCCGAGGGCTTCGGCCTGCCGCCGATCGAGGCCATGCACTTCGGCAAGCCGGTGTTCCTGTCGCGTCTGACCTCGCTGCCCGAGGTCGGTGGCGATGTGGCCTGGTACTTCGACGCCTTCGACGGCATGCACATGCGCCAGGTGGTGCAACATGGACTCGACGCGCATGAACGCGAGGGCCGCGCCGCTGCGCTGCAAGCCCACGCCCGCCAGTTCAGCTGGCAACGCTGCGCCGCGCAGCATGTGGCGCTCTATCTCGAATTGCTGAACGCGAGCCCGACGTGAACGGATCCATCGGCGCTGCGCTGCCGCTGCCCGGGGTCGTTGTCGTCTGCGTCGACACCCGCCTCCCAAAGCTGGCGCTGCGCGCGCTTGAGCACTGCCTGCGCCACGTGCAGCCGGCTGCCGCCGTGCTGTTCACCGATCCAGCCTGGGCCGGCGTCCTGCCCACGGGCATCACGCGGCAGCCGGCCGTCGTCGAATCGGTGCCGGCATACTCGGCGTTCATGCAGCGCGGACTGCACGACCCCGTGCGACGGCTGGCCCCGGGGGCCACCCATGTACTGGTCGTGCAGTGGGATGGCTATGTCGTCGATCCCCGCGCATGGGAGCAGCAGCTCCTCGCATGCGACTACATCGGTGCGTCCTGGCACGATGTGGCCGGCGATGCTGGCGTGGGCAATGGCGGGTTCTCGTTGCGCTCGATGCGGCTGCTGCAGGCGCTGCAGGAATCGGGGCTTGCGGCACACCATCCGGAGGACCTGTGCATCTGCCGCGAGCACCGCGCCGTCCTGCAGCAGCGCTACGGCATCCGCTTTGCGCCCCGCTCGCTGGCGGAGCGGTTCGCCTTCGAGCGCACCGAGCCCACGAAGCCCACCTTCGGCTTTCACGGGATGTTCAACTTCGACCGCGTGATGTCCAACGCCGAACTGGACGCTCAATTGCGCCAGTTGCCCGATGCGCTGATGCGGGGACTGGACGGCCACGACCTGTGCGTGCGCCTGATCGAACGCGGTGACCTGGCCACTGCGCGGCTGATCGTCGATGCCCGCAGACGACTGGGCATGCGCGATCGGCGCACCTGGCGACTGCGGGCGCGGCTGGGCTGGGCGCAGTGGCGTCGAGGCGGTCACGCCTCGACGACGGCGGGGAACGACCGTTGACCCCGACGCACAGGGTTGAGCCACGGCGCCGCACGCCAGTTCCCGGCCGCCGCCGATCGCTCGCCCGCATCGGGCTGG
>JABWBN010000314.1 GCA_013360485.1 Burkholderiaceae bacterium | reverse complement strand
CGGCGGCGACGTGGCCAGCATGGCGCGCTTTGTCACCGAGGCCGTGGGCATGGGCAAGCGCGCCGCACTGGCCATCGACCGCACGCTGCGACAGGCGCGCGGCGAGGGCGAGGTGTCCACCCCGGTGTCGCCGTGGGTGCAGCCGCGCGACGAGGCGGTACCGCTGTCGGCGATCTCGATCTTCTATCACCCCAAGAACGCGCGTGCCCACGCACCCTTGCTCGGTGCGCAGGAGCGACTGGCCAGTGGCAGCGAGGTGCAGCTGGGCCTGGAGATCGAGCAGGCGCTGGCCGAGACCGAGCGCTGCTTCTCGTGCGGCACCTGCATCAACTGCGACAACTGCGTGATCTACTGCCCCGACATGGCCGTGCAGCCGCGCGACGGCGGCTACACCGTGCTCACCGACTATTGCAAGGGCTGCGGCCTGTGCGTGCAGGAATGTCCCACCGGCTCGATGGCGATGCAGGAGGAACTGCGATGAACACCCCCCAAGGCGTCGCTGCAGGCGCCACGCCCGCCGGCCCGGCCGCCGATGCCGTGCTGCTCACCGGCAACCAGGCCGTGGCCTGGGGCGCGCGCCTGGCACGCCCGCAGGTCTGCCCGGTCTACCCGATCACGCCGCAAACGCCCGTGCTGGAGCAACTCACCGCCTTCCAGGCCGCGGGCGAGTTCAACGCCGAGATCATCACGCCCGAGTCCGAGCATTCGGTGATGTCGGCCTGCATCCCGGCCTCGCTCACCGGCGTGCGCGTGTTCACGGCCACCGCCTCGCAGGGCCTGCTGCTGATGCACGAACTGCTGCACTACGCCAGCGGCGCGCGCGCGCCCATCGTGATGGCCAACGTCAACCGCACGGTGGCCTCGCCCTGGGCGTTCTGGCCCGACCAGACCGACAGCCTGGCCCAGCGTGACACCGGCTGGCTGCAGTTCTACGTGGAAAGCGCCCAGGAAGCGCTGGACACCACCGTGCAGGCCTTCCGCGTGGCCGAGCAGCTGTTGATTCCGGCGCTGGTGAACCTCGACGCGTTCTACGTCTCGCATGCGATGGAACCGGTGCGCATTCCCGCGCAGGCGATCGTCGACCGATACCTGCCGGCATTCAACCCGCCGCACCGGCTCGACCCCGACAACGTCGAGTCCTGGGGCAACGTGGTCACGCAAGACATGTTCTTCCGCCACCGTCAGGCGCTGGAGGACGACATGGCGCGGGCCCCGGCACTGGCCGCCGAAGCCGACCGCGAGTGGGCGGCGCTCACCGGGCGCAGTTGGGGCGTGGTGGAGCGCTACCGCTGCGAAGGCGCTCGCACGGCCATCGTCACCATGGGCAGCATGTGCGGCACGGCGCGCGAAGCCGTCGACTTGATGCGCGACGCGGGGCAGCCGGTGGGCCTGGTCAAGCTGCGGCTGTTCCGCCCGTTGCCGGTGCAGGCACTGCGCGAGGCGCTGGCCGACATCGCCGAGCTCATCGTGCTGGACCGCAACCATTCGCCCGGCTGTGGCGGCATCTTGCACCAGGAGCTGCGCGCCGCGCTCTACGGCACGTCGGTGCAACCCCGCATCCATGGCCTGCTGGCCGGTGTGGGGGGTGTGAATGTCTCGCCAGACAAGATCGTCGAGTTCGTGCACCAGACGGCGCAGCGCGAGGCGCTACCCGAATCGCAATGGGTGCGCTGAGGCGCGCCGCTGACCAGGGCCCTTCCATCATGCAGAAGACCACTGTCAACCACGCCCCGATGCTGTGCTCGGGCCATGCCGCCTGCCCCGGATGCATCGACGCGCTGTCGGTGCGCCACATCCTGGGCGTGATCGGATCGAACGCAGTGGCCGTGGTGCCACCGTCGTGCATGGCCATCATCGCCGGGCCGCAGCCGTTCAGCTCGTTGCGCATCCCGGTGTACCAGCCCACGCTCGAAGCCAGTGCTGCGGCCGCCTCGGGCCTGCGCCGCGCGCTCGACGCCCAGGGCAAGCACGACACCCATGTGGTGGTGCTGGCCGGCGACGGCGGCACCTACGACATCGGCTTCCAGTGCCTGTCCTCGGCGGCCGAGCGCAACGAGAACTTCATCTACATCTGCCTCGACAACGAGGGCTACATGAACACGGGCGCGCAGAAGTCGTCGTCGACGCCGCACTTCGCCCGCACCGGCTCCACGCCCGCGGGCAAGACCTCGCGCAAGAAGAACCTGCCCGAGATCATGGCTGCGCACGGCATCCCCTACGTGGCCACCGCCAGCGCCGGCCACCTTCCCGACCTGCTGCGCAAGATCGAGAAGGCCAAGACGATCCAGGGCACACGCTTCATCAGCGTGCTCATCCCCTGCCTGGACGGCTGGGGCATCCGCGACGACTTCGGCCTGATGGCTGCCCGCTACGCGGTGGAAAGCGGCGCCTTCCCGCTGTACGAGATCGAGGACGGCCATCGCTACACGCTCAACGTGACCCAGTGCACCCGCCCGGTGTCCGACTACCTGGGCCTGCAACGGCGCTACCGCAACCTGCCGGCCGAAGACGTGGCCACGCTCCAGGCCGAACTCGACGCGGGGTTCGCGTCGCTGCAGGCGCGCTCCGCAGCCGCCGCACAGCAGACTGCCGCAGTCTGAGCGCGCTGAGCCCGCCGCTCTACGGCCGCAGCGCGCCTGATTCGGCCGCTGGCGGCACCTCCTCGCACAGCAGCCACACGCTCATGACCGCGCCACCGGCCGCATGGTTGGCAGCGCGAATGTCGCCGCCGTAGCGCTCGACGATGCCCCGGCTGATCCACAAACCCAGGCCGGTGCCGTCTTTCTTGCGCGTGACAAAGGGCTGGAACAGTTCGCGCAGCAGCTCGGCCGACAGACCGGGCCCGGTGTCGAGCACCTCGATGACGATGCCGGGCCGCGCCGGGTCACCCTCGACCACGGGCGGCGCTTCCCAATCGCGCGTGCGCAGCGTGAGCGTGCCGCCATCGGGCATGGCGTGGATGGCGTTGACCATCAGGTTGACCAGCACCTGCTGGAGCTCCTGGCGGTTGATGGCCGCGCTGCGCGACGCGAGGTAGTCGCGCCGCACCTCGATGCGCGTGCGCGCCAGCAGGTGGCCGGCAAGAAGCAGGCACTCGTCGAGCGTGCGTCCCGGATCCACCGCCTCCACATAGCCGGCATATTCGTTGGGGCGCGCAAACTGCAGCAACTGCGTGACGATCAGGCGCATGCGGTCGATCTGCGCGTCCACCAGCCGCAACTCGGTGCGCACCCGCTCGGCATGATCGCCCAGCAGCTCGCGGGCCAGGTCGAGGTTGCCCTGGATCACGGCAATGGGGTTGTTCACCTCGTGGGCGATGCTGGCGGTGAGCTGGCCGATGGCGGCCATCTTCTCGCTGCGCAGCAACTGCTGCTGCGCCGCCTCGAGCTCGCGGGTGCGCTCGGCGACCTTGGCGTCGAGTTCGCTGTTCCAACGCTTGAGCTCGCGCGTGTTGTCGTCGATCGTGTCCAATAGCCGGTCCAGGTGCGCGGCAAGCGCGCCCAACTCGTCGTCGGCGCCCACCGATCCCACGCGCGCATCAAGCGCACCGGCCTGCACGCGATCCATCGTACGGGCCATCCGTTCCATCGGCTGCGAGATCACGCGTGCCCAGCGCGCGGCAGCCAGCGCAGCCAGCACCATCACCACGCTCAACACAGCCACCAGCGCCGCCAGCACGCCCCACTTCATCCAGGCGAACGGCCGCTCGAGGAAGCCGACGTAAAGCATGCCCACCGGTCGCCCGCGTGCATCGGCCAGCGGCTCGTAGGCCGAAAAGTACCAGTCGTTGACCACGAATGCGTTGTCCAGCCAGGTCTGCCCGCGCTCGAGCACTGCCTCGCGCACCGTCTGCGACACGCGGGTGCCGATCGCGCGGGTCTCGCCCTGCTCGCCGAACAGGCGCACGTTGGTGGAAATGCGCACGTCGTCGAGGAACAAGGTGGCCGTGCCCAGGCTGCCGAAGGGCAGGCTGCCGGGCGGGTAGACGATGTCGTTGATGTGGTCGATGAAGGCCAGGTTGCGATTGAGCAGCGTGCCGGCCTGCACGCGCGCCAGCACCGTGCCATCGGCACGCCGCACGGCAGCCACCGCATGCACGATCATCGCGCGGTCCTCGCGCGAGCGGGTGCTGGGCCTCGCGTTGCGCGTGGGCACGAAGTCGACGGCGACACGTGCGCG
>JABWBN010000313.1 GCA_013360485.1 Burkholderiaceae bacterium | reverse complement strand
GGGCGTGGCCGACGACCTGGCCCGGCCGGCTGCGGTGCGGGCCTTGCACCGGCAGGCCCAGGCCCTGCTGCCCCCCAGCGACATCGGGGTCTACACCCAGGGCATGATGGATCTGGGGGCAACGGTGTGCACGCCGCGCGCGCCGCGTTGTCCGCTATGCCCATGGTCTTCTCGCTGCGCGGCGCACCGTGAAGGACGCCCCGAGGCCTATCCCGTGAAGTCGCGGCGACTCGTGCGCCGTGCCCAGCAGCATGCACTGCTGATGCTCACGCACCGCGATGCCGTGTGGCTGGTGCAGCGCCCGCGCCTGGGCATCTGGGCCGGTCTGTGGTGCCTGCCGCAGTTCGACGACCCGGAGCAGGTGCAGGCGCTGTCCGCGCCCGGCCCGGGCGTGCTGAAGCCGCTGCCGCCGTTCACCCATGTGCTCACGCATCGCGACCTGCGGCTGGAGCCCTACCACTGGGTACTGCCTGCACGGCTGGGCGTTCGCCAGCGCGCAGCGCTCGAGGTGCGCCTGCCAGCGGGCCGCTGGATGAGTGCGCAGCAGGCGCTGGGCTCGGGTCTGCCGGCGCCCGTGCGGCGGTTGCTCGACGAGCACCTGGCAGCGCGTCCAGCCGTGCCACGCGACGGTGAACCCGCCGATCAGCCCGGCCCGACCACGCCCTTGCCGCGCAGGTAGTCGTGCACCAGTTGCAGCCGGCCCATCGGCTGCTGCAGTTCCATCAGCTTCTGCTTGGCCGCCAGTGGAATGGGCAGCAATTCGCACCAGCGGTTGGCCACCCAGCCGGCGTTGTCCCACTGGTAGGGCTGCACGAATGGATGTTGGCCCTGCGCGTGCAAGGCCGTGACCGCGTTGTGCAGCGCGACCACGGTGGCGGTGAGTTCGGGCGTGGGCGCCAGCACCGGATCGGCGTCGATCAGCGTGGCATCGGTGTGCCACAGGCCGTCGGCGTCGCGCACCGCGGCGGCGCCGCGAAACCGCTGCCCACCCAGGCAGCGCACGCGCAGCATGCCCACCTGCTCGGCGTCGACTTCATCCAGCAGCGCCAGCGTACCCACCGATTCGAAGCGCTCGGCCGGTGTGCCCGGCTGGCGCACCTCGGTGCCCTGGTTCAGGCACACCACGCCGAAGGGCGTGCGTTCACGCAGACAGCGGCTGACCAGGTCGAGGTAGCGTGCCTCGAACACCTTCAGGCTCAGCAGGCCGCCGGGAAACAGCACCGACTGCAAGGGGAACAGCGGCAGCTCATGCAGGGGTGGGGCCGTCTCGGTCAATCGATCGCATCCAGTTCGCGGTGGCGGGTGAGGGTGGCGCCGCCATCGGCGAAGCGCTGACCCAGTTGCTCCACGATATACACCGATCGGTGCTGCCCGCCCGTGCAGCCGATCGCGACCGTGACATACGCCCGCTGATCGGTGGCCAATGCCGGCAGCCAGCGGCGCAGGAAGACCTCGATCTGCTGCAGCAGCTCTGCTGCCTCGGGCTGCTCGGACAGGTACCGGGCCACGGGCTCGTCGCGACCCGACAGCGGCCGCAGCTCGCGCACGTAGTAGGGGTTGGGCAGCATGCGCACATCGAACACGTAGTCGGCATCGAGCGGCACACCATACTTGAACGCAAACGACTCGAAAACCAGCGTGAGCCGATGGTGGGGCACGGCCACCAGGTCGCGCACCTGCGCACGCAGCCCGGCGGCGCGCAGCGTGCTGGTGTCGACGACGGTGGACACTTCGCGCAGCTCGGCCAGCAGCAGCCGCTCCAGTTCGATGGCCTCGATCAGCGCATGCTGGGTGGTGCCGGCCCCATCAGGCTGGCTCAGCGGGTGGGGACGGCGGGTTTCCGAGAATCGCCGCACCAGCGTGTCGGTGCTGGCATCGAGGAACAGCGGCCGGATGTTGATGCCTTCCTGCCGCAGTTCGTGGATCAGCGGCACCAGCGCAGGCAGCGATCGTGCGGCGCGCACATCCACCGCGATGGCCACGCGCTCGGTGTAGCGCGGCTGCTCCAGGTGCATGTAGTCGCGCAGCAGTTCGGGTGGCAGGTTGTCGACGCAGAAGTAACCCGCATCCTCCAGTGCATGCAGCGCCACCGACTTGCCCGAGCCCGAGATGCCCGAAATGAGCACCAGCTCGCGCGTCGTCGGCGATGCCATCGGTGCCGCGTTCGTGGGGCTGGAGTCGCCACTCATGGCGTTCCCTCGCGCTGCGCCCGACGGCGCGGTCGTGTGCCCTGGCTGGCCGCCGGCTCGTCGGCTTCGTCCGGGGTTGCACCTGTACCGGTTAGCATGGCCTGGGCATGCGCCAGGCGGGTGTCGCCCAGGCGCTCGCCGCCGAGCATGCGGGCCACCTCGGCGACGCGATCGGCGCCGTGCACCGGCGCCACGGTGCTGGCCGTGTGACCCTGCCGCGTGAGCTTGGCCACGACGTAGTGATGGTCGGCACAGGCCGCGACCTGGGCGAGATGTGTGACAGCCAGGACCTGGCGGTCACGCCCGAGTTGCTTCATCAGCGCGCCGACCGTGTCGCCCACGGCGCCACCGATGCCGGCATCGATCTCGTCGAAGATCAGCGTGCCAGCACCGCCGTCCTCGTGCAACGTGGTCACTGCAATGGCCAGGGCCAGCCGCGAGAGTTCGCCGCCCGAGGCCACCTTCGCCAGCGGGCGCGCCGTGCTGCCGGCATGCCCGGCCACCGCGAACTCGACCGACTCCAGGCCCCATGACTGCGGTTGTGCCTGCGGCAGCAGCTGCGCTTCGAAGCGGCCCCCGGCCATGCCCAGTGACTGCATGGCCTGCTGCATGGCGATGGCGGCGCGCACCGCATGCTCGGCATGCTGCGGGTCGGGCAGTGGTGCGCCCCAGAAGGCCATGACCGCGTCGCCGATGAACTTGTCCACGGTGCCGCCGCTGGCGTGCACGATGGGCGTCATGGCATTGAAGTAGAGGGTGAGCACCTCCACGGTTTGCTCTGCGCTCAATTGTTCGGAAAGCGTCGTGAAGCTCGCCAGGTCGGTAAACAGCAGCGTGACCTCGCGTGCCTCGCCGCCCAGGCGCAGCAGCTCGGGTTGGGCGATCAGGCGCGAGACTACTTCGGGCGGGACGTATTGCGAGAACATGGCGTGCATCTGGCGTGCCTGCTGGCGTGTGCTGGCATAGCCCACCAGGGTCGTAGCGCCATACATTGCCACCGTCGCCGCCATCGGCAGCAGCGGCGCCAGCCAGCGCTCCGCCTTGAGAAACAGCAGCCATGACAGCAGTGCCATGCCGCCAACGAGCCCTGCCGCCAGCAACCCGACCGCACTGGGGTGCCAGCGCAGACTGGCAGGCAGCAGCAGGGCGAGCGCCAGCAGCACCAGCGCCAGCGACCCTGCTTCGGGCACCAGCCGCAACCCGTCGCCGCTGATCAGGTTGTCGAGCAGGGTCGCTTGCAGTTCCACGCCAGGAAAGAGGCGCTCGCCGCCCAGTGCAGCAAAGGGCGAATTGAAAAGGTCGGCCTGGCTGTGCTGCAAATCGCTGGCCGTGAGGGTGGAGCGGCCAATCAGCACCACCTTGCCGTGAAAGAAACCTTGTGGCAGCAGACCCGGCTCCAGTGCCTGGTAATACGAGCGCGTGTCGAAGGTGCCGCGCGGTCCACGGTAGGCAATGAATTCAGCAGGTGGCGCTGCCATGGCATGCAGCGCCGCAGTACCAGCCAGCGTGGCGGAAAAGCTGCCTTTGTCCTGTGGCATGCGGCGCACGACGAAGTCGTCGTCGGGCTGCACCCCGGCATCGCCATGCTGGGCCCCGGCGTCGCGCAATGCCGCCAGCGGCAGTACCTCGGTCCACAGCGTTGCGCTGGCGCTGTCTACCTTCTCGCGTGTCGAGGCCAGCACCACCGGCAAGCCCGCTGCCGTGGCCGCCGCGAGCGACTGAGCGAATGCCGCGTCCTGGTCAGGCGCGCCGGGGTCGGCAAACACCACGTCAAAGCCCACGGCAAGGGCGCCGTCGTCGCGCAGGCGGTCGAGCACACGCGCATGCAAGCTGCGCGGGAACGGCCAGCTTTGTTGCACCTCCTGAAATGTGGGCTCGTCGATCGCCAGAACCACCACGGGCAGCGCGCTGCGGTGCGGGGCCGCCAGTGCGGTCCAGAGGTCGAAGGTCTTGAACTCCAGCGCATGCCATGGGCGACTGAGCGACGCGGCGC
>JABWBN010000312.1 GCA_013360485.1 Burkholderiaceae bacterium | reverse complement strand
GGGCCAGTGCGGTGCGGTGAAGGCGAGGTAGGCGAAGAAGGGCTTGCCCGAGTCCTTGTCGGCTTCGATGTACTCGATCAGCTTGCTGGTGAAGAAGTCTGAGGAGAAGAAGTCCTTCGGCAACGTGACTTCCTTGCCGTTCTCCCGATAGATGGCCTTGGGCGCCTTGGCCGGGTCGGCGGCGACGATGCCGGCCCCATCGCTCCAGTGGCTGGAGCCGCCGTGGACCAGCGCATACGAGCGCTCGAAGCCGCGTGTGGCCGGGCTGTACTGCTCGGGTACGCCAAGGTGCCACTTGCCGGTCATCAGGGTGCGATAGCCAGCGTCGCGCAGCACCTGCGCCATCGGCACCACGCGCTCGTTGAGATAGCCCTCGTAGCCCGGCTTGCCGCGCTGTTCGGGCAGCATCAGCTCGCTCATGTCGCCGAAGCCGACGAGGTGGTTGTCGGAGCCCGACATCAGCATCGCGCGCGTGGGCGAGCAGAACGGCGAGGCGTAGAACTGGGTCATCTTGACCCCGGTGTCGGCCAGGGTGTCGAGGTTGGGGGTGGCGATCTCGCTGCCGTAGCTGCCGAGGTCGAGATCGTCGGCCATGATCAGCAGGATGTTGGGGCGGTCGGGTTTCGCCGGCGTGGCGGCGTGGCTGGCCTGGATGCCGAGGGCGAGCGTTGCCACCGGGATCAGCAGTGTCGCGAGCGCTGCTTTCATTGTCTGTCTCCTGGAATAAGTCCGGCTTCTGGCCGGTTCCAGGAATTTAATTCAATTCTCGAGAAAAACAGCGCGATCTGAAAATGTTCCGCAGAGTGGAACGCAGACGGCAGACGGCAGGCGGCAGACAGCGGTCGCGGCCGGAGTGCGCTATCCGGCGTTCGGCCTGTTGTTGCGGCCGATTGCCGCCACGGCGATTTGCCTGAGAGTTTCGTGTCGGTGGCCGGGAACGTGTTGCGCCTTGGCCGTGCGCAGTGTCAAGCGGCTCCGCCGCTGCTGCGCCAGGCGTCCAGGTCGCGGCGTTCGATGTGGGTTTCGCGCGGGTTGATGTTGCCCGGCAGCCGCCGCCCATCCCATTGTTCAGTGGCCCAGCGCTTGACGTTGGCGTGCAGCTCGCACTGTTGTATGGCGTTTGCCAGCAGGACTTCGACATCGTGTGCCGACCTGCCTTCACCGGTCAGCAACTTCGCCGCGTCACGCAGCGTCAGGGGGGTGTCTCTGTCGGTTGTGTTTGTCATCTTGGTCTCCCGGGCTTTCGGCGTGTGCCGAGTACAGCGATCGACAACGGCGCCGGCAAATGGTGCCGCGAGCCCGCGGCGGATGAGCGCGTGACATGTGATCGCCCAGGGCAGGGCTCGCTTGTCTATAAAGAGAGGGCCCCATCGACAATCGGCGAGGTGTGAGATGAACACGCTGGGTTGGCAGGAACTGAAGGTGGTGGCCCTCGCCGTCGATGACCTCGCGAGGGCTGCGGATTTTTACCGGACCAGGCTGGGGCTCGAACCGAGGCCCCAGGCAGATGGCGACGTCGGTTTCGCCCTGGGTGGACTGACGATCCTGCTCAAGCCGCTTGCCGGACTCGGCAGCGGGGCGGAGAAATCGCCCTATCCGCGGCTGACCATTGCGGTTGCGGACGCGCCGAGGATGGAGCGGGATCTGGCTGCGCGCGGAGTTGCGATCAGCGATGCGGTGCAACGCTACGACGACGGCTGTTACTGGGTCGGTGCCTTCCTGGACAGCGAGGGTAACAAGCTGTGGTTCTGCTCCGAGGCCAAGCAGCCCGCGCCAAGAGCATGACTCATGGATGACGCTCGACCGCCTTTTCACGCCCCGGATGCGTCGCGATCCGAGTGGGCGATGTGGCCGAGCAGCCAGTCGCGCAAGATCATCAGGAGCTCGACCGAACGTTCCTGGTCCGACAGATCCCGTGAGGCGCACAGAAGCGCGAGGTGATCGCGCAGCGCCTTGTGTTCCTGCTGATGACGGGCCAGGTCCGGGTGGTGCCGTGCCTGCATCCATGCCTCCTCGCGCGCGAAGTGCTCGGTCACGTAGTCGTCGAGGGTGGTAAGCGCGCTGTTGAGGGCCGACGAGCTGCGATCGAACAGCAGCGCATCGAACACGAGGTTCAGCGTGTCGATCAGTTTCTGGTGATCGGCGTCGAGGCTCGCGACTCCCAGCGAGAGCTCCGGCGTCCAGATTGCGATGGGCATGTCGGTCTCACTGCTCGAAGCATAGGGAAATGACGCTGCTGCCGTCCGCTCGCTTGCGGTGGGCCATCGCGTCGCTGACCCGATCGGCGAAGAAGCGGCCGTTCGGCAGGGTTTGCGCGTCCCACGCCGGGCCCGCGTGGGTGATGCCGACGTGCAGCGTGCAGCCGTTGAAGGCGAGCTTCACGCTGGAGGCGCGCTCGTCGAGTAGCTCGCGCAGCGTGAGCATGACGCGAACCTTGACGTTATGGGCCACGTTCCAGTCGTCGAGGATCCTGTGGACCTGCCGCAGGCGCTCGCCGACCGCGAGGGGCGGGTCGAGGGCGATCGTCGCTCGCCGCTAATTTCCCCAGCTCAGGAAGGCGTTGACCAGCAGCGCGGTGAAGACGCCGATCGCGAGCGCGGAGGACATCAGCGGCTTCACCGCGTCGGGCAGTTGCGCGAACAGGGGGGCGTTGGCGATGCGCGCGATCACCACCAGGAGCGGAAACGCGACCACCCCGGCCCGGCGCATGTCCATCGGGACGGTGCCGAGGATCTGGAATCCATTGGCGATGACCAGGCAGCCGGTGAAGACCAGCATCCCGCCGACCACGGGATCGGGCAGGTTGACGACCAGGTGCGTGAAGGCCGGGCTGAGCGCGAACACCAGCATCCAGGCGGCGACGGCGATGCCGATGACGCGGCTGGTTGCGCCGCTCGCGTGCGAAACGCCCACGCTCGAGGTCGAGGAGTTCGTGCCGCTGCTGCCGAGCAAGCCCGAAAGGGCGGTGGACAGCCCATCGACGAGCACGCCCCGCCGGATCGCGTGCATCTCGGGGCGCACCCAGGCGGCATCGTTGATCCGGGCGCAGATGTCGACGGCGCCCATGGTCTTGAGCGACGCGGCGACTGCAGCGAAGAGGAAGGGCAGCAAGAGGCCGAGGTCGAACTCGAGCCGCAGGTGCGCGAAGGAGGGCAACCCGAAGAGTGCCGACGAGAAGGCCGTGCCTACGGTGCTTGGCCCGGTGCTGCCGGCAGACAGGTACACGAGATAGCCGCAGGCCATCCCGAGCAGGGAGCAATACAGGCGCCAGCTGCCGCGCCCGAAGACGCCCAAGACCACCGAGACGAAGAAGGTTGCGCCGCCGACCACCAAGCCGGGAATCCCCGCGCCGGAAAGGCGGTTCAAGCCGATGACGCCGATTTCGATGCCGACGATGATGATCGAGAGCGCGACGATCTCATTGGGGAAGAATCGACGGGCGCGCACCAGCAGGCTGGCGAAGAAGGCCTGGAACACCCCGGCAACCAGGGTCATCCCGCACACGACCGGCAGCCCGCCCGCGGCGGCGGCGAGCGAGGCCGAGAGATAGATTCCCGAGTTGCAGCCGACGATGAAGTACCCCGAACCAAATCGTCTGCTGCACTGGACCAGGGTCGCAATGGCGAGCGCAATGAGCGAAAACGACAGCACTCCCTCCGCCGTCGCCGCGTCGACGCCCGCGGCACGGCAGATCATGACGACGACCGCCAGGTTGGGCGCCGCCACCATGAAGTGCTGGAGTCCGAGCGCAGCCAGCATCAGGGGTGGTGGCTTGTCGTCCAGTCCATGGATCAGACCGTCCGGCCTTCGCGCCATCAGGGAGTCGCGCTCCCCGCGGAAAGCGGAAAACATCATCATGATTCTCCGAGTTCGCAGGTGCGCGAAGCGCTGGTGGCGAGCGAGCCGCAGGCGCCCGTTGCTGGGCAGGCAGGGGCGTGGGACCACCGGGGAGCCGGGTGATCGCGTCAGGGCGGTAAGGGCGGCGGGCCGTCGCTCGACATGCACTTTGTCACGGGTGAATGCTTCAACATAGACGAGGAAGCAGGCGAGGTCAGGCCTTTCGTTTGGCTGTCGCCAAGGTTTTCACTTGGGCCGCCGATGGCCGATGTGTCATGCGAAGTGTGCCCAGCGATTCGGCCCTGATGCGGGGCAAAACCGGTACAGGCCGCTGCAGGCCCGGCCGCGACAATGTTCAACTCGATCATTCGGCGCTGGCGTTCCTGAGCGGCCGCGTGCTGGGGGCAACCGGGGCTGCACGGTCGCGGAAAAGACAACGCCAGCCCCGAGAGGCTGGCGCAAGTGCTTGAATTCGAATGGAGCGGGTGAAGGGAACAGAACCCGGTCGCTAACTCGTTTATTACGAACGTCTTTTCCGATCCATGGGGCACGGAATAGACTCGATTGTGGACTCAAGTCTTCGGTCTGGTCAACGCAGGCCGTTGCTGTTGAGCCAAAGCGAGCTATGCACATCCAGCAGCAGCCACAGCGCATCGGATTTCATCCGGAAGTACAGCCTTCCACTGACACACCACAGGCTGCAACGGATAGGTGAGCTGCGTCCTCAAAGGCCTGGCTCATCATGGGCCGGTACGGCCCCGTCTTTCACCCGCTCGATGAACCGCTTCATGGGCTCCGTGGGTTCGCCTTTGCGGCGCAGCAGGTAGGTAGAGAGCATTGGCGGGGTGCCGGCCAGGGGACGAATCGCATCGCTTGAATCTGATGGCGGCAGCCCGATCCCGATTCGGGATGACACAGAACCAGCGGGAATTTCAACGCTTCGACCAGCGGCACTTGGACGTGCGCCAGCAAGGGATGGCGTGCGGGCACGATCACCGCCAGCGGATCGGTCCACACCGACTCGGCGACGAGGTCATCATGCACCGCGCTTGACAACGCAAAGCCGATGTCCAGCAGATCGTCATGCAGCATCTTGAGTTGCTGCGCGAACGGGAACTCGAAGACGCGAATCTCCAACTCGGGCTCATCCTCGCGGCTGCGAGCCAGCAGGGTTGCGATCCGGGGCTGCACCATGCTGTCGCAGATGGCTATGCGCAGATGGCCCTGGTAGCCCTGCGCCGCGGCCTTTGCGCTCCTCACCGCCTGGTCAACGGTGGCCTGCACGCGCCGGCATTCACCGAGAAATACCTGGCCGGCCCAGGTCAACCGCGTCAGGCGTGTGCTGCGGTCGAACAACTGCACGCCGAGCTGGTTTTCCAATTCGCGCATCGCACGCGACAGAGGC
>JABWBN010000311.1 GCA_013360485.1 Burkholderiaceae bacterium | reverse complement strand
GCCAACAGCGGCAATTCGAGGACAACGGCCGCGCCACCTGCGGCAGGCGCCAGCTCGACACGCCGATGACCGATGCTGCGGATGATCCACTCGCTGCCGACCCGTGCCGCGACCCGATACGCCCGCGGCGGCGCCCCATCGACGGCCAGCAGCGCCAGGCCCTCGGGCCCACCCGAGCGCGGTGCAACCACACCGATCAGCTTGAAACGGCTGGAAGCCGCGGGCTGCGGCGTCGGGGCTGAATCGACGGGCACGGTCGACGGCGGCAATCCGAACAGTCGCCCCAGGTCGGCGGCCGCACCGGCGGTATCGGCGTCAGCCCACACGGTGTGAGCGGGAACTGGGGTCGCGGATGCACCCAGGCGCATGGCCCAGAAGGCCGCACTTGCTGCGACCAGGGCCCAGATCACAAAGGACAACAGGCGCACACCCATCGGGCCATTATCATTCACCGCTTGCCTCTCGAACGCACACACCCCATGCCCGCTGCCCGCCCATTGCCCGTGCGCCATCCGCGCGGCTTCACGCTCATCGAGATCATGGTGGTGCTGGTCATCATCGGCGTATTGGCTGCACTGATCGTGCCGAGCGTGCTCGAACGCACCGATGAAGCCAAGACCACAGCCGCGCGCACCGACATCGCCAGCCTCATGCAGGCGCTGAAGCTGTACCGGCTGGACAACCAGCGCTATCCGGGAGCCGATCAGGGCTTGGAGGCGCTGGTGCGCAAACCTACGGGCGGCGCGGTTCCGCCCAACTGGCGCCCCTATCTGGAGAAGCTGCCCCGCGACCCATGGGGCCAGCCTTATCAATACCTCAATCCGGGCGTGAAGGCAGAAATCGATGTGTTCAGCTTCGGCGCCGACGGCCAGGCCGGTGGTGAGGGCAAGAACGCCGACATCGGCTCGTGGCAGTAGCGCTGCGGGCGCGCGTTTGCCACAGAGCGCCCCGCAGCGTCGCCAACGCAGCGGCCACGGTTTCACGCTGATCGAACTGCTTGTGGTGCTGGTGGTGGTGGCTCTGGCCTCGGCCGTGGTCGCGCTGGCCATGCGCGACCCTGCTGCCACGCGCCTCGAGGAAGAAGGTGCCCGCTTGAGCGCATTGCTGGAGACCGCTCGCGCCGAGGCGCGTACCCTGGGCTTGCCGGTGCGTTTCGAGGCTGGAAGCCCTGTGGCTGGCGAGGCCTATCGCTTCATCGGTCTGCCGGCGGCCGACCAGCTGTCCCACCGCCTGCTCGATCCCCGCACCCAGGTTCAGATTCCGGACGCGAGCGCCGTGGTGCTGGGTCCTGAGCCACTGATCGGCCCGCAACGCATCGTCCTGCGCCTCGATGACCATGCCCTGACGCTGGCCACCGATGGCCTCGGGCCGTTCACCGCTGAAGTGGCGCAGCCATGACCGTCCCGCTCCGACCACGATCACGCGGCGCCGGGTCTGCCTTCGGCTGCGAGGGATGGGGACCTTCCGGGTTCACCTTGGTCGAGGTACTGGTGGCGCTGGCGGTGGTCGCCATCACGTTGGGCGCCGGTCTCAAGGCTGCGGGAACCATGACCGACAGCGCCGAGCGCCTGGCCGGGGTGACCGCGGCGCATTGGTGCGCGGACAACGCCTTGACCGACCTACGGCTGACGCGCCAGTTTCCGGGCGGCGACAGCGAGTTCGCTTGCCGCCAGTTGGGCCGCGACTACCAGGGACGGCTGCAGTCCCTGCCGACGCCCAATCCGAATTTCCGGCGCGTCGAGGCCATCGTGCGCGACGACCAGGACCGCGTCCTGGCCACGATCACCACCGTGATCGGTCGCTACTGAGCACGCGGCTGCCCAACGGTCCGCCCCGATGCACAACCGCTGCGCCAACCGGCTGACTGGCCTGCACGGCTTCACGCTGGTCGAGGTGCTCGTGGCGCTGCTGATCATGTCGGTGTTGGCGGCACTGGGATGGCAGGGCATCGACAGCATGGCGCGCACGCGCAAGGTCGCACAAGCATCGACCGAACGCACGCTGCGGCTGGCGGCGGTGATCGCCCAGCTCGAGGCCGACCTGGCTGCGCTCGAGAACACGCCGGCCACGCCGGCACTGGCGTTCGACGGTGCCGCCCTGCGGCTGACGCGCCGCACACCAGTCGGGCTACAGGTGGTGGTGTGGGCCTTGCGCGAAGGCCGTTGGCAACGCTGGGCCTCAACATCGGTCACCCGCGTAGACGATTTGCAGCAGTTCTGGCTGGCCAGTCAGCAGTTGTCCGGGCAGGAGCCCGGCCACACCCCGCTTCTGGATGCAGTGGCAACCTGGCAGGTCTACTTCTACCGTGGTGGGTGGAGCAACGCGCAATCCAGCGGCGACCGCGACGAAGCCGAGGCGCCCGGCGCTTCAGCCAGCGGCACCGGCGCTTCAGCCAGCGGCACCGGCGCTGCAGCTGCGGCGGCGCGCGAACTGCTGCCCACGGGGGTGAGGGTCGTGCTTGAACTGCCTGAGGGTCCGCTCACCCGGGATGTGGCGCTGGGGCCCCAACCATGATGCATTGCAGGAGGCCGCCACAACGGCAGCGCCAGCTCGGCGCTGCGATCCTGGTGGCCCTGCTCCTGCTGGCCGTGGTGGCCACGCTCGCCACTTCCATGGTCTGGCTGCAGCATCGGGCCGTGCAGGTCGAGACGGCCGAGCGGGCCCGCGCACAGATCGTCTGGATCCTGCATGGCGCGATCGACTGGGCACGCCTGATCCTGCGCACCGATGCCACCGCCGAAACCACCAACCTGGCCCAGGCCTGGGCCACGCCGCTGGAAGAGGCCCGACTGTCGACGTTCCTGGCCGCCGATGGCAACACCGGCCCCGACGGGGGTCTCGATGCGTTCCTGGGCGGCTCGATCACCGACGCGCAGTCGCGCTACAACCTGCGCAACCTGACCGAAGCCGATCCCACCCTTGCAGCGCAGGAGGTGGCCATCCTGCGCCGGCTGTGCCAGTGGGCAGGATGCGGTGATGACGTGGCCGAAGGCATCGCCCAGGGTCTGCGCCAGGCCGCTGCTGGAACCGAAGCCGGCGCGCCCTTGGCGCCACAGCGACTGGACGACCTGACGTGGCTGGGGGTATCACCGGCTGACATCGAGAGGCTGCGACCCTGGGTGTCGCTGTTGCCGGCTGGTGGCAAGCCGATCAACGTCAACACCGCACCGCGTGAAGTGCTTGCCGCGGTGATCGAGACCATCGATCTGGGCGGGGCCGATCGGCTGATACAGGCACGGCGCAACGGGCCGTTCAAGACGGTGGACGCGCTGCGCGAGCATCTGCCCGCAGGCATCGAGCTGCCGCTGGCACGCCTGGCTGTGAAGTCCGAGTTCTTCGAAGTACGCGGACGCATGCGCTTGGATGACCGCGTGATCGAAGAACTGGCGCTGCTCGAGCGCCAGGGCCGCGAAGTGCGCACCCGCCAGCGGACACGCATACAGCGCGTGCTCGACCCGCAGGCGCTTCGGTGATGACCTGCGCCGCCCTGTGCTTGTCGATCGCCCGACCCGGCCGGCGCGAGCTGCCGCGTTTGCCACAATGCGCCTGGCGCGCCAGGCACGCCAGCGGGTCGACCGCGGCGCACAGGCCGGGACCCGCACCCATTCCAACGAAATGACCACGCTTATCCTGCAGCTACCGGCCCGCGAGCGCCCGGGGTACACGACGCACGCCTGCGCCGAGCTGACCTACGCCACGAGCGCCGACGGCCAGGAAGTGGGCGTGACCGGGCAAGCCGTCGTCGGGGCGCTGCCGAAAGCCGACGAAGTGGTCGCCGTCGTGCCACCCACCGAGCTGTCGTGGCACCTCATCTCGGTGCCGCGGGCACCCGCTGCGCGGTTGCGTACAGCCCTGGGCGGCGTCCTCGAGGAGCACCTGCTCGATGACGACGACCAAGTCCACCTGGCCCTTGCGCCGGATGCGCGCCCTGGCGCCGCAGGTTGGGTGGCCGCCACGAATGGGCCCTGGCTGGGTGAGTGCATCGCCGCGTTGGAGCAGGCCGGCCATCGGGTCAACCGCGTGGTTCCGGCAGTGTGGCCATCGGACACCCCGCTGGGCCACTTCTTCCAGGGCCCCGGCGACGATGGACCGGCGTCGGCCACCTGGCTTGCGCTGGGCGACGAAGGCGGCGTGGCGTGCCTGCGTCCGGACAGTGCACTTGCACGGGCGCGGCAGGCGGCCTGGGTCACCCGTGCCACGAAGTGGACCGCGCTGCCCGCGTC
>JABWBN010000310.1 GCA_013360485.1 Burkholderiaceae bacterium | reverse complement strand
GGCGTCAAGGAGTTCCACCTCGTCGCCGAGCCGGTCGAGCGCGAGATCGCCCCCGGCATGGTGGCGCGGCTGTGGGGCTACAACGGCCAGTCGCCGGGGCCGACGATCGAGGTCGTCGAGGGCGACCGTGTGCGCATCTTCGTCACCAACCGCCTGCCCGAGCACACCACCATCCACTGGCACGGCCAGCGTCTGCCCAACGGCAT
This sequence comes from Burkholderiaceae bacterium, assembly GCA_013360485.1. Lineage (GTDB taxonomy): Bacteria > Pseudomonadota > Gammaproteobacteria > Burkholderiales > Burkholderiaceae_C > Pseudaquabacterium. The sequence continues at coordinate 4,032 of JABWBN010000310.1, read as the reverse complement.
GGACGGGGTCGGCGGCCTCAACCAGCCGCAGATCCCGCCCGGCAAGACCTTCGTCTACGAGTTCGTCGCGCGCCGCCCCGGCACCTTCATGTACCACCCGCACGCCGACGAGATGGTGCAGATGGCGATGGGCATGATGGGCTTCTGGGTCACGCACCCGCGCGAACCGCATCCGCACATCGCGCGCGTGGACCGCGACTTCTGCTTCCTGCTCAACGCCTACGACATCGAGCCGGGCAGCTACGTGCCGAAGGTGAACACCATGCTCGACTTCAACCTGTGGACGTGGAACAGCCGGGCCTTCCCCGGCATCGACTCGCTCAATGTGCGCAAGGGCGACCGCGTGCGGGTGCGCATCGGCAACCTGACCATGACCAACCACCCGATCCACATCCACGGCCACGAGTTCGAGGTCACCGGCACCGACGGCGGGCCGACGCGCCCCGAATCGCGCTGGCCGGAAGTCACCACCGACGTCGCAGTCGGCCAGATGCGCCAGATCGAGTTCATTGCCGACGAGGAGGGCGACTGGGCGATGCACTGCCACAAGTCGCACCACACCATGAACGCGATGGGCCACGACGTGCCGACCATGATCGGCGTCGATCACCGCGGCCTGGTCGAGGGCATCCAGAAGCTGGTGCCCGACTACATGCTGATGGGCGAGCGCGGCATGGCCGACATGGGCGAGATGGAGATGCCCCTGCCCGACAACACCCTGCCGATGATGACCGGGCAGGGGCCCTTCGGCGCGGTCGAGATGGGCGGCATGTTCACCGTGCTCAAGGTGCGCCGCGAGCAGAAGCCAGGCGACTACCGCGACCCGGGCTGGTTCAGGCATCCGAAAGGAACGGTGGCCTACGAGTGGGCGGGCGCAGGGCTGCCTGAACCCGCTCGCAGCGATACGGCGGGTTCCTCGAGCATGCCGCGCACTGGGGGCGGGCAGTCCGTCGAGATGGCCATACGCAAACCGACCGGCCACCACGGTCATTGAAATCGAACGCCGTGCCATCGGCGCAAACCACAACACCAACGATATTTCACCCACAGAGACGGAGATCCCCATGAAAAGTCGTCGTCGATTTCTTGCCACCAGCCTTGCCGCCGGTGTGCTTGCCGTTCACCACAGCGCGTTCGCCCATGGCAATGCGGAGCATGCCGACAAGGCCGCGTCCGATACCCCCAAGGAGCAGCAGGCCTGGGGGATTGCGGGCGATGAGCAATCCATCTCGCGCACGATCCCCATCGTGATGACCGATGAGATGCGCTTCGTCCCCGACCGCGTCGAGGTGCGCCTGGGCGAGACGATCCGCTTCACCCACGAAAATCGGGGCACGGTGATGCACGAGATGGTGGTCGGTACGCCCGCAACGCTTTCCGAGCACGCCGAACTGATGCAGCGCTTTCCCGAGATGGAGCATGACGAGCCGTGGATGGCGCATGTCGCGCCGGGCGGACGCGGCGCGATGATCTGGCACTTCAACCGCGCGGGGGACTTCCAGTTTGCCTGCCTGATTCCCGGCCACTTCCAGGCCGGCATGATCGGGACGATCAAGGTTGGCTGACAGAAATGTAATCCGTGCGTCAGCGTCCTGTTGGTGAGCGCTTCGCATAATGGGGCGGACTTTCGAATTCACACAGACTTTCAACCCTTGGAGAAGCTCATCATGAAGAAGACCCTCATTACCACTGCACTCCTGGCCATGTTGGGTGGTACGGCCCCGGTGGCGTTTGCGCAGGCCGACCACAGTGCCCATCACGGCGGGGAAAGTGCCGCGAGTGAAGCCGATGCCAAGCTCGCCGAAGGCACGGTCAAGAAGATCGACAAGTCGGCTGGCAAGCTCACCATCGCGCACGGCCCGCTCGAATCGCTCGGCATGCCGGCGATGACCATGGTGTTCCGCACGGCCGAGCCGGGCCTGCTAGACCAGGTCAAGGTGGGCGACAAGATCCGCTTCGCGGTCGAGAAAGTCGGCGGTGCGCTGACCGTGACCGCTCTCGAAGCTGCTCAGTGACGCTTGCCTCGCAGGTGCGTCCCGTTCCACTCTGATTATCCGACCGGGGGGAGTCCCTCGGTGAATGAACGATGAGGCGGGCGGCGGAGGGCCTGCGCATGCACTCGACCGCCTGCCGGAATCGTTCCCCGATGAAATCCCTGTTCGCAGTACCCTCATCCCACCTGCCACGTCCCGCAGCGCTCGCGCTGGTGCTCGCGCTCACTTTGGGAAGTGGCAGTGCCTGGACGCAAGGCGTGCCCGACACCCCGACGCTCGGCGCGAGCCCCGAGGCGCTGATCGAGTATGCGCGCCAGAGCAACCCCGGCTTTGCCGCTGCCCGTGCGGAAGCGTCCGCCGCGCAGGAGCGCGTGACCCCTGCCGGCGCACTGCCCGATCCCACCTTCGAGGTCGAGCTCATGGATGCCACCAACACCATGAGCGGACGTTCGGCCTCGCTGTTGCCCGGCCAGGTGGGTGAAACGCGCTACCGCATCACCCAGCCCTTGCCGGGGTGGGGCAAGCGCGAACTGGCAGTGAAGGCCGCCGAGGCGCAGGCCACCCAGGCCGATGCGATGCGCGATGCCTCCTGGGCCGAGCTCGCGGCAAAGATCGAGACGCTGTGGTTGCGCTACTACGCGGCCGACCGCGAGCGCGTCCTCAATCGCGAGGGCCTGACCCTGCTGCAAAGCCTGGAGGAACTCAGCTTGGCCCGTTACGAGCTGGGTCTGCTGCCGCAGCAGGCGGTGTTGCGCATGCAGCGCGAGATCACGGCCCAGCGCCTCGCACTCGTAGAGGTCGAACAGCGGCGCAAGGGCCTGGCAGCGGGACTGAACGGTCTGCTTGGCCGGGCGCATGACGCCCCGCTGGCGGCGCCTGCCGATCCAGCGCCCTTGCCCGAACAGCTGGCGGCGGGCGCCCTTTTCGAGGCGGCGGCCAGCGCCAATCCGGAAGTGAATACCGCCACCTATGGCATCGACGTCGCGCGTGCCGAGCGCGAACGGACGTATCAGGACCGGCTGCCGGACTTCGCCGTCGGCGTGCGCAACAACCGTCCCGATGAGGGTAAGGCCTCGTGGGATGTGATGTTCGAAGTGATGATCCCGCTGCAGCAGTCCAGCCGTCGCGCCCGGGAGCGCGAAGCCGAGTACATGTTGATGGCGGCCGAGGCGCGTCGCGAGGACGCCAAGGCGCGCGCGTCCGGAGAACTCGGCACTGCATGGTCGATGTATGCGCAGGGCCGCGAGACCTTGCGCCTGCTCGAACACACGCTGCTGCCGCAGGCCCAGGCCACCCGGGATGCAAGTCAGGCCGCGCTCAGCAGCGGCAAGGTCGACTTCGACAGCGTCATCGAAGCCGAGCGCCAGCTCATCGACATCCGCATGCGCCAACTCCAGACCGAGCTCGAAGCCCGGTTGGCGCTGACGGAGATCAAGAAACTGACAGGGGATTTGAAGTGAGCTCAGCCGTTCGAATGACGGCGATTGCCGTAGGCGTGGCGATTGCCGTAGGTGCCGGGTATTGGATCGCGCACCTGCAAAATGCTGGAAATCCCGTTCCCCTGATCAGCGCCAGCCAGGCGCAAGCCGATAGTTCGCCCCCTGCAGAGGGCGAGCGCAAGATCCTCTACTACCGCAACCCGATGGGGCTACCCGACACCTCGCCCGTGCCGAAGAAGGACTCGATGGGCATGGACTACATACCGGTCTATGCCGACGACAAGCCAGACGACAGCGGCGCGGTGGTGGTCAGCGCGGCGCGCATCCAGACGCTGGGCGTGAAGACCGCCGAGGTTGAGCTGCGCGCGGTGGATTCGGCCGTGCGTGCCAGCGGCCGAATCGAGATCGACGAGCGCACCCAGGTCGTGGTGGCGCCGCGCTTCGAGGGCTGGATCGAGCGTCTGCATGTGAATGCGGTCGGCGACCCGGTGAAGAAGGGGCAGCCGCTCTTTACCGCCTACAGCCCGGAACTGCAATCGACTGGCGAGGAGTTGCGTATCGCCGAGCGCCTGGCCCGTGCGAGCGCCGGCCACGACCCG
>JABWBN010000309.1 GCA_013360485.1 Burkholderiaceae bacterium | reverse complement strand
CAAGCGGCGGCCGCCGGGGCCCGGCGAGCCACCCGGGCCAGGCGCCGCAACCCGCGCCAGAGCGCCCGCAACATGACCAAGGTGCACAGCGCCTCGCCGAAGGTGACCACGAAGGCCGCCGCTGCATTCCAGCGCTGGGCCCGGCCGCAGAACTTGGCCTTCATGCGATCGCGCGAGATCTCGATGGAGTCGTAGAAGCTCGGGATGACGAGCAAGGTGAGAAACGTCGAGGTGATGGTGCCACCGATGATGGCCACGGCCATGGGGCGGTAGAACTCGCCGCCCTCGCCCACGCCGATGGCCACCGGCAACATGCCGGCAATCAGCGCGAATGTGGTCATCAGGATGGGGCGCAACCGCTTGCGTCCCGCCACCATGAGCGCCTCCTCGCGGTCCATGCCTTCGCGCTCGAGGACCCGCGCCGCATCCAGCAGCAGGATCGCGTTCTTCGCCACCAACCCCATCAGCATGATCACGCCGATGAAGCTCATCAGGTTCAGCGTGCCCTTGGTCAGCAGCAGTGCCAGCACCACGCCGATCAGCGACAGCGGCAGCGACAGCATCACCGGCAGCGGCGCGGTGAACGAGCCGAACTGCATCACCAGGATGAGATACATCAGCGCCACGCCCATCACCAGGGCGATGCCCATCTCGCGGAACACCTCCTGCTGGTCACGCGAGGCGCCCGCGAGTTCGAGCCCGAAGCCCGGCGGATAGTCGATCGAGCGGGCGATCTTCATGGCGTCGGCGGTCACCTCGCCCGGCGAACGCCCCTGGGCGTTGGCGCTCACGGTGATCACGCGCTTGCCATCGGCATGCTGGATCTGCGAGGGTCCCTTGCCCATGGTGACGGTGGCGATCTGTTCCAGCGGCACCATGCGGTTGCTGCCGGCCACCGTGATGGGCAGCCGCTCGATGTTGCTGGCGTCGACGCGGTCCTGCGGCTGCAGGCGCACGGCGACGTCGCGCGCCTCTCCGGTGGGGTCGACCCAGTCGCCCACTTCGACACCGGCGAAGGCCACCCGCAAGGCCTGGGCCGCATCGGCCACCGAAATGCCCAAGGCATTGGCCAGGCCGCGGTCGAGCTCGATCTTCAGTTCGTCCTGCGGGTCTTGCTCCGACAAGCCCACGTCCACCGCGCCCGGCACCCGACGCAGGCGCTCCATGAAGTCGACCGTGATCGCCTGCAGGCGGCGCGTGTCGGTGCCCGAGAAGCGGATCTGCACCGGCTTTTGAGCGCCGTTGTTCAGGTCGTCGATCACGGTGTACTCGGCGCCCACCAGCCGCACGGTCAACTCGCGCAGCGCGGCCGCCAGTTCGTTGGCCGAGCGCTTGCGCTCGGTGCTCTTGCCGATGTCGACGTAGACCCGACCCCCGCCCACGTTGATGTTGGAGTTGGTCGCCTTGGTTTCGGGCAGCGTCCGTGCCAGCGTGGCGACGGCCTCCACCTTCAGGCGCGAGTACTCCAGGCTGCTCGACGGCGGCGTGCGCACCTCGACGGCCAGGATGCCGGCGTCAGACGCCGGCAGGAAGCTCGAGCCACCGAACCTGGCATGTAAGCCGACGGCGCCGACGAAACTGGCCACCGCGAACAGGAACATCCAGCGGCGGTGATGCAGCGCCCAGGCAATGATGCGGCCATAGCGATCCGCCTGGTGATCGAACCACGTGTTGAAACGCGCCAGCACCCGGGTGATGCCACGGCGGGGCGCGTCGTGCTGCCCGGGCGGATCACCCCAGTAGGCCGAGAGCATGGGGTCGAGCGTGAACGAGATGAACAGGCTCACCAGCACCGAGGCCACCACGGTCAACCCGAAGGGCCGGAACCACTCGCCGGATACGCCGGGCATGAACGCCACCGGCACGAACACGGCCACGATGGAGAAGGTGGTGGCGGCCACCGCCAGCCCGATCTCGGCGGTGCCGTTCAAGGCGGCGGTGCGCCGGTCTTCGCCCCGCTCCATGTGGCGCACGATGTTCTCGCGCACCACGATGGCATCGTCGATCAGCACGCCGATCGCCAGCGACAGCCCCAGCAGGCTCATGAAGTTGAGGGTGAAGCCGCACAGCCACACGGCGATGAAGGCCGCCACCACCGAGGTCGGCAGGCTCAGCGCGGTGATCAGTGTGGAGCGCCACGAGTTCAGGAAGACGTAGACCACGGCCACCGTGAGTCCGGCCCCGAACACGAGCGCATGGACGACGTTGTCGAGGCTGTTCTGGGCGTTCTCGCCGCCATCCTGGGTGATTTCCAGCTTGGTACCGGCAGGCAATTCCTTGCTGATGTCGGTCACCAGCTTGCGCACCTCATTGGCTACCGACACGGTGCTGGCTTCACGCGAGCGCGTGATGGACAGGCCCACGTTGGGGTGCCCGCTGCGTACCGAGACACTGGTGACTTCGGCAAAACCGTCGCGCACGGTCGCCACCTGGCCCAGGCGCAGCACCTCGCTGCCCTGGCGCCGGATGACGATCTGCTCGAACTCGGCTGGCGACTCGATGCGCCCCACCAGCCGGATGCTCTGGTCTTCCAGCGTGCCCCGCACCTTGCCCACCGGCGCGGTGGCGTTTTGTGCCCGCAGGGCATTGACCACCTCGCTGACCGACACCGAGTACTCGCGCAGTTTCTCCGCACTGAGCAGCACGCTCAGTTCGCGCCGCAGGGCACCGTTGACGTTGACCTGTGCCACGCCGGCGATGCCGCGGAAGCGGTCGGCGAGATGGTCTTCAGCCAGCCGCGAAATTTCGGCATGCGTTTGCCGGTCGGACGACAGCGCCAGCTGCATGATGGGCTGCGCCGATGGGTCGATCCGCAGCAGCACGGGTTCGCGTATTTCGACCGGCAGCTTGTGCCGCACGGTGCCGATGGCATTGCGCACCTCGTCAGCGGCCTCGATCATGTTCTTGTCGAAGTCGAAGAACAGGACCAGCCGGGCGAGGCTTTCACTGGCGGTCGAGCGCACCTGGTCGACGCCCGATATGCCCTGCAATGCCTTTTCGATGCGGTTGATGACCTCGCGTTCCACCGTCTCGGGCGACGCACCCGGATAGGTGATGTTGACCACGAGGATCGGCTGCTCCACGTCGGGAATCTGGTTCACCCGAAGCTTGCCCAGCGCGAGCAGACCCAGAGCCATCAGCGCAATGATGACGACGATGGCCGCGACCGGCCGCTTGATGCTGAAATCGGAGAGGAACATGACGCTCAGCCTCCCGATGCAGCCGCGGTGCGCGGCGCCGAGGCGGCAACGGCCGCCGGTGCCGCGCGCTCCACGCGTTGCCCATCGATCAGCGTGCTGCCGGGGTTGCGCAGCACTTCGTCGCCTTCGGCCAGGCCTTCGCGCACCACGACCAGACCGCTGCGCGCGTCACGCTCGCCCAGTCTGACCGCAACCTTCGATAGCATGTTGCCGCGCAACCGCCAGACGTGCGCGGCATCGCCCGCGCGCACGACCGATGCTTCGGGCAGCGCCAGCGGACGCTGACCGCCGGCATCGATGCGACCCTCTGCGTACAGGCCCGCCACTCGCGGCGGCTCCTGCCCTGCAGCTGGGCTGAACGTCACGAGCACCGCCACCTGGCGGGTCGCGGCATTGGCCGTTGCGTCCACGCGATGCACCTGGCCGGCGAACTCGACCTGCGGATAGCCGTTCACGCGAAACCGCACGGCCTGCCCGATGCGCAGCTCATGCATGCGATCGGCCGAAACGACGCCTTCGAGCCGCATGCTGGCCGGATCGATCACCTTGACCAGTTCCTTGCCCACCTGTGCGGTATCACCCACCGAGACTTTGCGATCGCTGACCACCCCATCGAACGGCGCTCGCACTTCCGTGCGCTGCAGTTGCTGGCGCGCCTGCGCCAACCGGGCACGCGAGGCCACCAGGTCGCTCTGGGCGTTGTTGCGCCGCACCTCGGCGTCCTCCAGCGCTTGTATCGACGTCATGCCCTGCGCCTGCAGGGTCTTGAGGCGCTGCAGTTGGCGTTCGGCCTGCTCATGCGCCTGCCCCGATGCACGCGCAGCCTCCTCCGCCGAGGCCAGGCTGTCGCGGATGGACGCGTCGTCGAGCCGCACCAGCAAGTCGCCACGCCGGACGGGTTCGCCGTTCTCCTTGAGCACCTGGGTGACCACAGCCGAGACCTCGGCGCGCAGGTCCGCGCGCCGCTGCGGCTGGATCGAGCCCAGGATGACCGGCCCGCCTGCCACCGCGGCACGGCTGACGGTGCGCACGTCCTCCGGCGCCACCAGCAGCACCGG
>JABWBN010000048.1 GCA_013360485.1 Burkholderiaceae bacterium | reverse complement strand
CCTCACGGCGCAGGATCGCCCGCGCTGGCTGCTCAGCGGCAACGAGGCCGCCGGCTTCGGTGCCGTGCGCGGCGGCGTGCGCTTCGTGGCCGCCTATCCCATCACGCCGGCCACCGAGGTGCTGGAGTGGCTCGCGCCGGCCCTGCAGAAGGTGGGTGGCACGCTCATCCAGGTCGAGGACGAACTGGCCTCGATCAACGCCATTGTCGGCGCCTCCTACGGCGGCGTGCCTTCCCTCACGGCCACCGCTGGGCCTGGCTTGTCGCTGATGGCCGAGGGCATCGGCCTGGCGGTGGCCTCCGAAGTGCCGGTGGTCGTCGTCGACGTGATGCGCGGCGGCCCCTCCACCGGCATTCCGGCCAAGAGCGAGCAAAGCGACCTGTCGTTCGCGGTCAACGGCCTGCATGGCGATGCGCCACGCCTGGTGTTGGCGCCCACTTCGATCAGCGACTGCCTGGCCACGACGCAGTGGGCCGTGCACCTGGCCGAGGCCTTGCAGGCACCCGCGCTGGTGCTGTCCGATCAGTTCATGGGCCAGTCGCGCACCATCGTCGACAAGCCTGCCCGGCTGCCCTACCAGGCCAATCGCCTGACCGCCGAGGCGAACACGCCCGACTACAAGCGCTACCGCGACACACCCAGCGGCGTCTCGCCGATGGCGGTGCCGGGGCGCCCCGGCACCACCTACACGGCCGACGGCCTCGAGCACACCGAAGGCGGCATTCCCAGCAGCCAGGTGGCCGAGCACGTGCGCCAGATGAACAAGCGCGAGCGCAAGCTCGCCATCCACGACTACGGCGACATGTGGGCCGACATCGAAGGCGATGGCGACCTGGCCATCATCACCTTCGGTTCGGCCACAGCGCCGGTGCGCGAGGCCATCGCCCGCGCGGCCGCGCAAGGCGTGAAGACGCGCCTGGTGGCCATGCGCCTGATCGCCCCGGCGCGCACCGAACAGATGGACCGCGCGCTCCAGGGCGTGCGGCGCATCCTGGTGGTCGAGCAGAACCACGGGGCGCAGCTCTACCGCTACTTGCGTGCCTATTTCGACCTGCCCGTCAAACCCGACACCTACCACCGCCCCGGGCCTCTGCCGCTGCGCCCGGGCGAGATCCTCGATCAACTGCTGGCCTGGAGGAACGCCGCATGAACGACTGTGCAACCCCCGAAGCCGCCGGCGCGGCCGCCCCGCTGGCCGCAGGCGACTTCAAGTCGAGCTACAAGCCGATCTGGTGCCCGGGCTGCGGCGACTACACCGTGCTCAGCTCGGTGACCAAGGCGCTGGCCACCCACGGCCGCCCGCCGCATGAGGTGGCCGTGGTCTCCGGCATCGGCTGCAGCTCGCGCATTCCCGCGTACACCAATTGCTACGGATTCCACGGTGTGCACGGGCGCTCGCTGGCCGCGGCCACGGGCCTGAAGCTCGCCCGCCCCGACCTCACCGTGCTGGTGGCCGGCGGTGACGGCGACGGCTACTCGATCGGCGGCAACCACTTCCTGCATGCCTGCCGGCGCAACGTGGACATGACCTACATCGTCATGGACAACCACGTATACGGCATGACCAAGGGCCAGCCCTCGCCCACCACCGAACCCGACTGGGACTCCAAGCTTGCCCCGGGCGGCACGGGCGTGCGCGTGTTCCACCCGCTGGTGGTGGCGCTGGCGTCGGGCGCCAACTTCATCGGCCGTGCCTTCGCAGGCGACCTGCACGGCACCGCCGATCTCATCGCCCAGGCCATCGCGCATCCGGGGTTCTCGTTCGTCGAGATCCTCAGCCCCTGCGTGACCTTCCGGCCCGAGCAGCGCAGCTGGAAGTCGCTGGTGCGGCCCTCGCCGGTGCCCGCCACCGACGATCCGGCCCGCGCCGCGCGACGCCTCATGACCGACGACGGGCTGAACATCGGCGTGCTCTACGCCGGCAATCGCACGCCGTTCCCGCTGGGCCCGCGCCCGGCGCGCATGACCCCCGATGACCTCGAAGCGGAGTTCACCGTATGAGCACACCCGTGCCCCAGACCATCGAAGCGTTCATGGCCCAGGCAGCGGCCATGGAACTCGAGGCCGCCCAGCGTTACGCCGAGCTGGCCGACACCATGGAAACCCACCACAACCGCGAGGTGGCCGAACTGTTCCGCAAGATGGCGGTGATCGAAGGCAAGCATGCCGAGCAGATCATGGCCGAGATGGGCTGGAGCGAGCTGCCCTTGGGCGCCCGCGCCCCCGTGTGGGACGGCCTGGAATCCGCCGAGTCGGTGCCAGTCGACGAAACCCACTACCTGATGCGCCCGTGGCATGCGCTGCAATTGGCGCTGGCTGCCGAGGAGCGCGCCGAGCGCTTCTTCGGCCAGCTTGCCGAGTTGGCCACGGTCGACTCGGTGCGGCGCGCCGCGCTTGAGCTGCAGGCCGAGGAGAAGGAGCATGTCGAGCTGATCCAGCAGTGGCTCAAGCGGGTGCCGCAACCCGAGCCGGGCTGGGACGAAGACCCGGATCCGCCGCGCTACGATCAGTGAGCGCCGGGCCGCAGGCACAGCCTGCCCCCATGGGTGCCGCCCGGTGCGGACGGCACCCATCGGAATGAATACGAACAACAGGAGACCCACACCCATGCACACGCCCCTGATGCCGCCCGACTGGGCGCCCCCGATCGGCTATGCCAACGGCATTGCCGCCGGCCCCGGACAGCTCGTGTTCATCGCCGGCCAAGTGGGCTGGGATGCCCAACAGCAGTTCCATAGTGAAGAGCTGGCGCCGCAGTTCGCGCAGGCACTGGACAACATCCTCGCGGTGCTGGCCCAGGCCGGCGGCGGCCCCGAGCACATCTGCCGCATCACCGCGTTCTGCATCGACCGGCCGGCCTACCTTGCGCAGCGCAAGGATCTGGGCCGCATCTGGCGCGAGCGCATGGGCAAGCACTTCCCGGCCATGAGCATGATCTTCGTGGCCGACCTGCTGGACCACCCCGCGAAGATCGAACTCGAAGCCACGGCGGTGGTGCCCTGGCCCGAACCCCGCGGCACCTGAAACGCGGCACCTGACCGCGGCGCGGCCGCCGGGGCTAACTGACCGCCGGCTGCAGCAGCCGGATGGTTCCAGCGTCGGCATCCATCTCGACCGGCAGCCCCACCGGCAGCGTGAGCTTGCGCCGGATGTGGCCGAATTGCGCGCCGGCGTACACCGGCACGCCCAGCCGGCCGAAGTAGTCGTCGAAGACCTCATCCAGCGTGAGCGTGCCGTATCCCTCGCCGGGCTGGCAGTTCGTGAACGCGCCCAGCACCACGCCGGCCAGTCGATCGAACACACCGGCCAACATCAGCGTGGACAGCATGCGGTCGACCCGGTAGATGAACTCGTTGGTGTCCTCTAGAAACAGGATGGCACCCCCGAAATCGGGCATGTAGCGCGAGCCCGCCAGCGAAGCCAGAACGGCCAGGTTGCCCCCCAGCAGCGGCCCCTGTGCGCGCCCGGAACTCAAGGTGCGCACGCGCCCGTCGCGTGCCACCAGATGCTCGCCGCGCTCGGGCTGGTTGGCCAGCGTGGCGGCCTCGGCCTCGACGACGACGCGCCGGAACGACCGCACGCTGAACTCGTTCCACTCCGAAACGCCCACCGGCGCATGGAACGTGACCAGCCCCGTGCGGGCATGCACACCGTTGAGCAGCGCGGTGACGTCGCTGAAGCCGGCCAGCACCTTCGGGTGACGCGCGATCAGCTCCATGTCCAGCAACGGCAGCACCCGGTTGGCGCCGGAGCCACCGGTCATGGCCAGGATGGCGGCCACCGAGTCGTCGGCAACGAGCGCATGCAGATCGGCCGCCCGCTGCGCCGGCGTCCCGGCCATGTGGCCATAGCGTGCGCGCAGATTCGGTGCCTCGCGCACCCGAAAGCCCAGCGCCTGCAGCGTCTCGGCGGCCAGTTCGTAGGGCTGGCGCTCGAACACCGCGCCCGACGGATTGACCAGCCCGATCGTGTCGCCCGCGCGCAACCGGGGTGGCCGCAGCAACGCGCGGCGCGCGGTCGGCTGGGCCTGTACCGCCGTGGGCATGAGCAGGCTGCTGCCCAGCGCGGCCAGCATGCGCCGCCGGGCAGGCCAGATCCGTTGTCGGTTGTCGCTCATTTTGAACGCTAGAGGATCCGAATGTAGGTGGCCCTCACCAGTTCGCGGTCGCCGTGGTCATAGTGCCACCACTCGGTGGGTATGCCATGGAAACCCCCACGCACCATGGCTGCATGCAACCAGCCGCGTTCGGCCACCTGTGCGGCGCTGAGCACACCCAGAGCAAGGTGCTCCGAGTCCATTGCCGGATGCGAGCGCAGGCTCATCTCGTCATAGCCGCTGCCCATGTCGACCTCGCGCCCCTGCGGATCGAGCAAGGTGACGTCGACCGCCATGCCGAACGAATGGATCGACCCACGCTGCGGGTCGGCGAAGTACATCTGGGCCGGCGTGCCCGCGACGTCGGCCCAGATCGCCTCCTGCACCCGCTGCGGCCGCAACGCGTCGAGCACGAGCAACCGCCAGCCGGGCCGCGCACCGGCCAGCCAGCGCGCCGCCTGCTCCAGCCCCAGCGCGGCTTCGCACCGCAGCCAGGCGCAATCAAAACCGGCATACAGCACCCGGCCGGAGAAGTTGTTCGCGCTCGCGTAACGCAGATCGTGGCGCACACCCGCCACCGCGCTCAACGGGCACCACTGGGGATGGCCGGGTACCGCCTCCACAGGCAGGGCCGCATCGCGGGCGCCGAGGCTGACGGCGCCCATGGTGTCGTTTCGTGGCTCCGTCATCGGTGGGCGCGTCATGCCTGCTTCAGGCATGCTTCGGCCGCCTCGCCCAGAAAGCGAACCAGCCGCCGCGCGGCCTGCGACAGCGGCGCGGCCGTCGGCGTGAGCAGATGGAGCTGCACACCGATCGCCGGTTCCAGGGGACGTGCCACCGTGCGGTCACCCGGGCTGGATGCCGCCGTGAACGGATCGACCACCGTGGCACCCAACCCGGCCTCGGCCAGGGCGCGTGCGAGCTGGTAGGTCTGCACCGTGATGCGCCACTGCAGCGCCACACCCTGCGCCTCGCATGCCGCGCTGAAGCGATTGCCCAGCGGATCGTCGCCCGCCAGTCCGATCAGCGGTTGCGGCAGCGCGGCCAGCGCGATGGGCCCACGCTGGCGTGCCAGCGGGCTGTGCGCCGGGATCAGCGCCACCATCGCGCCAGCGGCCAGCGGCTCGGCGCGGACACCCGGGTGGCGCGGGTCCTGCAGCGACAGGCCGAGGTCGGCCTCGCCCAGCAGCAGCGTGTTGACCAACTCCCGTGTGTGCTGGGTCGACAGTTCGCAGCGCCCATCGGGCACCGCCTTGGCCCAGCGTTGCATGGCCGCGGGCACGACCGAGATGCCCAGCGTGGGCGTGACCGCCAGCCGCACCGATTGCGTCTGGCCGGTGCGCAGGCTGGTGGCCAGCCGGCGGATGGCCACCAGGTCGCCGTGCAGCTTGTCGACTTCCACATAAAGCCGCAGCGCCTCGGGCGTGGGATGGAACTTGCCCCGCACGCGCTCGAACAGCGCGAAGCCCAGCTGGGCCTCGGCATGCTGCAGCACCTTGGTGACGGCGGGTTGCGAGATGTGCAGCAGATGGGCCGCACCGCTGACGGTGCCGGCCTGCATCACCGCATGAAAAACCTCGATGTGGCGCAATCGCATGGCTGTTGCAGTCTAGCCGCGCGCGCCAACCCGGCGCGGTCAGGCGGGCCGCGAACCAGTCAGCCCGCCAGGCTCGTCGGCTAGAAGAACTTGTAGTCCACCGTCAGCGTGAACGAGCGACCACGCGGGTCGGCCACCCGGGGTTCCCAGGAGCTGCCCGCGCCGGTGTTGCTGTCGTAGGCGGCCGAGAACGGCGGGTCCTTGTCGAGCAGGTTGCGCACACCGAAGGTAATACCCAGGTTCTTGATCCCCGTGTAGCCCACGCTGGCGTGGTAGAGCGTGTACGCGTCCACATCGGGCTTCCAGTCCGGCGGCGTGACGCTGCCATTGGCCACGCCCGGCAGCACGGCATCTTTGTAGCCACTGCGGTATTGCTGCACCAGCGTGGCCGTCCACGGGCCGCGGTTGTAGACCCCGGTCAGCGCATGCTTCCAGCGCAGGCCCAGGTCACCTGCGCGGGTGAACACCCCCACCTCGCTGGCCCCCATGGGTGCGCTGGCGACCAGGCGCGACTTCTTGTCGATCAGGTAGCTGCCCTCGAGCGATACCGCCCAGCGCGAGCCGGCACCGATGCGCCCGCTGCCGCGAATGGACAGGTCCACCCCCTTGGTGATCGACTCGCCGGCATTCACCCAGCGTTGGTCGATGGCCACCAGGGTGCCCAACGGATCGCGCAGGAAATTCGCCGGGAACAGCGTGTAGTTCTTGACCAGGTCGCTCAGGCTCAGCGCCTGGATGGTGCCGGTGCGCCGGATGCTCCACCAGTCGGCACCGATGCTGAAGTCGGCCGACGGTGCCCACACGAAGCCGCCGGTCCACTGCTTGCTCTCCTCGGGGCCGAGTTCGCGCTTGCCGCCGGTGAAGATCACCGGGGTGATCGACTCGCACCCCGGTACCGCCGGGTCGACCTTGCCGCTGGCGCAGCGGGCCGGATCGACGAGGTCCTTGCCGCTGTAGGTGGACTCGGTGATGCCGAAGAACATCTGGTTGAAGGTGGGGACGCGGAAGCCCGTGTTGTACGAGCCGCGCAGCACCAGGCTGGCCACCGGCTGCAGCCGCAGCGACACCTTCGGGTTGGTGGTGTCGCCGAAGCCGGTGTAGTCGTCACGCCGCGCCGCCAGGGTGACCTCCATGTTCTTGGTGACCGGCAGCATGAGCTCGGTGTACACCGCCTTGATGTCGCGCTTGACCGTGTCCATCGAGTTGATGCTGTCGAACGGTGCGTTGAAAATGCGCCGTTGCGTCTCGAGATCGGTCTCGTTGCCGTTGAAACGGTACTTCTCGGTGCGCATGTCCAGGCCCACGGCCGCCATGGCGTCGCCGGCGGGCAGCTTGAACAGCGGGCCAGTGGCCACGGCGTCGGCCTGCTGCAGCGTGTACTTGCCGCCGTAGAGCGTGACGCCATTCGCCGAGGTGGCGGCCAGCGCTGCCAGCGCCTCGGGCGTTTGCGACTGGCCCGCCGGCAGGAACGGATTGAGCACGCCGGTGTTCAGCAGCGCCGCGAACTCCTTGCCGTAGACATAGCCATCACCCAGCAATGAACTGGTCTTGCTGGCGGCTGTGGAAATGCCGGCGCGGTAGTCCCAGCCACCGCCCAGCGGGCCATCGGCCGAAAGCAGCAGGCGCGAGGTGTCGCTCTCGGTGTCGATCTGCCGCGAGCCACACGGCAGGCAGCGCCAGCGGAAAGCCAGCGGCCGTCCACGGTTGGCCTCGATCGTCGGGAACGTGCCCACCAACGCGTTGAACACCGCGTCGTACGAGGCGCCGGTGCTCGGGTAGGCCAGGTTGTAGAACGGGCTCGACGTGGACGTGCTGCTGCTGATCTGGTTGGCGGAGAACGTCTTGGCCGACTCCGACTTGCCGGCCACGAACTCGAGCGCCAGCCGATGCTCGCCCAATGCCAGCGTGCCGCGGGCCACGACGTTGGTGTTCTTCACCGGCTGCTGCAGCACGGCGGCGCGGCCGGTGTCCCAGGCGCACCCCCACTTGGCTGCCGGCGAGGCCCACAGCACCTCGTCGTAGGCGCCCATGCCGTCGATCGAGTTGCAGCCGGCACCGCCGGGCAGGTCGAGGACGTTGATGCCGTTCATCACCTGCGTGGTGCCCGGCTGTATGGGCCCGGTACCGCGGCCAGTGTTATTGACGTTGTCGCGGCTCAAGGCGCTGTACAGCGAACCGATCGCGAACACGGTGGCAAACGGCGCGCCGCGGGTGTCGACCGACAGACCGCGATTGGGCTGGAAGGTGTTGACGAAGTCACGCTCGTCGCCGCGCAGGCCCTTGGCGTCGGACAGGCTCAGCGCCACGAGCACATTGAACCGGTCGCGCTCGAGGTTGCCCCAGCCGCCGGTGAGCTTGGCGCGCGCGATGTTGCCGCCGCCGGCCTCGGTGATGTCGGTGAACGCCTGGGCCTCCAACCCGGCGAAATCCTTGCGCAGGATGAAGTTGATGACGCCGCCGATGGCGTCGGTGCCGTAGATCGCCGACGCCCCGTCCTTCAGGATCTCGATGCGGTCGACCGCCGCCATCGGGATGGAGTTCAGGTCGACCACCCCGCCGTTCAGGCCGTGCGCAGCCACGCGCCGCCCGTTGAGCAGCACCAGCGTGCTGGCTGCGCCCTGGCCGCGCAGGTTGGCCGAGCTCGAGCCGTTGTTGCCCCGCGCCGCACCGGACACCACGTCGGCGTTGGCGGCCAGGTTGTCCAATCCGTTGCCATTGATGCTCAGCGATGCGATCACCTGCTCGGCCGTGACGATGCCCTGGCGCTCGAGATCCTGGCGCGAGATCACCTGCACCGGCAGCGCGCCCTCCTCGCGGATGCGCTTGATCGACGAGCCGGTGATCTCGACCCGCTGCGGGGCGGCCTCCTGGGCCAGCACCGGGGCAACCATGCACAGCAGCGCGGCCGCGCGGGCGATCGAGTTCAGCTTCATCGGGGCTCCTCCGGTTCGTTGGACGCCAGCCGCCTGCGCGCGGTTGGAACCCCGGCATCTTGCGGCGCAGGCGCGGGCGCGCCCATCGGGCCCTGCCCGAGCCTGCCAAGCCGGTTCACGCGCGTGTCATAACCTCAAGGAATGGCTCGGTGCATGGGCAGCGTCCGCCATCGCCGGTGCACCGCTACAGTGCCGCGGCCGGCGCCCCTTGCCCGCCGCCCGCAAGCCTGCCTTCGTCGACCGACGCCTCGCCCAAACCCGCGTGCACGACCCCATACCCTCCCCCTGGCGCTGGATCCCCACGCTGTACCTGGCTCAGGGCCTGCCGTACGTGGTGGCGATGACGCTGTCCGTGGTGATGTACAAGAACCTCGGCGTGGGCAACACCGAGATCGCGCTGTACACGAGCTGGCTGTACCTGCCCTGGGTGATCAAGCCACTGTGGAGCCCGTGGGTGGAACTGCTGGGCACACGCCGGCGCTGGATCATCGCGCTGCAGCTGGTGGTGGGTGCGGCGCTGGCCGCGGTGGCAATGACGCTGCCCGGACCGCGCTACCTGCAGTGGAGCCTGGCCCTGTTCTGGTTGATGGCGTTCGCCTCGGCCACCCACGACATCGCCGCCGACGGCTACTACCTGCTGGCGCTGCCGGCCCGCACGCAGGCCGCGTTCGTCGGTGTGCGCAGCACCTTCTATCGGCTGGCCATGATCGGCGGCCAGGGCGGCCTGGTGATGATGGCCGGCTGGTGGCAGGACCGCCTGGGCGACCCCCGCCTGGCCTGGATGCTGGTGCTGGGCGCCCTGGCCGTGCTGTTCCTGGGTGCCGCGGCACTGCATGCCACGACCCTGCCGCGACCCGAAGCAGACCAGGCGGCCACCACGCCACGCGACGGACTGTGGCGCGCTTCGGTCCAGGTGATGGCCGCGTTCTTCCGGCGTGATGACATCGTGCGGGTGCTGGCCTTCCTGCTGCTGTACCGGCTGGCCGAGGCGCAGTTGCTCAAGCTGGTCGTGCCCTTCCTGCTCGACGCGCGCACTGCAGGTGGACTGGGCCTGCGCACGCAGGAGGTGGGCCTGGCCTACGGCACGGTGGGCGTGCTCGCACTCACCTTGGGCGGCCTGCTCGGCGGCTGGGTGATTGCACGCTGGGGCCTGAAGCGCACGCTGTGGCCGCTGGTGCTGTGCATGCACCTGCCCAACGCGGTGTTCGTGGCGCTGGCGCTCGCGCAGCCGCAGCAGCTGGCGCTGGTGAGTGCCGCACTTGCCCTGGAGCAATTCGGCTACGGCCTGGGCTTCACCGCCTACATGGTGTTCATGCTGCGCGTGGCCCAAGGCCCGCACGCGACCGCCCACTACGCCTTGTGCACCGGTTTCATGGCCCTGGGCATGATGCTGCCCGGCATGCCCGCCGGCTGGCTGCAATCGCAACTGGGCTACGCCGGCTTCTTCACCTGGGTGTGCCTGGCCACGCTGCCGTCCTTCGTCGCGGCCGCCTGGGTGCGATTGCCACCCGAGCCGGCCGAGCCGAACGACACGGCGCGTGCCTGATCCGGCGGCGATGCCGGGAGGGCGCCCGGATGCCCGCTCGTGCCCGCCCGTGCCCGCAGCGGCTGCTACCATCCCGCACAGCATGCCGACCCCCCGCTTTCGACCCGGCGTCACCGTGGCCGCCATCATCGAGCGTAACGGCCGCTACCTGCTCGTCGAGGAGCACACACCCGAAGGGCTGTGCCTGAACAACCCCGCGGGCCACCTCGAGGCCTGCGAAACGCCGCTGCAGGCCGTGGTGCGCGAAGCACTCGAGGAAACCGCCTGCCGCTTCGAACCGCAGGCGCTGGTGGGCGTCTACCTGTCGCGGTTCCGGCGCCCCGCACGGAGCGAAGACGTCACCTACCTGCGATTCGCCTATGCCGGCACGGTCTCGCCGCCGCAACCTGGGCGCGCACTCGACGATGGCATCGTGCGCACGCTGTGGCTCACACCCGAGGAGATCCGTGCCGAGCGCCACCGCCACCGCAGTCCGCTGCTGATGCGCTGCATCGACGACCATGCCGCCGGCCAGCGCTATCCGCTCGAACTGGTGCATGCCGACCCCAGCCTGTTCGAGCCCGAGATCAAATGCCCACCCACATGAAACGCAGGCCCCTGCTGCTGGCTGCCACGGCCTCGATGCTGCCGCTGGGCGGCTGCGTCGCCACGAAACCGCGGCCCACTGCCCTGGTGAACAACACTCGGTTGTCCGACACCCTCAAGGCGCGCAGTTTCAAGAGCTACAAGGAAGTGCTGCTGGTTCCGCCGCTGAACGACCCGCGCGGGCTGGGAGGCCGATTGAAGACCGAACTCGAAGCCCTGGGATACCCCGTGCGGCTGATGCCTGCGGAAAGGCCGATCGACGGCACACAAGGTACGGCGTTCGTGATCGGTGCCGATGGCTGGGTGCTGACCTGCGCCCATGTGGTCGGCAACGAAAGGCTGGCCACGCTCACGCTGGACGGCCTGCGGCACGTGGCCGATGTCATCGAGAGCGACCGCAAGGCCGACCTCGCGTTGCTCAAGCTGCGCGAGCCGCTGGCTGCGGATACCGCGGTGCTGTCCTTTCGCGCGGCCGAGCGCGCCGCGGTCATGGGCGAGCAGTTCTACACCATCGCCTATCCACTGAGCCGGCTGCTCAGTCGCAGCGCCCGCATGAGCCGCGGCCAGCTGTCGGCCACTGCCGGCCTGCGCGACAACCCGGGCGAGGTGCAGGTCTCGGCCCGAATCCACCCGGGCAACAGCGGTGGCCCGCTGCTGGACAAGGACGGGCAGGTCATCGGTGGGGTCAACAAGGTGATCAACCCGGGCGCGGTTCAGGCCGCCACCGGTGGTGCGCTGCCGCAGAACATCAACTTCGCGATCAAGGCCCGCCGGTGCTGGACTTCCTGCGCGAGGCCGAACCCCACGCGTATGGCGCGCTCACCTACGACCGCCCCTCCAGCCTGGAGACGGCGTCCAAGGCCATCGCCCGCATCCATGCCGGCCTGATGGCGCCCGACGAACAGCGGCGCGAACGCCTGGAGATCCTGTTCGGACCGACGCGACTGCCGTTGACGGGATCCCCGCTGCAACCGGTGATGGCCCTGCTGGCGTTGGATCACGAAACCAAGGAAAGCCACTTCACACTCATCGTGCCCGTGCCCTCGGCAGCGGCGATGGACGACGCCACGTTCAGCACCATGATGAGCAAGCTGCGCGAGGCGATGGCTGCGCGCTGACGGCGGCCATGCCACCCGCGCCGGTCGCAAGCCGTCGCTGGCTCAGTAACCCGCCGCCTGTGCGGCCGAAAGCCACTCGGTCATGCTGCCCAGCGGCTGGATGTCGGGGCTGAGAGCGGGCACCAGGTAGTACAGCTGGCCGTTCTTGCTGCCGAGATAGGCGTTGGTGGCCGCGTAATAGCGGTAGTAGTAGCCGTCGAAGGTGGCCGAGCTCGGGCTGGCTGGCGCGGCATACTGGGGGTACAGGGCCTCGATGTAGTTGAAGACGCGATCGGACTCGGTTTGCGACTCGCGTGCGGGCAGTTCAGCCGCCTTGTCGATCATCACGAAGTTCTCGCGCCGCCATGCCGTGGTGGGCATGACCATCACCGGCATGTTGTCGAGGGCATCCGCGTACCGGGGGTCGGCATCCACCACCCGCAGCGCCGCGATGCGGTCGACCACTACCATGCCCGGCGCCGTGACCCGGCCGAACACGGTGAAGCCGCCGTTTTGGCGATCCAAGTTGGACGAGTTGTCCGCCAGGTTGAAGAACCACTCGGTCGTGGCGCTGTCGGGCAATTTGTCGACCTTGGCCATCGCGATCGTGCCGCGCACGTTCGAGCGCGTGCTGCTGAACTCGTTCTTGACCGCCGGACCGGCCGGCACCTTGGCGTAACCGCCAGCGTCCGCCCAGGTGTAACCACCGCCCTGAATCACGAATCCAGGCATGCTGCGGTGGATGAACGAGTTCGCGTAGGCGCCGCTGCGCACATAGCCCAGGAAGTTGGCTACCGTCAACGGGGCTTCGGCATCGAGCAGGTCGATGTCCACTGGCCCGAGCACGGTGTGCAGGCGCACCATGGTGGCCTGGGCCGGGACTGCGGCCAGTGCGGCCAGGGCGGCCGCCCCCAGCAGAAGGTGGCGCCCGATGCGGGCAAGGGAACGGGACAGGATCACGGCAGGCAGCTCCGGTGGTCAACTGGCGTCGGGCGGCTGCCCGCGCGGTGGCCGCGGGATTTTGCCCGAAGCACGGCGCGGCGCCCGCGGCGTCAGGGCAGGCCTTGCTGCGCGAGAAAGCGGTCGACGGCGTCGGAGTACTCGCCGGCGAGCCCGAGTTCCTGGTTGACCTCGCGGTGCGACAGCGACACGGGCACGACCTGGATGCGCCCACCCAGGGCCGCGGCGCGGCTGGCGTATTGCCGGTTGGCACTGCAGGCCGCTTCACGCTGGCTCGAGCACACCAGCAGGGTGGGCAACGGTGCGGCCTTCAGGCGGTGCAGTGGCGAGGCCTGGGCCCAGAAGGCGGGGTCCGCTGCGAACACGGTGTCGAAGAAGGCGTAGTGCGGTGCCTGCATGGCGCCCACCACATCGATGGCCGCGCTGTCCAGGCTCACGGTCGCCTGCCAGCGGCGCGCGCCGGCAGCGCGCAGCAGGTCGTCGTCGGACGCCAGCAGCATGACCAGATGAGCGCCGGCCGAGTGACCCATCAGCACCAGCCGGTTGGCATCGGCGCCCCACTGCGAAGCACGGGACTGGACGAGCGCCAGCGCACGCGCCACGTCGTCGGCCTGCTGCAGCGGGTTGGCCTTGGGCACCAGGCGGTAGTTGACCGACACCAGCACATAGCCGCGCGGCAACCAGCGCGTGATCTTGTTGGCCAGCAGGCCGGCGTTGGACTTGTCGCCGATCATCCAGGCGCCACCGTGCACCAGCACGATCAGAGGCGAGCGGCTGGCGCCAGCCGGGATGTAGACGTCCAGGCGCTGCGCGGGGTCGGTGCCGTAGGCCAGATCACGCTCCACGCGCGCGCCAGCGGGCAGGGTCACGATGCCGCCCGGGTCGTCGTCGTCGAACTCGCTGGCTCGCCGGCGCGTGCCGCTGGCGTCGGAAAGTTCACGCATTTGCGCGGCTTGAGCAGCGACCGTGCGCGCCACGGCACCGGTGGCAGCAGCGGCAGGGCGCATGGCGCCGGCGGCGGCGCACACCAGCAAGAGCAACAACTGAGCCCAGCAACGGGCCTGGGGCAGCAACAGATGGCGCATCGGCGGGCTTCCTCGACGAGGCGGCCACTGCAACGCAGCAGCCGCCCATCGGTATCGGCACCGCCGGCGCGAACTTGAGCCCGCGCCCGCGAACCCCGCTGATCAGGGAATCCAGGACCACACCTGCACGTTGAAGAATCGCATCAATGTGAGAGTGAAGGCCTTCCACACCGGCATGGTTTGGCCGCCGACCTTGGCATAGCCGCTCATGCCGTTGCGCAGCATGTCGTCCTTGTTGCGGATCGTGGCGATCACCTTGATCACGTTGCCGAACGGCTGCACCGTGACGTTGCGGTCGATCACCGTGACGGTGCCCTCGAACTCCATCTCACTGAACGGGTTGGGCCGCGCGCGGATGGGTGACCCCACCTTGACGTAGGCGCTCTCGGACTCGGGTACCTCGATTTCGGCGGTGACGAACTCGACGTTCTCGACGGCGGCGAACATCGCGCCGCGCTCGAGATAGGTATTGGTCTTCTGCTTGAGGTGCAGCGTGAGGACATTGCCGTCGAAAGGCATGCGCAGCACCGTGCGGTCGATCTTCTTGCCGATCGCGTCGCGGTCCTCCTCCAACGCCTCGAGCTTGGCCTGCGCCGCGGCGATGTGGTCCTTGGTGGCACCCGTGCGCGCCAGGTCGAGCGCAGCCTTCTTCTGCTCCACCTGGCGGGCGTCGATGTCGCGGGTGCGCCGCGCGGCGTCGAGCTCGTCGAACGCGATCACCTTGTCGGCATAGAGCTTTTCGTACCGTGGCACCCGGGCGTCGCTGTACTCGAGATGCTTCTGTGCCACCTCCAGTTCGCGCTGCGCCAGCGCCACTTCCTCGGGCTTGGGCCGGGCCTTCAGGTCGGCCACCACGGCCGCCTGCTCGGCCACCTTGGCCTCGGCCGCGGCCAGTTGCGACTTCAGGTCGATGGTCGACAGGCGCGCGATGACGGTGCCCTTGGCCACCTTCTCGCCGCCATCGAAGTAGACCGCCTCGACCAGGCCGGGAACGTCGGTGGTCAGCATTTCCTGGCGGCCCGGGAAGATCTTGATGGCACCGCCCGGCTCGTAGGGATAGGGCAGGAACAGCAGGAACACCAGCACCACCAGGCCGGCGATGCGGGCATAGCTCCAGAACCCGCGGCTGGCCTTGGGTTCCTCGGGCTTCTCGCCGGCGGCCTCGGGCACGGCACGACGGCGCCAGCGCTCGAAGCGCTCGGCCCGGTCGTAGGCTTCCGAGATGAGGCGAAAGCGCTTGATCGTGCCGTTGATCAGCACCACCCCGAACACCAGCGCCAGCAGCACCGCCGCACCGCCGATCTGAAGGCCTCCGAAGAACATGCCCACCATGTAGACGGCCACGGCGATCAGCACATACGAATACACCACGGTGGCCAGCGCATAGCCCACCAGCAGGTTGTCCTCGGCCTCCTTGAAGGTGTCGCCCTTGAGCCGGCCCACCAGGGCCTTGTAGGCCTTGCCGCGCAGGTGCGGCTCGTTCATGAAGGTGGACAGCAGCTGATAGCAACTGCCCTTGACCAGCGGGTTGCCGGACACGAACAGCACATCGAGCGCGGTCAGCATGGCCACGGCGATGGCCATCTTGGGCAACACGCCGTAGGCGTCGCGGTTGTTGTACCAAATCAGCATGCCCAGGCTGAACAGGAAACCACGCGTGAGCAGTGGCGTGGCATGCAGCCACAGCTTCTCGCGCCGCGTCATCTGCTCGGCGTGGTCGACACGGGCCACGAACCGCGGCAGGAAGGCCATGAAGATGGAAATGCCGATGGCCTTGACCGTGCCCCGGTACCAGTGCGCCACGGCCGCGATGACGAACGTGGCCGTGAGATTGATCGTGAACATGCTGAACACGACGTGCTGCAGCAATGTGGTGGCCTCGTGCAGGCGGCGCACGTCCTTGTAGACGACCTCGGGGTAGCGGCCGCAGATCCAGAGCGAGGCCAGCAGCAGCAGCGGCAGCAGGTAGATGAGGTAGTGCGCCGGCCTCACCAGCGGCACCACTGCCTTGAGCATGGGCCGCGGATCGAACAACACCCACATGCGCTTGGTGGTGCGCCGATCGAGCCCGTAGGCATCCTGGATGCCTGCCGGCAACGTGGCGTCCGGCGCCAGCTCGGGCTCGGCAGCGCCCACGCCGGCACCCGCATGCGCGGCCGCCGAGATGGGCGGTGCCGGCGCCGCTTGGGCACCCGCCAGCGCACCAGGCACCTCCTGGAACGACTTCACCTTCGGCTGTCCGTCTTCGGTGGAGTAGTGCTTGGTCAGATATGGCGCGAGCAGCGGGTGGCGCGCGGCATCGTCGTCCAGCAGTTTCTGGTCGGCCAGCAGGGCGAACAGCGCCCGCACCTGATCGGCCGAGAGGTCGTTGCCGAAGCGGTCGTGGAAGACCGAGGCGAGCTTGGCGTAGTCCTGGCACCCGGGCAGCACCTCGAGCACGAAGAACTGCCAGGGCTCGAAGTCGTGGGTCTTGCCCAGCAGCTTGTCGCGGATCAGGTAGCTGTGGCCGCCGTCCTTGGCGATCCGGAAGGCCTCCAGCCGGCGCGGCAGGTAGGCCGGCAGCGCTACTTTCTTGCTTTGTTCGCTCATCGCGCGTGTTCCTGGGGCAATCTGACGGTGTTCATTTCGACGACGGCACTGGTGCAGGCAGGCCGGCCAGTTGTTCGGCACGGCCGGTCCAGCCACCGCCCATGGCGCGGAAGACCGCCACCAGGGCATCGAGCTGATTGGCTCGACTTTGCGTGTGCGTGATTTCGGACTGCAGCACGCGCTTCTCGGCATCCAGCACTTCGAGGTAGCTGCTGTAGCCGTTGTCATACCGGCGTCGTGCCAGCACCTCGGCCTCGCGGGCAGCGGCCAGTTGCAGGCGCTGCGCCTGCATCCGGTCGCCCAGCAACCGGTGCTTGGCCAACGCGTCGTTGACTTCGCGGAACGCGGCCTGGATGCTGCGGCGGTAGGTCTCGACCAGTTCCTTGCGCCGCGCCTCGGTCTCGGCCACCTGGGCGCTGATGCGCCCGCCGTCGAACAGGTTGCCGGCCGCCTGGATGCCGTAGCTCCAGAAGTTGGCGGTCAGCTCCGTCAGGTTGGACAGGCGGGTAGAGGCATAGCCGGCTGCCCCCGTGAGCGAGATGGTGGGGAAGTAGGCCGCGCGTGCCACGCCGATGCGCGCGTTGGCCGCGACCAGGTCCTGCTCGGCGCGCCGGATGTCGGGTCGCTGCTCCAGGATCTCGGAGGGCAGCCCGGCGGGGATGCCGGGAACGACGAGCGCGTCGAACGATCGCCCGCGCCGTATGGCCGCGGGGGCTCTCCCGGCCAGGTACGACAGCTGGTGCTCGAGCACGGCCACCTCATGCTGCTTCAGCGGCAGCTCGGAACGCTTCTCCTCGTAGACCGACTTGGCCGTTTCGACCTGCACCCACGAAATGGCACCACCCTCGGCCTTGGCGCGCTGCGACTTCCAGGCGGCTTCGCGGTTGGCAATCTCGCGCTGCAGCAGCGCGATCTGCTGATCGAGCTGCAGCAGCGTGAGGTAGCCGGTGACCACCTCGGTCACCAGCGTGAGCACCACGGCTTCGCGTTCCTCGCGCCGGGCCAGCAGGTCAGCCAGCGCTGCCTCGTTGGAGCGGCGCACGCGGCCCCACAAGTCCAGCTCCCAGCTCGCCACGTACCCGGCTTCGTACTGATTGTTCGTCGGCGCGATGGTCGACGGCAATGGCACCGGCTTCTCCTGGCTCATCGTCAACCGCTGGCGCGCCGCGATGCCGTCGACCTGGGGATAGCGGGACGCCTTGGCCACCTGCACGCGAGCCTCGTACTGCTCGATGCGCGCCAGCGCGATTCGCAAGTCGGCGTTGCCAGCGAGCGTCTCGCGCACCAGGGCGTCGAGCGCTTCGTCACCGAACAGACGCCACCAGGCGTCCACCCGCGTCACGGCGCCGGGCGCATACGTCTCGCGCCACTGGGTTGGCGCGTCGACGTCCGGACGGCGGTAGTCGGGGCCCTGCGCGCAACCGGCCAGCGCTGCCAGTGTCAGCAGCACCAGGCCGCCGCTGCGGCGCCGCGCCACAGGCGCGCTGGCCCGCGGACCGAGTGCCCGGCAGATGAGTGGGAAAGGGTGGCTCATGGGCGTGGCGTTCGAGGCGTGTCGAGTGTGCGCGTCGCGGTGGACCGATGGCGACCGGTACGGCAGGCAGCGTGAGCGTGCGGGTTCATTCGTCGGCAGGCCGGGCGGCCAGGTAGTCGAGTGCCTGGTCCTCGATCTCGCGCACCCGCACCAGCGTGCTCTGCAGTTCGGTGAGCACCGCCTCGAACCATTTGATCTGGTACTCGATCTGCTGGCGCTGCCAGACGATGTCTTCCAGCGGTGCATTGGCCGGCGGCCGCCCGTGCTCGTCGAACAGGAAGCGGATGCCCTCGCCCACCTGGATGTGGGTGTTCACGTGCGAGACCTGGCGCTCGACGAACTTCTTGATCTTCTTGGCCTTGAACTCCCGTATCACCGCCAGGCGCAGTGCGCGCTGGTGGGGCGTGAGATGGTCCAGGTCCGGGTGGCTGGTCACCGGATGGCCGTCGATCGGACCCAGGCGCTCGCGCAGCGGCTTGGGCGGCGGGGCGTGGTCGTCACTCATCGCTCTCTCCTGGTGGGCCGGTTCATTGATAGCCGAACTCGCGCGCCAATTCGATCACGCGCGGATGCAGGGCGTGGCCGTCCTGCCGCCAGGGCACGGGCTTGGTCAGCGAGGGAAACTTCACCTTGTGCGGGCGGAAGGTGGGGCCGCTGAGGAAGTTGGGGTCGTTGCCGAACAGTGCGTTGATCGGCCCGAAGCACGCGAACGGCGACCGTTCGGGATGCATCATCGCGTCGACCGCCTCGGCGTCATCGCGCAGCCCCGCCCAGCGGCAGATGGCCGCGAGCTGCTCGCGCGGATTCTCCATGATGTCCTCGCCGCGCACGCGCAGTTGCTGCGCCGGGGGCACCTCGTCCAGGAAGTTCAGGATGTTGATGTTGAGGTCGTGCCACGCCAGCGAGGGCTCGACGATCGCCCTGTCTTCGAGGAACTCGATCGAATTGACATAGAGCGCAAACGCGCCTTCGTTGAGGGACATCACCGACTTGCACTGGGCCACGGGATGGCGGATCAAGTGCAGAAACCGGGCCTCGGGAAATGCGCGGTACATCGCGCGCATGCGGCCGATGTCGATGGTGTACGACGGACTCTTCTCGACCGCCACCAGCGGGTGGATGCGCTCGACCAGTTCGCGATAGACCAGCGCCGTGCTGACCTCCTCGCGGGCGGCGGCCCAGTGCACCGCCATGCGGATGGTGGCTGCCGTCTGCTCGCCGCCGTAGACCTCGGCCACGGCGCGCAGCAGCCCCTGGCGGGTCTTGGCGTCGTTGCTCATCTCGTCGGACGTGCGGACCCACAGCTCCTTGAGCACTTCGACGTTGAACAGGCACAACTCGGGCAGGCCGAAGGCCTGCGGGTGCTGACCCAGCATGGCATTGATCAGCGAGGTATACGACCTCGGTGGGGCCAGCAGGAACAACGGAGCGGCCATCGGGGCAGGAGGGGTCTCGGACGACGGATAGGGAGGTTCGGACGCGACGGGCTACTTCACCCGGCCTTCGACATAGGGGATTTCGAAGCACTTCTCGTGCATGATGGGCCCGTGACCGAAGTAGCCTTCCTCACCGAAGAGCTCGCCATGATCGGCCGTCACGATGAACCAGGTGTTGGGCGGCGCCTTCTCGTACAAGGTGCCGATCAGGCCGTCGATGTACTCGACGCACTTCACCTGCTGGGCCCGCAGCATGGCCAGTTGCTCGGGCTCGAACACCTGCTTGCCGCCGGCCACCGCCGTGTTGGGATCGGCGGCGATGCCCTTGACCGCGCCGTGCACGCCCGAGATGTGCGGCAGGTTCTCGCCCGACAGCATGTACGGGTAGTGCGTTTCGCCCAGGTTCAGGAAGTAGTACTGCGGCTCGTCGTCCGGGAACTCCATTTCCTGCACCATGCCGGCAAAGTGGTTGTGGTGCTCCATCAACTTGTACTCGTCGAAGTGCTGGCTGATCAGCGTGTACTTGTTGAGCACCGGCATCGAAACCTTGGCGATGGTGCGATAGCCCAGCTTGGACAACACCTTGGGCAGCGACAGTTCGGGCAGGAAGTTCTTGAACTCGATCGCGCCGCCGCCGATGCGCTCCTTCCACTGCAGGTATTCGCTCTTGTAGACCTCGGAGGCGAACACTTCCTTCGGGCTCGTGTGCGGCATCATGCCCATGGTGTAGACATAGTGCGACGGCGCTGTCCAGGAGGCGTAGGCGTAGCGCCGCTCGGCGGTGCCCAGGCGATCGATGTGGGGCGTGCGCGCGGCCACGAAGGTGTCGTAGCGGCAGCTGTCCATCACGATGAAGACGATGTGGTTGAGAGTCATGCGCAGATCCCGTTGAACATGGGTACGGCCTGGAGCGCCACCCCCAAAGCCTGTCGAGTATGCACGTGCGTGGCGTCGTTGCCGAGTCCGCGCAGCGTGCAAAGCACACGCGCGGCGCCGTGCCGCGCCAGAGACAGCCCCCGCGTTCCCGGGGGTCCGGCTCCCCGCGGCGCGGGGCAGTGCATTCAGTCGGGCAGACCGCTGGCCACGAAGTGCGGGTTGTCCAGCCCCGGTTTGCCGTAGCGCAGGGGTGTGCCCTGCAGGTCGCACACCTGCCCGCCGGCGGCGGTCAGCACGGCATGGCCGGCGGCGATGTCCCATTCCATGGTGCGGCCCAGGCGAGGGTACAGGTCAGCCGCCCCGCGGGCCACCAGGCACAACTTGAGCGACGATCCCGCGTTCGCGGTGCTGGCCACGCGACGGCCGGCGAGGAAGGCTTCGAGTGCCGCAGCGTCGCCATGGGAGCGACTGGCCACCACCGTCAGGCCATCGGCG
>JABWBN010000308.1 GCA_013360485.1 Burkholderiaceae bacterium | reverse complement strand
GCCACGAACACGGCCGCATAGCCGGCCGCGGCCAGCCACAGAACGGCGGTGAGCACTTCGCCGGCTCGCTCCACCGCCGCCACCCGGTGCGCGCCCAACCAACCGTGGCCCAGGCGCGGCACGAAGTGCGTGGCGGTGGCGGTGGCCACGCCGATTCCGGCATAGGTGCCCACCGCCAAGGCCACCAGCGCCAGCTTGGGTGCAGCCGGAAAGGCGAGCCGAAACCCGTCGTAGCCCAGCGCATGCACCAGCGGCACCAGCAGATCGCGGGCGGCCACGTCGGCCACCATCAGCCCGGCGATGGTGGCGAACGCCGCCACCGCGATCGCGCACTCGGCGCGGTGCCAGCCCGCCAGCAGACGCTGCACGACCGCGGGCGCCGGGTGCGTCATCGCGCCATGACGTCGTTCAGGACGGGCTCGCACAGGCCTTGCGGGCCGCCTGCAGCGCTTCGAAGAACGCAGGGCCGTCCGGCCCGCTCTCGCGGGCCACCTGCGGCCAGACGGGTTCGAACACCTTGCGGAAAGCCGCGCGCTGTTCGGGCGTGGCGACGACGATCTGCCCCCCGCTGGCCACATGCTGTTCGAAGGCCCTCTGCTGCGCCGCGCGTGTCTCGGACCGGATCTGCGCCACCGGCACTCGGGCGAGCGCCCGCGTGATGCCGTCGCGCTGAGCCGGCGCCAGCTGCTCCCATGTGGCCTGGCTGATGGTGTTGACCGACGACGAGAAGTACAGGTCCAGCCGCGTCATCACCGGTGCGATCTTGTTCAGGCCCAGCGCCACGTAGTAGATGGGCACGGTCACCGTCACGTCGATCAGGCCGGTCTGCAAAGCGGTGGCGAGCTCGGCCGTGCTGACCGGCGTGGGGCGTGCGTCCAGCGCCTGCCACATCAGCACGCCCAGCCGCGACCCGTAGGCACCACCCTTCAACCCCGTCAGGTCGCCTGGCGACGTGTAGGCCTTCTTGCCAAACATCTCCATCGTGCTGCCGTCGCCCCAGCGCAGCATGCGCACGCCGCGCGCCTGCAGGCGGCGCGCCACCTCCTGCGCCAGCGGCCCGTCGAGGGTGCAGTCCATCTCGGCAGCGCTGCGGAAGTACATCGGCAGCATCAGCAACTGCAGTTCGGGCACCAGCGCCGACCAATTCGTGATGTTGGCGCCGGTCATGTCGATGCGGCCGCGCGCGACCTG
Organism: Burkholderiaceae bacterium; assembly: GCA_013360485.1. Taxonomy (GTDB): domain Bacteria; phylum Pseudomonadota; class Gammaproteobacteria; order Burkholderiales; family Burkholderiaceae_C; genus Pseudaquabacterium. The sequence continues at coordinate 3,095 of JABWBN010000308.1, read as the reverse complement.
CTGCACGGCGTCGCGATCGTTGGCAAGCTGGCTGCCATAGTAGATATCGAGCCGGACGCTGCCGCCGGTCTCCTCGGAGACTGCCTGTGCCAAGCGCGTGAACTGCGCGCTGTAAGCCGACTTCTCGGGTGCTGACGTGGAGTAGCGCAGCACGACCGGCTCCGTCGACTGAGCACGCGCCGTACCGGCGAACGCAGTCATGATGGCGGCCACAGCGAGCGCGCTCGAAAGCTTCGCCAGACGGTTGTTGCTGCGCAGGGACTGGTTCATCGGGGCCTCCTCAGGTCGGCTGCATCGGGTGCTGCCAGTGTGGCGAGGCCCAGCGGCGCTGTCCTGAAGCGGCCTAAACGGTTCTAAACGGCAGCTGTCCACGCCGCTGCGCTGCGCGCCAGCCAAGACTCGAACGGCGTACCGTCGGGCTCGGCCCCGCACGCGCGCAGCGGCTCCAGCACGCAGCGCTGCCATTGCTGCACGTAGGCCCGGCTGCCGGGCGGGGTCCAGCAGAAACCCTCGGCGATTGCCGGCCGCCACTGGCGATACCACTCGGCGCCCCGCTGAACCTCGCCCATGGCTATCCATGCCGCTGCCTGCCACAGCGCCACCATCGCCGGGTTGTAGTTGGGCGGCTCTATGCATGCCCACCAAGCCAGCGCCTCCCGGGCATTGCCCAGCAGCAGGTGTGCCCGCCCAAGCCGGTACCAGGTGAAGCCACGGGTGGGATCGCGCGGTGAGACCTCGAGCGCACGCATCAGCGGAGCCAGCGCGTCCCCGGGGCGATCGGCCAGTAGCAGGGTCTCACCCAGGTTGGTGAGCGCGAGCACGAAGCTGGGCTGCAGATCCAGCGCCCGGCGCGAGGCCCTCACGGCGTCATCCAGTCGCAGCTGCAGCCGCCGCAAGAACGCCTGCGCGTAGTACCCCCGAGCATGGGCGGGGTCGATGGCCAGTGCGCGGGCGATCCGCGCCTCGGCGCGTTCGCGCATCGCCGTGGGTTCAGCCGCCGGCGCGAGGACATGGGCGAACAGCTGAATGATCGCACTGCCCACGAGCACATCTGCATCGTCAGGATCCAGCGCGTACGCCCTCTCGGCCAGCGCCAGCGGCTCGCGCCAGTCGCTCGCATTCCACGATGTGCGCCATACCGCATCGCGCGCCTGCAGCATCAGGTCGACCGCCGTCGGATCCGGCCGGCGCCGGCCGCGCTCGGCTTCGACATGGGTCAGCTCGAGGTCGAGCGCGGCCGCCAGCCGTGCCGCCACCTCCTGTCGCAGCGTGCGCAGGTCGGCGGCGTCGACCACGAAGCTGTCGGTCCAGAGCACCTCCAGCGTCTGTGCGTCGGCCAGCCGCGCGCTCAGCTCGAGCCTCTGCCCGTTGCGTTCGATGCGGCCCTGCAGCAGGTTGCGCACGCCGAGCTCGCGCGCCACTTCGGCCAGGTCGAGCCCTGGCCCGCGCAGCGCGAGGGCGGTCGACGAGGCGATGACGAACGCCCCCTGGATGCGGCTGAGCGCATTGGTCACGTCGTCGGTCACCGCGTCGGCGAAATAGGCCTGGCCCGGCGATGCTGCCGGTTCCACGAACGGCAGCACCACCAGGGACAGCGGCCGGCTGGCCGGCACCGCCGACCCGTTGTGGCCCACCGGCAAGGCGAGCCGGTAGCCGCGGCCGGACACCGTCGTCAGCGCATCGTTGCCCAGCGCCTTGCGCAGCTTGGAAACCTGCACGTGCAGGTTGGCCTCGCCGATGTCGAGGCCGGGCCACACCGTGTCGAGCAGTTCGTCCTTGCTGACCAGCTCGCCCCGGCGGTCGGCCAGGGCGCACAGCACGTCGAACGCCCTCGGGCCCAGCGGCACCGGACGGCCGTCGCGCTGTAGCCGGCGCGCAATGGCATCCAGGCGGTAGGGCCCGAGCTGCAGCATCGAGACTCCGTGGGGCGAACGGCAGAGGATTCGAGTCTAGAGGCATTGCCCGGCCGTGTCATCCCGCCTGGCACGCGGCCGGTCGCTACTGCCCGGAAGCCGTCGCTGGCGGCGCGCTGCTCCTGGACATCCGATTCCCAGGCATCGCGACACCGGCGATGACGAGCGTGTCGAATCGCGGTCATCACAACGACAATACAGAAATCTGTATCATGCTCGCATGAAGACCACGCTGAACCTCAACGATCAGCTCCTGGCCGATGCCAAGGCGCTTGCAGCGCAGCAACGCATGACCCTGACGCGCCTGATCGAGGAAGGGCTGCGACTGCGACTTCGCGCAAAGGCGAGTTCCGCCAAGCGCGCCCGGGTCCGCCTGCCTGTGTTCAAGGGCCGAGGCGGTCTGGCCAATGGTGTCGATCCGCTGAGCAACAAGGCGCTGCTGGAAGCGCTGGGCGATGACGCCTGATGTCAACGTACTGGTCGCTGCATCGCGCACCGATCATCCACATCATGCCGTGGCGCGAGTCTGGCTCGAGGAGGCAGTCGGGGCTGCCGATGCCGGCGCAGCCGTGACGCTGATGCCGATGGTGCTGGCCAGCTTCCTGCGCTTGGTCACCAGCCCCAAGATCTTCCGCATGGCGACACCGATCGACGACGCGGTAGCGTTCGTCGACGCACTCCTGGACTCGCCCGGTGTGCAACTCGCGCCATTGGGTCCGGAGTGGTCGAAGCTAAGACAGATGTGCCTCGACAAGCAACTGAGCGGAAACGACTTGCCGGATGCCTGGTTGTCGGCAGCCGTGGCACATCTTGGTGAACACCTCGTCAGCTTCGATCGAGACTTCCGGAAGCTGCTCGCGCGCGGCCAGTTCACGTTGCTTGAGCCTGTGCAGAGGCGCGCGGAATCCACCGACAAGGGTTGACCACTGCGCAGCATTGCGCAGTGGCTGTCGGACGTCGCACTCGGGTCCCGACGTGCCGACCGCCCGTCGGCCTGCAGCAGGGTCGGCCTCAAGTTCGCGCAACACCGGCCGAAAACCCATGCAGGCCAGTGCGAATCGCAGCTGGCGTTGGGAGTGGCCCATGCAGATCACCGATGCTCTGAAGACGACCGCGCTCGTCGCCAGCGGGAGCCCCGCCGCGGCGCTGCGCCCGGTCGCGCGCGCTGCCCAGACGCCGCAG
>JABWBN010000307.1 GCA_013360485.1 Burkholderiaceae bacterium | reverse complement strand
GGGGTCGCTGGCCAGCTCGGGCGCCTGAGCACCCGCTGTCGGCAACGCGCGTGACGGCGCGGCTGCCCGCGCCGTGTCAGACTGCTGCCTTTGCGCTCGTTTGCGCTCCATTGCGTGCCACTCGGCGGCATCCGGTATCGGCCGCCGTTGGCCCGCCGGCGCCTGCCACGCCGCTGACCGGCACCCCAACTCCTCCCATGTCGGCCCCCGCCTCACCCCCACCGTCGCGTTCGTTCAGGGCCGAAGCGGCCTATCCATTGCTCTTCGTGCTGCTGTGGAGCACCGGCTTCATCGGCGCCAAGTTCGGGCTGCCGCATGCCGAGCCGCTGACCTTCCTGAGCGTGCGCTATGCGGTGGTGATCGCCCTGATGGGCGCCGGGCTCGTGCTGTGGCCTGCGCCGTGGCCGGCATCGCCGCGGGCATGGGTGCACATCGCGGTGTCCGGCCTCCTGGTAACGGGTGTCTACCTCGGCGGCGTGTTCATCGCCATCGGCCATGGCCTGCCCGCCGGGGTCACGTCGCTGGTGGTCGGCGTGCAGCCGCTGGTCACGGCGCTGGGCGCGCGCCTGGTGCTGGCCGAGCGCATCGGTCGGGCGCAGTGGGTCGGCCTGGGGCTCGGGTTCGCAGGCGTGACACTGGTGGTCGCGCGCAAGGCCATCGGCGCCGATCTCGGTGCCCTGTGGACCATGCTGGTGCCTGCACTGGTGGCGCTGCTGGGCATCACCGCGGGCACGCTCTACCAGAAGCGCTATTGCCCGCGCTTCGACCTGCGCACCGGCGCCATCATCCAGTTCGTCCCATGCCTGGTGTTCACGGCGGCGTTGGCGGCCCTCACCGAGACCCTGCAGGTCGACTGGAGCGCGAACTTCGTGTTCGCGCTGGCCTGGCTGGTGCTGGTGCTGTCGCTGGGCGCGGTGAGCCTGCTGAACATGCTGATCCGCCGCGGCAGCGCGGTGCACGTGGCCAGCCTGTTCTACCTGACCCCGCCGGCCACGGCCCTGATTGCCTGGGCGATGTTTGGCGAGTCACTCGACGGACCCGCCGTGGTGGGCATGGCGCTCACCGTGCTGGGTGTGTGGCTGGCGCACCGCCCGGCGCGCTGACGCCCGCCCGGCAACGCTCAGCGCTCGCGCAGCACCACGTCGCGCATGCGCGCCAGCAGCGGCGCGGTGACGGGCACGGTGAGCATGGTGCTGGCCACGGCCATCAGCAGCAGGGCGGTGAAGGTCTCGCTGGTGATGATGTGCTTGTCCAGCAGCACGTTGGCGAAGATGATCATGATGAGGGCCTTGGTCTGCAGCAGCCAGCCGATCAGGCGGCCCTCCCCGGGCTGCCAGCCCAGCAGGCGACCGGCCAGCGCCGTGCCCGCGAGCTTGCCCCCCACCGCCGCGGCCAGCAAGGCGGCCGCCGCCGCGAACACCGCCGCACCGCCCACCTGCCAATCGGTGCGCAGCCCGGTGCTCAGGAAGAACACCGGCATCACCACCAGCAGCACGTGGTGGCGCAGGCTGTCCATGCGGGTCTGGTCGAACCACTGCGCGTCGAGCACCGCACCGGCCAGGAAGGCCCCCACCATGAAGTGCAGGCCGCACCAGTCGGCGCCCAGCGCACAGGCCGCCAGCCACACCAGGCCCACATACCATCGGTCGGACTCGGGCAGCGCCACCATCAAACGCCGCACGCCCCAGGCGGCCAGCGCGAATGCGGCCAGGAAGCCGGCCTGGCGACCGACCCGGGTCCAGTCCATCAGGATGAGCGCCAGCACGCCCCAGATCGCGATGTCGTCGAGGCTGGCGTAGCGCAGGATGCGCTGCCCGATGGGCTGGCGCAGGATGGCGAGCTTCTCCATCAGCAGGATGAGGATGGGCAGCGCCGTGACGGCGCAGCTCATGCCGATGCCCAGCACGAACTGCCACGGCCGCCCCTGCGGCCCGATCCAGCCGGCCCAGCCCAGCATCGCCGCGCCCACCGCGCTGCCCAGCGCCAGCGGCATGCCCAGCGCCAGTGCGGCGGTGAGCGCGCTCTCGTGCCGGTGCTGCCAGGCGCGCACCAGGTCGAGCTCGATGCCGGCGATCCACACGAACAGCATCACCGCCCACCAGGCCACGCCGTTCAAGCTCTGGATGACCGCCGGGTTGAAGACGAAGGCGTAGTAGTCGGGCAGCGCAGCACCCAGTACGCCCGGCCCCAGCGCAATGCCGGCCAGGATCTGCACCACCACCAGCGGGGCATAGTGGTCGGTGCGGCCGAACCGCCAGACGGCATAAGGCGCGGCAAAGATGATCAGCATCGCGATCAGGTAGATCTCGGTGGTGCTCACGGGTGGGCGGTCCTGTGCGATCGGGTCGGGGTAGGCGCGAGGGCCGGTGTGCGGCGCGCCGGCTGGCGGTGCCGGAGGCGGCCGGCAGTGTGGCATGCTCGGCGGCTTCATCCACTGCGCAGGTGTATACGCATGAATCGCCGACTCCTGCTGGCCGCCACCGCCGCGGCCGCCGCATTGACCCTGGCCGGCTGCGCCACGCCCACCGCCGTGAGCCCGCGCGCGCCGCTGAAGCTCACGGTGTTGCACACCAATGACCACCACGGCCGCTTCTGGCCCAACGCCGATGGCGAATACGGCATGGCCGCCCGCAAGACGCTGATCGACGGCGTGCGCGCCGAGGTCGCCGCGGCAGGCGGCCAGGTGCTGCTGCTCGACGGCGGCGATGTCAACACCGGCGTGCCCGAGTCCGACCTGCAGGACGCCGAGCCCGACTTCCAGGGCATGAACCGCCTGGGCTACGACGCCATGGCCGTGGGCAACCACGAGTTCGACAAGCCACCGGCGGTGCTCGCGCGCCAGCGGGCCTGGGCGCGTTTTCCGCTGCTGTCGGCCAACATCTACCGCGACGGGCAACGCCTGTTCGAACCGTACCGCGTCTTCGAGCGTGCCGGCTGGCGCATCGCCGTGATGGGTCTGACCACCGACGACACGGCCAAGATGGTGCTGCCCGAGAACATCCGCGGCATCGAGTTCCGCAAACCGGCCGCCGAAGCGGCCCGGCTGGTGCCCGAGCTGCGCCAGCGCGCCGACATGGTGATCGCCGTCACCCATATGGGCCACTACCCCGGTGGGCGCAGCGGCGTGAACGCGCCGGGCGACGTGGAGATGGCCCGTGCCGTGCCCGGACTGGACCTCATCGTGGGCGGCCACAGCCAGAGCCCGGTGTGCATGGCCGCCGAGAACCAGCGCGTGACCGCCTATGTGCCCGGCACGCCCTGCGCGCCCGATCGACAGAACGGCGCCTGGATCGTGCAGGCCCACGAATGGGGCAAGTACGTGGGGCGCGCCGATTTCGAGATCGACGCCGGCCAGGTGCGGCTGGTGAAGTACGCCCTGCTGCCGGTGAACCTGAAGGTGCGCGGCGCCGGTGGCCAGAAGGTGCTGGCCACCGCGCCGATCGCCGAAGACCCGCAGCTGCGTGCCTTCCTGCAGCCCTTCCAGGCCGCCGGCCAGGCCCGGCTGTCGGCGCCGGTGGGCACGGCCGACGGTGCGCTCGATGGCGACCGCGACCGGGTGCGGCGCCAGCCCACGACCCTGGGCACGCTGATCGCCCGCGCGATGATGGACAAGACCGGCGCCGACCTGGCGCTGATGAATTCCGGCGGCGTGCGCGATTCACTGCCGGCCGGCGCCATCACCTACCGCGATGTGCTCAAGGTGCAGCCGTTCTCCAACACGGTGGCCGTGGTGCAGCTCAGCGGTGCCGAGTTGCTCGACTACCTGCGCGCGGCCGCCCGCATGACGCCGGGGTCGGGCGCCTTCCCGCAGACGGCCGGCGTGCGCATGCGCATCGAGGCGGGCCAGCTGGTAGAAGTGGCCATCGCCGGTCAACCGGTCGATCCCCGACGCAGCTACCGCCTGGCCCTGACCAACTTCACTGCGACGGGTGGCGACGGCTACCCGCCGCTGAACCGGCACGCCGGCTACGTGGATTCGGGCTTCAGCGATGCCGACGTGCTGCGCGCCTACATCGCCCGCCACAGCCCGCTGAAGGTGGCCGACTACGAGCCCGGCAACGCCGTGCAGCGGCGCTGAGTCCCACATCCCTGCGCCGCGCGCGGCTGCGCCCGGCGCCGAGGAACCCGACATGTCCGACGAACTCATCGCAGTTGCCCGCCTGGCGCTGGCCTGCCTCGATCTCACCAGCCTGAACGACCAGGACGACGAGGCGGCGATCGACACGCTGTGTGCGCGCGCGGCGGGACCCGCCGGAGCGCCCGCTGCCCTGTGCGTGTGGCCGCGGC
>JABWBN010000306.1 GCA_013360485.1 Burkholderiaceae bacterium | reverse complement strand
GGCGCTGGTGGCGGCCTGGGGTGTGCTGGACCGGCGGCTGTCGGGCCGCACGCGGGTGCTGCTGGTGGCCGCGCCGCTGCTGTGGGCGGTGTCCTACGGCGCCATGACCCTCTATGGCCACTGGAGCGCACAGGCGTACGGAGCCGCGGCGCGGCTGGCCAGTGGCGAGGCGACCGGCGGCGAGAGCCCGAATTCGCGGCTGCGCATCTGGGCCAATGCGCTGCAGTTGATCGCGCAGCAGCCGTGGCTCGGTGTCGGCTGGGGTGAATTCAACGTGGCCTGGTCGCTCACCGCCTTCCCAGGCCGGCCGACGGCCTTCTTCGACCACACCCACAACCTGCCGTTGCACCTGCTGGCCGAACTGGGCGTGCCGCTGGCCACGGCGGTGATGGCCTTGCTCGGGCTTGCGCTGTGGCAGGGCTGGCGCCGCGCGCGTGCGACGGGCGGCGAGCGCGGCACCACCGCGATGACGGCCTGGATGATGGTGGTGCTCGTCGGCGTGCACAGCATGGTGGAGTACCCGCTGTGGTACGCCTACTTCCTGCTGCCCGCGGCCTGCGCCTGGGGCTATGCGCTGGGCAGCAACGACGCTGCCGATGATGCGTCAATCGCCGGTGCCGCGCCCGACCCCGATCGGGACCGCGGCCGTGCCCCCTGGCTGACCCCGCTGCTGGGCGTGGCGGTCACGCTGGGCGGTGGCCTGGCGATGCTGGACTACCAGCGCGTGGTGGTGATCTATGCCCCTGGCGAGGGTGCCGGTTCACTGGAGTCGCGCATTGCCGATGGCCAGCGCAGCGTGCTGTACGCCCATCATGCCGACTATGCCGCGGCCACCCACGACCAGCCGCTGCCCGGCACGGCGCTGGCCTTCCGGCGCGCGCCGCACTACCTGCTCGATACCCGGCTGATGATGGCCTGGGCCCGCACCCTGGCCCAGGGGGGCGAGTTGGATGCCGCACGCACGGTGGCCCAGCGCCTGCGCGAATTCCGCAACCCGGATGCCGACGAGTTTTTCGCGGCGTGTGAGGCCGATGGGCCACCGCCGTTCCAGTGCCTGCCGCCGGCCGTTGCATGGCCGTGGCGCGCCTTCCTGCGCGCAGAGCTGGCCGGGCCAAATGTTCGCTAACGTGGTATAGCGGCGGCCATTGGGCGGATGGTCTGCTGAAGTGCATCGAGGTGGGCCGGATCGAGCTGAGCCACCAGATTCACAGACTCCGCGGGATCCGTCAGGACATCGAATGCCCACTGTGCGCCGGTGTCGATGTTGCGCCAGTATTTGAGCTTGCGGCCGGGCTGGCGTTCGTCGTAGACGCCGACGAAGTAGCCCTGCTGGAACGCCAGCAGGCGAGGCTTCATCGGCAACTGCAACGGCAAACCAATCCAGTTTTCCGGCGTGGGTATGCCCAGGTACTGCAGTACGGTCGGGGCGATGTCCAGTTGCGACGCCAATCGATCGGCGGCATCGGCGAGGGCAGGCGGCGGACCACCGAAGGCGGCGAACAACAGCGGCACCCGCAAGGCCGGCTCATAGACACCCTTGGCATGACCGAACTCACCGTGCTCACCGAGCATCTCGCCGTGGTCGCCGGTCAGAACGAGAATCGCGTCGCGCAGATACTCCCGCGCGGCCAGTGCCTCGATGAGTCTTCGCACGACGTCATCGAGCTGCCTCACGCCGTTGTCGTAGTGATTGCCGGTCTCGAACTGAGGTTTGGACAGATCCGCAGCCGCGCCTTTTCGCCACGGCACATAAGGCTTGGCCGGACGGTACTGTTCGAACGCGCCGCTGCGGGTACCCAGCAGGTGGGCCGACATCAGGTGGAACTGAATCATGACGGGGCGCCCATCCCACGCGGGCATGGCCTTCACGCGCTCGATGACGCTTTCGTCGTCATTGATGCTGCGAGTGCGGTCCATGCTGCCATCGAAGTAGTCGTCCACCGCCCCGTATGCCGCGCGCAGCCCGTAGAAGTTCGTGTGGTCGCCGCCGAGCATCAGCGCGATGCGATATTCGTGCTTGCTCAGTACTTCGTGCAGCGACAGGTCATCGTCCGTCATCAGGTGCAGCGGCTTGGATCGTGCAATGGCCAACAGGCCGCAATAGGACTCGGGGCATGCCGCGACGGTGCGTGGCACCACCACCAGTTGTCCACGGCGCTGCATGGCGGCCAGGTGCGGCGTCGTGTCGCGTTCGTAGCCATAGGCCGATAAGCGATCGGGGCGTAGCGCATCAACCACGACCAGGATCACGTTGGGGCGACGCGTCAACACCAGTGGGCGATACCCTTCGCGCGCGCGGCGCGCGGCCGCCACCGCTCCAGGCGACACCTGGATGTGGCTGTTCATGTGCTGGCCCTCGTCCGGTGGCGCCAGAAAGGTCAGGCTGAATGGCTCGCGCGCGGTCAGTGCCGGGAAACCGGCGTAAGCCGACAGTTGCAACATTGCCAGCGCGATTGCGCCTATCGCGGCGGTGCCGGCACCGGTCGGTCCCAAACGCATCGAAGCCCAGTTCGTCCAGTCACAACGCGTGATAGTTCCATCGACCAACCAGAGTGCGACAGTCACGATGACCACCGCCAGCGTGCCCGCACCCAGCAACGGAACCCCCAGCGACTGAGCGAGTTCTGGCACTTGGCCGACATACCGGGCTACCAGGGACCAACTGGCGACTCGTCCCCATGACCACAGACCCGTGACCACCAGAAGGTAGTAGCCCGACAAGAGCAGCGTCGCGGTCGTAGCAATAGCTGCTGCCGCGAGCCGTGGTGCAGCACGGCCGGGCAGCCAGCGCCATACCGCCATGCGCAGGCCTGCCAGCGCCATAGCGACCCAACCGACGACCTTCACGTGTGGCCAAACGGCCTGTGGACCGCCTGCGGGGTGCCCGGCGTAGACGTACAAAAACGCACCGATCAGCGCAGTCCAGAGCACCAGCTCTCTCGCGGCCGAGGCCGCGGCGCGTCTCCCAGACGGGGCTTCAGACATTGCGCAGGACAACCAGCCGGGACAACCCGAACAAGTTGACCGGCGTAACTGATATCAGTTCCCAGTCGTGCGCGAGGATGTGCTCGTCGAACGCGAAGTCGGAGCGAAAGCCGATGCGGTCTGCCACGGCTCGCACGGAGCGCTCGAGCAACCACCAGAACCGGCTGCCGCTGAAGTGATTGAGCACGATGATCGTGCCGCCGGTCTTGCACACGCGGCGCGCTTCTGCGACGAGTCGCCTCGGATCGGTTGTGACCGACAACACGTACGGGAGCGTCACGCAGTCGAACCCACTGTCCGGAAACGCCATGCTCTCCGCATCCATTTCATGCAACGACACATTGTTGCGGCCCAAGTGCCGTGCGCGGCGCCGCGCGTGCTCCAGCATGTGCGGCGACAGGTCGATGCCGGTGACATGTGTCTGGCTCGGGTAGTCCTCGAGCATCAGCCCGGTACCCACCCCCACCTCCAGCAACCGGTCGGGCTGGGTGGCCTCGACGGCGCGAGCCAGCGCCCGCCGCCCCGGCTCGAGCACGGCGCCAAAGAGTCTGTCGTAAATAGGTGCGTAGAACTGATAGGTGCGGGCGATCCGCTGCGGCGAAGGATGTGAGTTCATCGACAGTCGGAGGGCGCTGGAAGTGCGCGCGATTCTAGGGGCAGGGCTCAAGGGGTCGCAGCCACCCAATGCCCCGACTTCCCCCCCTGCTTTTCGAGCAGGCGGATGTCGTCCATCACCATGCCGCGGTCGACGGCCTTGCACATGTCGTAGACCGTGAGCAGGCCCACCTGCACGGCGGTGAGGGCTTCCATCTCCACGCCGGTGCGGCCCACGGTCTCGGCCTGCGCGGTGCAGCGCACGGTGCTGCCGGCTTCGTCGAGTTCGAACTCGACGGCCACACGGGTGAGTGGCAGCGGATGGCACAGCGGCACCAGGTCGGCGGTGCGCTTGGCGGCCTGGATGGCGGCAATGCGGGCGATGCCGATGACATCGCCCTTCTTCGCCTGGCCCTGAGCCACCAGGGCGAAGGTGGCCGGCTGCATGCGGATGCGACCGGTGGCGCGGGCGATGCGGTGGGTGGCGGCCTTGTCGGCCACGTCCACCATGTGGGCCTGGCCCTGGGCGTCGAAGTGGGTGAGCGGGGAGTTCATGCGCGGGCGCTGCGGGCGGTGCGGCCCGCGGAAACGTGCGGGCAACGTGGTGATGCGATCATAGGCGACGATGCATGCTTCCCCCCCGAGGGCCGGACGGTCCGCACCCCCGACGATCGCCATGCGGGCCGTGGCCGCGCTGTGCGCGCTGGCCTGCGCGTGGCCAC